>JBJYWH010000095.1:0-17548 GCA_046259355.1 Anaerolineales bacterium
ATCGGCCAGCGAACCAGGCTGCGGGATATCTTCGGCCGGGAGCGAAAGTTGGAAGCGGGGGGTGCGGTATGAAGAAGACGCTCCTGATCCTGAAACACGAACTGCTGACCACGATCGGACGCCGCTCATTCTTGATCTTCGGGGTTCTGATGCCCGTGGCGGCCATGCTCGGACTGGCGCTGTTCGGCCGGCTCACTGCCGAGAGCGCAGCCGGATCCGCAGCAGAGACGGCTGCCCCGAAGCTGGAAGCGGAAGGTTTTATTGATGAGAGCGGCTTGCTGCGCGTGATCCCGGAAGATATTCCCAGTGGAATTCTCGTCCGCTATCAAACGCTCGAAACCGCGAAGGAAGCCCTGCAGGCTGGAAAAATCAGCAGCTACTATGTGATTCCCCCCGACTACCTTACTTCCGGGTTGATCACCTACGTGCGGGAAGACTTCACGCCCTTCTCATCGAACCAGCAGGATTGGGCTATTCGCTGGGCCATGACGTACAACATGTTCCTGGGGCATCCCGAAATCGCACAGCGGGTCTGGAATTCAATGGACCTGCAGGTGACGGATCTCTCCGCCGAGCAAGGGCTGGAGGGGGTCTGCACACGACCGGGGCCGTACTGCGAATCCAACCCGGTATTGCGGATGTTGCCGCTGTTCGTGACGGTGATCTTCTTTGTGATTTTGATGAATGGTGCGGGCATCCTGATGCGGAGTGTGAGCAAGGAGAAGCAGAATCGAGTCATGGAAGTGCTCCTGCTCTCAGCCTCGCCGCGTCAGCTGCTGCTGGGGAAGATCAGCGGCCTGGGCCTGGCCGCGCTTCTGGCGGCCGCGTCGTGGCTCGTCTCCGGTTACCTGACGCTGGGCGTCGGAGGCTCGACTCTCAACCTGCCCTCCGGTTTTGAAATTCCCGCTTCGGTCGTTTTCTGGGCGATCACCTATTTCGTGCTGGGGTACGCCGTCTATGCTTCGCTGATGGCCGGCGCCGGCGCGCTGGTGCCGAACCTGAAGGAGATCTCGGCTGCGACCTGGGTGGTGGCCTCGCCGTTGTTCATCGGGTACTTCCTGGCGATTGTCGCGATCGAGGCGCCGCACGGACCGCTGGCGGTCGCCATCAGTCTGTTCCCGCTGACAGCCCCGGTGGGGATGGTGATGCGGCTGACGATCGGTGGCGTTCCTGCCTGGCAGCTGGCGGTATCGGTCTCGCTGCTGGCGCTGACGGCCGTGCTGGCGGTGTGGCTGTCGGCACGCGTCTTCAGAGTCCAGGAACTGCTGTCCGGTCAGCCGTTCACTCCGAAGCGCTACTTCAAAACCCTATTAGGCGGGGGATGAACGACGAAGAAACGGCCAACGGCAGGACACGATAGATCGTGGTCTGGCTCGTTTTCCCTAACGTTGAATCACTGTAGGGGCGGGGTTACCCCGCCCCTACATGTGTTTCCTGGAAAAAGATACAGGATCTCCGAGAATGTGCTGAGCTAAAGCTGCAGCAGGTAGTCGTAGGCTGAAAGCGCGGCCTTCGCACCTTCACCGACCGAAATCAGGACCTGCTCGGCGATGACATCGGTCACATCGCCGGCCGCGAACAGGCCGGCCGTCGAAGTGCGGTTGCGCCCATCGATCATGATGCGCTTGCGCTCATCGAGCGCAACCAGATCCGCAACGATCTCTGACTGCGGTTCGAGTTCAAGTTCGACGAAGAATGCGTCCGCTTCCAGTTCGCTGGATTCCCCGTCCCGTTTCACGACGATGCGGCGGGCGTACTCATCGCCCTTGACTTCAGCCACGCGGTAACCTTCCATGACCTGCACGTTGTCCGCCTTGAGCACATTCCGCCCCAGCGGTGTCTCCAGGTCGCCGTGGGAGGGTGCAACCAGCGTAACCTTGTGGGCAATGTGTGCGAGCTCGGCGGCTGACCGCAGCGCGAGATGCGTGTCACCAATCACGACCACGTCCCGATCGATGAAGAGCGGAGCGTAGGATACGGCGCTGTAGCACAGGCCGCGCATCATGAATTCCTTCTCGCCCGGTATCTTCATCAAGCGTCCCAGTGCGCCGGTGGCCACGATCAAGGCTTTGGATTCGTATTCACCGCCCTCGCGGGTGAGGACTTTGAAGCCCTTCTTGGTCTTCTCCACTTTTTCGGCTTTGTCGAAGACGCGTGAGAACTCGAGGTATTCGACCTCGTTCGCGAAGCGGCTTACGACTTCCGCGCCGGTAATCACGAGATGCTTCTCGATGAAGGGCAGCTGCAGGTGGTAGTTGGTCTTGCCGCCCAGGTCGCGCGTGATCAGTAGCACGTTCAGGCGTTTGCGCAGTGCGTAGACCGTGGCGGTCAGTCCGGCAGGACCGCCGCCCAGGATGATCAAGTCATACATGGTTTGCTCTCCTTCCCTCGCGTCAGCCACCGCACGGCGCGATGAAACCCTCATCCATCATCATCGCTGTGAGATTGCGAGAGCGGCGGATAATCTGCTCGGCGTTTTTCAGTTCCTCGTCATAGGTCATCGGTTTGCGTGCCAGGCCTTCTTCGACGGCTTTTGCCGCGACCGCGGCTGCCTCGCGCGGGAAGACCTCCCATTCGTCCATGTTGGGCAGGATGTATTCCGGTGTGAGGCCCTTTTCCTCGGCCATCCCTGCCAGCGCGTCGGCTGCGGCAATGCACATCGGATCGGTGATGGTCGTCGCGCGCACATCCAGCGTCCCGCGGAAGATACCTGGAAAACCGAGCGAGTTATTCACCTGGTTGGGGAAGTCGGAGCGCCCGGTAGCGACCACTGCCGCCCCGGCCTCGGCCGCCTCCCAGGGCCAGATTTCCGGCACCGGGTTGGCACAGGCAAAAACGATGGGGTCCTTCGCCATGCCCTTGATCCACTCGGGCAGGACGGTGCCCGGCCCGGGCTTGGAAAGCGCGATGACCACATCGGCGCCGCGCATCGCGTCCTCAGCATTACCCTCGCGCCCCTCCTCGTTGGTGATCTGGCAGAACTTCCATTTATCGACATATTCCGCCTTGCGCAGCTCGAGATCCTCGCGGTTCTTATGCAGGATGCCCTTGCTGTCGACGATGCGGCACAGCGCCGGGTTGGCGCCGGAGGAGAAGATCAGGCGCGCACAGGCGACGTTCGATGCACCTGAGCCGACAAAGGTGATTGAGACCTGGTCGATCGGTTTGCCGACAATCTTGAGCGCGTTCTTCAAGCCAGCCAGCGTCACGGTGGCGGTGCCCTGCTGGTCATCGTGCCAGACGGGGATCTCGGCCTGCTCGCGCAGCGTGTCGAGAATGCGGAAGCACTTCGGCTGGGAGAGATCCTCCAGGTTCACGCCGCCAAAACCGGGCTGGATCATCAACACGGTCTGGATGATCTGGTCTGGGTCCTTCGTATCGAGCATGATCGGCCAGGCATCGACCCCGCCCAGGTACTTGTAGAGCAGCGCCTTGCCTTCCATCACCGGCAGGCCGGCTTTCGGCCCGATATCTCCCAGCCCGAGCACGCGCGTGCCATCCGAGACAACCGCCACGGTATTGCCCTTGTGGGTGTGCTCGTAGACCAGTTCCGGATCGGCTTCGATCGCCCGGCAAGGCGCCGCAACGCCGGGCGTGTACCAGATGGCGAAGTCGTTGAAATCGCGCACGCAGCATTTCAGGGCTACCTCGACCTTCCCCTTGTAGAAGGGATGCAGCACCATCGCGTCCGCCGAAGGCTGCTTGGCTTTGGCCAGCAGTTCCTCCACGTTGAGTGGTTGGGCCTTTTCGGCCATGGGCATAACCTCCTTCATTCGCGGCATCGAATGCCGTACTAATTGGATGAAAAAGGGCCTCGATTTGCTCGAGGCCCTGATTGGTCAGAACTGCAGGTAGGAGTCGGTGTATATCACCTTATTCAGCAGCACCTGCACCGTTTTCCAGATCGCCGCCTGTTCCGGATCGGACATGTCGACCTGATCGGGCTGGAGCTCTTCCATCGCTGCGACGGCGTCGTAGAGCTTCAAATAGAGCGCCTTCAGCGGCGTGCTGTCATCACGCGTCTGGACCGCCTCGATCACACCCATCAGCTTCTTGTCGAGCGGATCGAGGATCGCGGCGTCCAAACCGGCCGCCATCAGCATCACCATGTAAACCCGGTTTAAAAGCGGGCGCATCTCGTTCGGCACGGCATTCGACACATTCGAGAGGCCGACGACGGTCATGGGTGGCGGGTCGGCCACCATCTTCAGCATCCGCACCGTCTCGATCGCCTCCGGGACGTATTCCTGGCAGCCCGAGACCGTGAGAATAAGCGGGTCGACAAGCAGGTTCTCGATCGGCATTCCGACCTCTTCGGCGCGCGGGATCAGCTTCTCCATCGCAATCGCGACCCGGGCATCAGCACTTACGGGAATGCCGCTTTTCTCCATGCACAGCGCGATCAACTTGCTGCCGTACTTGGCCGCCACCGGCGGCACGCTGGCCAGCCGTTCCTCCTCGGCGGAGGTGCTGTTGATGATCGCATTCGAGCCCCAGCGCTTCAGGCCGACCTCGATGGCGGGCAGGTTGGTGGTGTCGAAGGAGATGGTCGTGCCGGGCACAGCTTCCTGCATGCAGTCAACCAGCCATTCGACGACCTCCGGTCCGTCCTTCTTGCGCGGCCCGATGTTGAGGTCGATGGCATCCGCCCCGGCTTCCTTCTGCTTGCGAGCCAATTCGACGAAAAATGCCCCATCCCGCTCGGCCAGTGCTTCCTTTACACGCGGTGAGATGATGTGGATGTTTTCCCCGATCTTGTACATGGATCTTCTCCTCGGTGCCCCCCAATCCAGGAGGCACACTCTATATCGTGCGCAGGATCGACTCGGTCAGCTTTTCAATGGCACGCGCGGCCGGCGAATCGCCGTTGAGTCGAATCAACGGCTGGCCGAGCGCGTCGAGTTCGTTGACGCTCGGATCGGCTGGAATCATGGCGCCGACTTCAATTGCCATATCGTCCACCGCAGTTTGCAGCGGCTGCGGAAGGTCGGCAATCACCCTGTTGAGAATCAGCCAGCGGTTGAGCACGTTGACACCGATATCACGCGACAGCTCCAGGATGCTTTCGGCGGCTTTTATCCCACGCAGGGTCGGATCCGAGACGATCAGCAGCAGGTCGACGTCGCGCGTCGTGCGGCGGCTGATGTGCTCCATGCCGGCTTCGTTATCGATCACCACATAAGGATAATGCCGTCCCATATCGTCGATGATCGTGCGAAGCAGGTGGTTGGCGGCGCAGTAGCAGCCCTGCCCTTCCGGGCGGCCCATAGCCAGCAGGTCGACCTGCTCACCTTCTTCGAGCGCCATCTGTACTTCATGGGTGAGATAGTCGTGACGGCTGATGCTCACACCGAGCTGTCCCGGTTGCGCTTCTGCAGCCATGGTCTCCCGTACTTCGCCGACGGTGGTGGGCATCCTCAATCCCAGGGCCAGATGCAGGTTGGTGGATGGGTCGGCATCGATGGCCAGCAGCGGCCCCGGCACGTTCTTGAGCAGCGAATGGATCAGGAGCGCGGCGATCGTCGTCTTCCCCGTCCCTCCCTTTCCCGCCAATGCGATCGTCTTCGTCATGGATACCAGCTCCTCTACCTTTACCTGCTACGTCTCGCTTTGATTCTCAACCTGCGGCCGGGTTTCCCCCTGGCGCTCCCAGATCTCGGCCACGCTCGGGAAGCGGTTGATCTCGGTGTGGGGCAGGAACAGCGCCGCCGTGAACGCGTCAAAGAATGTGTTATCAGCCGAAAGTTCAACATAGGTCATGCGCTCGGCCATCGCCCGAACCTGATTGCGGGCCTCACGTGAAAGGAGCGCCATATAAGCCCCCAGCACGGAGGTGTTGCCCAGGAAGTGGAACCGATCCCAGGGCAGGTCCGGCAGCAGGCCGATTTTGATGGCGTTCTCGACATTGATGTACTTGCCAAACGAACCCCCCACAAGCACTTGCTGAAGATCGGCCAGGTCAACCCCGACGCTCGTCGCCAGTACGCTGTAGCCGGCATAGATGGCGGCCTTGGCCCGCATCAGGTTGTCCACATCGACCTTGGTCAGGGCGATATCGCGGCCGGTCTCGGTCTCATCAGCCCAGGCGATGACATATTCCGGACCGTGTTCGCCCATGCGCACGCGCGGCGTATCCAGGTCGAGCTTGACGTTTCCGCCGCGATCGATCACCCCCGTCACGAATAGTTCTGCCAGGGCCGAGATCAGGCCGGAGCCGCACAGGCCGCGCGGCGCCCCACCGCCAATCACGCGGTAGGTGGGCTCATACGTGCTGGAATGCACCCACATTTCCTCGATGGCGCCTTCTGTGGCGCGCATACCATCCACCACCCCGGCCCCTTCGAAAGCCGGTCCGGCAGAACAGGCACAGGTCAGCAGCCAGTCCCGCGTGCCGAGCACGATCTCCCCATTGGTTCCGACGTCGATGAAGAGGGTCAGTGCATCGCTGTCTGCGAGTCCGGAGGCGAGAACCCCAGCGCTGATGTCCGCGCCCACGTACGAAGCCACGCCGGGCAGGAAATCTACCGAGGCCAGGGGGTGGATGGGCAGCCCCAGTTCACCCGCCATGAAGGTTGGCGGCTGATTGGCCGCAGGAATGTACGGTGTGAGGCGGATGTTCTCCGGGGGGATGCCCAGAAAGAGGTGCATCATGGTTGTGTTTCCGGTGACGGTCAGCTTATGGATCCCGCCGGATTCGATACCCGTCCGGCGCTGCAGGCGTTCGAGCAAAGTGCTGAACGTTTCACGTACGAGCTTGCCCAGTTCGGTCAGGCCGTCACCCTTGCCGGCGTAAATGATGCGTGAGATCACATCTTCTCCGCGGGCAATCTGGCCGTTGTATTCAGCCGCCGTCGCTTTGACCTGGCCGCTGGAGAGATCAACCAGGTAGGCTGTCACGGTCGTGGTGCCGATATCCAGGGCGAGTCCGATGGGCTCGATCGGTGCCGGTCCGATTTCGATCAGGCGTGCCGGCCCGCTGCCCGGCTGCTCGCATTCGAGCAGCACGTAGGGCGACCATTCGCTGGCGCGCAGGGCAGGGCTCAGCTGGCGCAGGAGAGATAACGGGATCTGCAGCGGTGCGTATCCCATCGTGTTCAGTCCGTCCTGCAGCCGTGAGAGGTCGTCCCGGTAGTCATCCAGCGAGGGCGGGTCGAGTTTGAGCCGCAGCGCCTGCAGCGGCTGCATGGTCGCCGGATCATACGTAAAAGGCGCTTCGACCTTACGGGCTGTTTGCTCGGTGACCAGGCGGCGTTCGATGCGCTCCTGCTCGGGGATCGTGATCTCGGCGTCGCCTTCGATCACCGCCTGGCAGGCGAGGGCCCAGCCTGCTGCCAGGTCATCCGCCGAAAGGCGGATTGTGGAACGGCGGCGCACGCCGCTTCCTTCGACATGCACGGCGCAGCGGCCGCAGCGTCCCTGGCCGCCGCAGGGTTGGGCCAGTTCAAGGCCGGCCTGGAGCGCGGCGTCCGAGACGAGCGTGCCCGTCGGCACTTCGCAGGTGACATTGGCTGGCTGGATCACTACTTTGTGTAAAGCCAAATTTCTTACCTAGGCCGGGGCGGCATGGACCCATGCCGCCCCGGTGATTTTATCCGTTGTAGGAGTCGCAGATCTCGTCCGTGATACGTGCGGCCTCGACGCGTTCCTCACTCCAGAACCAGCGAGTGAGCGCCAGCCCTTCGCAGGCCGCCTGACCTGCCAGGCGCATGACCTGAGGGATGTCGGCGTTCCGGCTGCAGGCCAGGGTGCAGGGTGCGGGGGGGAGGCACTGCAGGCAGGCCGCGGCCGTCCGGGCGACAAGTTCTGCGTCGTAGCCCAGGTACGGATCGTTCCGAAGCTGCGATATTCTCACCGTCATCGGTCTGCTCCTTCCGGATTAGCCGCCTCCGTTTGACCACATCGTCTTCAGGAAGGAAGCGATGTCGACCGCTTCACGCGGTCCGACCATGATGGTCCATCCGGGCAGTTCTTCTTCGAGCTCGCCCGAAAGGACGGAGACATGACCGGGCAGAATCAGCTTCTTGTGGGAGACCTTCTCTTCCACCCCGAAGGCTTTCACATCTTTGGCGATCCGCTCGGCGTCGAACTTTCCGGCGGCCCAGGCAGTGAGCACGCTCATGCCTTCGGCATCCGATACCAGCAGCCAGCCCGGCCACCCCGATCCTTCGACCTCGTTGGCGACCGAGAAGTAGGTGATCGAGAAATTGGTCGTGACCAGCAGCGGTGCGTTGCCGTCGGGGTTGTTGATCTCGTAGAGACCCGGTTGGACCTGGATCGGTTTCTGCGGGTCGGTGTAGATGTTCTCGCGCAGGACCAGCAGGGCATAGGCCGTCGCCGGGTCGAAGTGGTCGAGCACGACCAGGCCGCTGTACTTGGCGATGTACTGGGCTGCAAGCAGCGTTTCATCCCCGCCCGCAAGCCTCCCGGGGAAGCTGATGATCGGGAAGCCGAGCGAGCGCATGTTCTTCTTCAACGCCAGCCGCCGCAGCGTGGTGTAGGTATTCAGGTCTTCTTGATAGCCGATCGTTGTCGGGTCGAGCACCAGGTCTTCCAGGCCCAGGCCCTTCATCTTCTCGGTCAGGTCGTTGAGCGCCTCCAGGTCGGGGGCGCGCACAGCCAGCGGGACGCCGGCGCCCTTGGCGAGTTCGCCCATCGCCTGCCAATTATCGGAGTCGGCGGCGTAGAGCAGGGGCTGGCCGTCGGCCGCCTCCAGGCCGGCTTTCGCCAGCGCAGGATCGGGGGCTATCAGGATGATCGGCAGCTCGGAGCCAGCGCGAACGGCGGCGACGGCTTCGGCAAAAGTACCGGAGTCGCCAGAAGCCGCTTCGACTGCGAAACCATCCATGTGCAGGTCGATGCCCACGTAATCGACGTGGAACCCATTAACCCTGGCGACGGTTTCCTTCAATTCCCCGGCATCGAGCGTATCGGCCAGATGCAGGAACAAGCCGGGTTTGTGGTAGAAGGTTTTTTCATGCCGGTAGAGGACGGTTTCATTCCCTACAGCCAGTTTGCCGTCGCTGCCCTGTATTTCGATCAGCCGGATCGGCGGGGCGGAAGCCGCTTCGAGCTTGGCGGCTGCCTCCTCGCTGACATGAGGACAGTCTTTCAGTTCAGCCTGTTTGGCAGCCAACTTCATGGCGAAAGCCAGGCAGGTAGGATAACCGCAGTCCTTGCAGTTCGTCTGCGGGAGAAGTTTGTAGATTTCCAATCCAGAAAGTGCCATGTTCTACCTCCGCACCTCACGCGCCATTCGTCAGGGCTTTGACGACTGACCTGACTCGTTTCAAGGTCTCCGGATGCCGCAGCACCAGAATGTCGGCGCCGGAGTGGATGAGTGAGGTGGCCGTAATCGCTTCCCATTCGAGGGCCCGTTTTTCCCAGTCACCCCATTCTTCAGGGACACCCTCGCCGACCTTGGATTCCTTGACCTTCCAGGCTTCCTCGCCGGGGGTGACCATCATCGGCTGCTGGGTCATCTTGTCACCCTGCAGGGCAGCCAGCCGCAGCCGCTCCATCACGGAATACCCGTACTCAATGCCATAGCCCAGCGCACCGGTCGTGGGATCCATGATGATCCGTTCGAGCGGCATCCCCATGTCGTTAATCAGGATCACCAGCTGCTTGGAGAGATTGACGTCCATCGGCGTGCGAGACTGGACCAGGTGTTTGTGGGCCAATGCTGCGGCGACGATCGTACGGTAGTTGCCCTCCTCACATACGCCGAGCAGCAGCCGTTCGCCGGCGCCCTCCTCGGCCACGGCGACCATCAGTTCGTTGTCCATTTCGGCCTGGCCGGTTCCGGTGACAGCCAGCGGAAGGCCGGTTGCCTTAAGCACCGAGCGCACCACGGCACGGGCGTTCTCGGGGGTGTTCGGTTCGCCGTCGGCTTTCGTCAGGCCGAGCGTGAGGTAGATCAGGTCGGCGCCGGCCTCTTCCGCGGCTTTCGCCCAGGCGGCCGGATCTTCCGCGGCCTCGCCCCAGGCTTGCAGCAGCAGCGGCGACCAGTCTTCCGGCTTGCGATCGTGCACTTCAATCGCCAGTGCCGGTGGATGGGGGATCTCACCCTCAAAATACAGGTAGGGCAGGGTCGATTCTCCGCCGACAGTCAGTGTCTGAACGCGCGTGCCGCCGTCCGCGGATGTCGCGCCGAGCGTGACCTCACGCACACGCCCCGACCATTTTTCCTTCGGGATTTCAATCGTCATGGGTTCAATTTCCTCCGTCTGCGACATTTGAACCCGGCGCCCCGGCCGGAGACGAGGCCGGGGCGGTCGGGATTTAGAACATCGGGTCCATCTCGAGCGCGGGATGTCCCTTTTCGGTCAGATACGCCATCAGGCCTTCTACATCGGTGCAGACGGTCTCGTCGGCGATTTTCTCGATCAGGTTCGGGTCACCTTCGCGTTCGGAGACAGCTTGGAGCTGTTCCGCCATCTGCTGCTTGAGCACCGATGACATCCAGACCACACGCTTGAATCCGCCGTCTGCGGAGATGAACTTCGGGCTGAGGATGTAGAACTTTCCATGTCCCATCACGCCGGGCGTTTGCAGACCGCCGCCGGCCATGCCGGCCAGCGTCGAGAACGTCATGCCGGCCGGAGTCATGCTGGTGTCCTCCCGGCTGACGATCATGATCCCGTTCGCCTCCGGGATGAGCATGGCAATGCACTCGAAGCAGCCGCAGGCTGTCATCGGGTTCTCCATGATCGAGTACATCGAGACTTCCGTCACTGTGCCGTGGGAGGCGGTTTTGGCAAACTCGTTCACGCCGGTGAAGTAGCCCTTGACCGGGTCGAGGTTTTCACCCTTCTTGATGGGCTGGTTGGGACCGGTGGGGTTGATCTGGAAGGAGGCCTTGCAGTCCAGCCAGTTGTAGGCACCGCACAGGCCGAGACGCTCCGGGCTGACGATGCAGACATGGTCTGGAGCAAAGGACTGGCACAGCGTGCAGGAGTAGAACTCGTCGACGCTCTTATCGGTCATCGAGCCCATGCGCTCGTTGCGCTCCTCGTAGGCCGCGCGAGCCTTCGCCAGCCACTCCTCGTGCAGCTTGGAGTCGGTGATGATCTGGACTTCGACCTTGTCGACGATGCTGCCGAAATCATCATGGAAGCGGGCGTGCAGGATCTCGCCGAAGTGCTTCAGATCGAAGCCTTTATCGGCCGCATTGTTGCTGATGCGGATCCAGGCGATGTCGCGCTGCCCGATGTGCTGGATGCCGGAGGCGCCGTTGATGAAGTAGTGAATCTGGCGTTCGAGAACCGGTTCGAAGTCTTTCTCCATCTTGCGGCCGGCAACCTTGACCAGGATGCCGAGGTCCATCGCGCCCTGGGACTCGACGTCGGAGAAATCCGGGCCGACGATCTCGATCTTGCCGTCCTCAACTTCGTCCATGTCAGCCATGAGCAGGTATTCGTACGCGCGGCTGTGCTTGCCGCCGAATTCGACGCGCATGTCGGCCTTACGCACGACCTCGCCTTCGAAGGCCGACCCGTAAGGCACGGGGATCGGAACTTCGGAGATCTTCACTTTGACCCCGCGCACCTCGATCGCTTTCTGGATGAACTTGCGCGCTTTTTCGGCTTCGGTCTCGCCCTCGATTTCATTCCAGGGCATGGAAATGACATGCTCGTACTGGGTGATGCCGGTCGGGAGAATCTCCGGGATGATCGTGTCAGCCAGGACCGGGAATCCATAGGAGATCGCGCCGGCTGCCGTTGCGTATTTCACATCGTCGACTTCACCCAGTGCCAGCACGAAGGCAAACACGCGGTTCTTGTTGTACAGCAGGATGTCGCGCCACTGGCCTCCCTTCAACCCACCGAAGGTGAGCGCGGAGCGGGTGGCAAAACCCAGCGGGTAGATGGCGCCGATCGTGTCCATGCTGAAGGGGACGATATAGGTGTCATACCCCATCTCGACGCCTTCTTCGACGAGCTGGTCGATCACCGAGCGTCCATTGACATTGCCGACCAGGAACGTCAGGATGTTGCGCTGTTGGAGCTCGCGCACGATGGCGACCGCGGCTTCGTTCGAATGGGCTGCGCCGACAATGGCGGCGAAGCCAGGCATGCGCCCGTCGACGAGCTGGATGCCCCAGGATCGCAGCTGGATATCATCAATCGGCCCATTAAGGTGGCCGTTCGCGTGCTCGCCGCCGCCATTGCCGTCCGGACTGGTGAAAGACGTCGCGCCGGCGAGTTCAAGGCCGGCGTAGGACTGCGGCTCCTGCCCGTAGGCAAAACGGATGGCTTCAATCGCCTCTTCGGCCAGCAGCGTGGCCATGCCGCTGTCGAGCGTCTCGCCCAGGTAGGGGGTCCAGAGGGAACCGTCCGGCGCGGCGTGCAGCAGCGAAAGCGCATGGTCGAGCACGGGTTCCAGGTCGCTGATCTTGGATACCTCATGCCCGAGCATGCCCAGGATGACAGGCAAGTAGTAGGCGGTGTTGGGGAAGGCGAGAGCGGTATCGGGGCCTTTTTCCTGAAGCGCGCGCTGGTACAGCGCCTGCGCTTCGGCAACGATCGCGTTCGCTCCCTTGATGGCCCGAGTAGCAATGTACCGTGACATAGTCTGCAGCCTCCCTAGTTCGCCGAATTGCCGTACACGGCGCCGATCTTCTCGGCCAGCGGCATTTCAACCAGTTCGCCGATGCGCCAGTCTCCGCTCTTGCCCCAGTTGTCGGGGGCGTACTCCGGCAGGCCGAGTTCGGCTCGTTTCTTGTCGATGTGGGCGAGTGAACGGCGCACGATTTCTTCCGCGTCGTTCGTGAATTCCAGGCGTCCACCCACCTTGCTTTCCCAGCCGTCGCTGATCATCTCCATCACCTTCTCCACCCCGGAGACGGGGCTGGAATGGCCCATGATGACGTAGGCGCCGGAGGCGACGCAGTAGGTGGCGATGGAGATGGCTTTTTCACTCATCCACTCCGGTGCCATGCCCACCGCCGGGATGTCGCTGATGTCTTCACCCAGGCCGCCCTCGGTGGCCATCTGGGCCAGCACGGTCAGGATGCGTGAGTTGTCGACGCAGGAGCCCATGTGGAGCACGGGGGGAATGCCGACCGCTTCGCAGATCTCGCGCAGGCCGGGTCCGGCGTGCTCGAGTGCGGCTTCGGGCCGCATGTAGCCCTGCTTGGCGCTGGCAATCGCGCCACAGCCGGTTTCGACGACGAGCACGTCGTTCTTAATGAATTCGGTGACGACGTGCCGGTGGAGCTCATCGTGGCAGACGCGGGCGTTGTTGCAGCCGATGTTGGCCACCACGCCGCGAATGCGGCCGGACATGATGGCGTCGTTCAGCGGGCGCAGCGAACCGCGGTAGGTTCCGCCCAGCGCATAGTTGATGTACTCGTGTGAAAAACCGGGGATCAGCTCGGCGCTCATGTCCGGAATGTGGGCCTCGCCCGTGCGCTCGGTGTAGCGGTCGCACGCGGTGCGCACAATTTCCTTGGCGATTTCCATGGCGCGCTCTTCTTCAAACTGCATGTGGGTCGCGCCGGTGATCTTGGCCTTGGGCGAGGTGGTGATGATCGCGGTGTGGAACTGATCGGCGAGCTTGACGACGCCCTGCATGATGCACTGGATGTCGACCACCATCGCGTCGACCACACCGGTCAGGATGGCCAGTTCCTGCTGCAGGAAGTTGCCAGCCAGCGGCACGCCCTGGCGCATCAAGGTTTCGTTGGCCGTGCAGCAGATGCCGCCCATCACGATTCCGCCGGCGCCCTTGCTCTTCGCGTACTCGATCAGCTCGGGGTCCTGGGCGGCAGCGACGATCATTTCCGACAGCGTTGGTTCATGGCCATGAATGATGATGTTGACCTGGTCCTTCTGCAGGATGCCCAGGTTGGCTTGGGAAGCCACCGGGCCAGGCGTGCCGAAAAGCACGTCCGAGAGGTCGGTGGCCAGCATCGAGCCGCCCCAACCGTCGCCGAGCGCGGTGCGCAAGGCGTGGTCGAGAATGTGCTCGGCGTCCTGGTCGTTGCCGATGTGGGTGCGGTGCATCATCTCGACGATCTCGCGGTCGACGTTGCGCGGCTCGACACCGAGTTTCATCCAGGTTTCCTGGCGCTTCTTCGGGGCGCGCTTGAGATATGTGATCTTGCCAGTGGGCTTGCCGAATTCATTCAGCGCGGCCAGTGCCACCTCGCGGGCAAGGTCGTTAATCTCCTTGCCGTCGGCTTTGATCTCAAGGTAGTGAGCCATCTCGCGCAGCTTGGCGGCATCGCGCACCCTGTAATCCGGTGCATGCCCCTCGGCGGCGGCCAGCAGCGTGTAGGCCAGGTCGCGGCCATGATCGGAGTGCGCAGAGGCGCCGCCAGCTACCATGCGGGCGAAGTTCCGCGCCGCAACCGTTTCGCGCGTGGCGCCGCAGATGCCCACCTGGCCTTCCTTCACCAGCCGGCAGGGTCCCTGGCTGCAGACCTTGCAGCACAGTCCATCGCTGCCGATCGGGCAAGGGGCCATGCTGTCGGCGCGCGAGAACGATGTATCGTATTCACCGCTGCAGGCCAACTCCAGGAGTTCGATCGTCGCCGGGTCGCGGCTCGCTTCCTCGGGTGCACGTACTTTCTTAGCCATAGAAATACTCCTCCATCCCTAGAATGCCGAAACTCGTCGGACTACTTCAAATCCGCGGGGTTGGTTTCGGTTACACGTACACCGAGCAGCTCCCACTGCGGGTCGCGCTTGATGTTCGTCAGGTGCACAAGCATCGGTGGTTCGCCCGCGTTGGGTGGGTAGCCGGCCTCGGTGAGGACCTTCTCGATTTCAGCCGGCTTGACCTGCTTGGGATCGTAGGAAACCATGAGCTGCTTCCAGGCAGCGCTGGCGTAGATCTCCTCAATCCCCTCCAGGTCCTCAAGTGCCGCTCTGACCTTCAGCACATGGTGATCGCCGTACATTGCCGGCATATTCAAAATGAGCTCTTCCATTAAATCGTCCTCCTTCGATCAATTTTCATGGCGGCCTTGTGGACGAATGTACCTGACATCAAGGTATGGTTCCAAAGCTTCCTTGATGGAGTCCTTGAGAAAGTTGCCGGAAACATGCATCAGCGTGTCGCGGTAGTGGTTGTCCTGCTCCATATCGGCGAGGCATGGGAAATGGTGGTGCAGCATTCCGGCTTCTTCGATCGCTTCATCAATGGGCAACCCAATCAAGCCCGCCGCAACGTGCGAGGCACACCCGCATCCTGCATCCCGCAGCACTTCGACCGCGCAAATCCGTCCATCTTCGACCTCGATATGGAACTTCGGGCGGCCGAAATGCGACGCAAACTGCTTCAAGATTCCGTCTTCCAGGGGCTGTACAAGCGGTTTGCGGTTGTAGCTTTCTTCCGTCAGGGAGCAGAAAGGTTTGGGGAAAGCGACCGCCACGCCCATGGCCTCCAGCCAGCCGGCCAGCTGGCTGGCCAGGCCCTCCGGGAGCGAGGCGTTGCGATCGATCGGAGCCAGCACGGCGCGCGCCCGGCTCAACCGGGCAATCTCCGGGATGAGCTGTGCAAATCCGGGCACATCGCCCAATGCCAGAATCAAATCCACCGCGGGCAGCGAGTCGGGCAGAAATTCCTCAGGGTCATCGACGACCGGGGGGATAACGCGCGGAGCGGCCCAGGTATGGATAATCCATGTGGATGGGGCAGTTTCTGCGATGTTCTGCGCAATCCGCTCTCCCCATCTACCCTGGGTGACCGCTAAAATGGAAAGGGGATTCTCGGCCAGGCCGGTATCCCGCACTACAACACACTCCCACTTCCCGACGTCAGGAACTCTTTAGATGATGCTTCGCGGACCTTGAATCCCATAGTGGAGAAAGTCACGGATCGGTATGGTAAGTTGTCCTTAATGCACCATTCCTACCCGAATTCAACAGTTGCAGTGTTTCCTGATCAAGCGACCAATTCCCCGGTGCAGGCTGCCGACAGTCAGAGGCACGATGCACCGTCCTGTGCAGCCGGTGGAAAACGAAATTCACTCCCGGGGATGCGGCAGGCGTTCGCGTTCGCCTCTGGTTGGCGGAAAGCGGAAAACGACGCAGGGGCACGGCGTCACCGTGCCCCTGCGGACATACGTTCTACTGAGCTCGGATCATCCTTCCGGGGCGGGCGACCGTGCGCCCCGAAAGAAAACCATCACGAAACAAGAGCCGGGGCAGGGGTTACTCCGCCCCTGCGACGGGATGGCGTTGTGGGATGTGTGCCGTTCAGCGCTTGCTGATCGGCACGAAATCGCGCTGGTCCTCGCCCAGGTAAACCTGGCGCGGACGGGCGATGGCCTGTTCCGAATCCTCCAGCATCTCCTGCCATTGCGCCAGCCAGCCGGCGGTGCGCCCGATGGCGAACAGCACCGGGAAAAGCGAAACCGGAAGTCCCATCGCCTGGTAGATAATGCCCGAGTAGAAGTCGACGTTCGGGTAGAGCTTGCGCGAGACGAAGTAATCGTCCTCCAGCGCAATGCGCTCAAGCTCCAGTGCGATGTCGAGATGCGGATTGCGGCCGGTGACCTCGAAAACCTGGTCGGCAACGTCCTTGATGATCCTGGCGCGCGGGTCGTAGTTCTTGTACACCCGGTGGCCGAAACCCATCAGGCGGAATTCTCCGTCCTTGACCCGCTTGACGTACTCGGGAACATGCTTGACATCGCCGATTTCATCCAGCATCCGCAGCACGGCCTCATTGGCACCACCGTGAAGCGGTCCATAAAGCGCCGCGGCAGCTCCGGCCAGCGCGCTGTAGGGATCAGCTTTCGCCGAGCCGATGTTGCGCATGGTGCTCGTGCTGCAGTTCTGTTCGTGATCGGCATGCAGGATGAAAAGCACGTCCAGGGCATGCTCGAGCACCGGGTTGGGGGCGTATTTTGCCTCCGACATCTTGAACATCATGCTGAGGAAGTTGCCCGTGTAGCTCAAGTCATTGTCCGGATACACATAGGGCAGGCCGCGAATATGGCGGTATGAGAACGCCGCAATGGTCGGGACCTTGGCGATCAGGCGTTTGATCTGATAGAGACGGTTTTCCGGATCGTCGACGTTGCGCGCTTCCGGGTAAAACGTGGAAAGGGCCGCGACGGATGAGATCAGCATCCCCATGGGATGGGCATCGTAGCGGAAGGCCTGCATCAGGTCCTTCACGTTCTCGTGCAGGAAGGTATGGTGGGTGATGTCAAAAACCCAGCTGTCGAGCTGTTCACGCGTGGGCAGTTCGCCGAACAGGATCAGGTAGGCGATTTCGAGAAAAGATGCCTTCTCGGCCAGCTGCTCGATCGGATAGCCACGGTAGCGCAGGATGCCCTTATCGCCATCAATGAATGTGATCGTGCTCTTGGTGGACGCGGTGTTTTTATAGGCTGGGTCGTAGCTCATCATGCCGAAATCATCGGGATTGACCCGGATCTGGCGCAGATCACTGGCCCGAATGGTTTCATTCTCGATGGTGAGCTCGTACTCCTTCCCGGTGCGGTTGTCGTGGATGGTAAGCGTGTCCTTGGCCATGATGTTCTCCTTCCTTTGACTTGGATGCGTGCCGCCGCTCCGGGGTTACGTCTGCT
>JBJYWH010000095.1:17648-44115 GCA_046259355.1 Anaerolineales bacterium
GGTGAGGCGATGCTTGCTGATAGCCCGGCAGGGGCGGAGCCCGGTGCGGTGCCCGAGAAATATCGCGACCTGGTCAACCCGCTTGCCGGCGACCCGGAAGCGATCGCGGCTGGCAGCCAGGCCTATGCCTCGCTCTGCAGCCAGTGTCATGGACCGCAGGGAGCGGGTGATGGACCGGCCGGTGCGGGGGTCGATCCCATGCCGAGTGACCTGACCGATTCGGCTCGAATGCCCACGCTCAGCGATGGGTACCTGTTCTGGCGCATTTCAGAGGGCGGATCGTTCGATCCATTCAACTCGCTGATGCCCTCCTGGGGCACGCTGCTCAGCGAGCGTGAGATCTGGGAGCTGGTAAGCTACATTCGCACCCTGTCATCGTAAATTCAAAAATCAAGAACCTCGATCCACGCGGGGTGGGCTGCAGCCCACCCCGCTTCTCGTCCAGCGTGCCTTGACCCGCCGCCGCTCCCTGTGATATTCTTGCAAAAGATTGCAGGTGCAAAGGGTGTTGCTATGTCATGTGGCAAGCGGCTGGCGGAAGCCTTGCGAGCGCGCGGGTACCGGGTCACAGCCCAGCGCACGATCATCCTCGAAACCATCGCCCACATGGGCGGACATCTCTCCGCGCAGCAGGTATATCAGGAAGCGCAGAGGCGTTTGCCCGGCTTGAACCTGACGACCGTATACCGTACGGTCGAATCACTGCAGCAGGCCGGCATGATCGATACGTTTTCAACCAGCCTGGAACCGCTGCAGTTCGCGCTGCGCGACGGCACCCACCCGCACGCCCACCTGGTCTGCCGATCCTGTGGCGCGATTGGAGAATTGGATGCCCAGCAACTGGTACCGCTCCAGAATCTGGTTCAGCGGGAAGCAGATTTTGAAATCGACATCCATCATTTGACGCTGGAAGGCCTGTGCGCCAAATGCCGCGAAGAACAGGCGAAGACCGAATAACGGAGGAGAACTCGATATGCTGTACTCACCCGCAGCGATGCATATTCCCGACGGCTTCCTATCAACGATCGTGGCGATCGTCGGCTGGGTACTGGCTGTTATCTTGATCGGCGTGGCCATCCGCCAGACTCGAAACCAGTTGGGAGAGCGCCAGGTGCCGCTGATGGGCATCCTGGCAGCTTTCATCTTCGCCGCCCAGGCGATCAATTTTCCAATCGCGGCCGGCACATCGGGCCACCTGCTGGGCGGCGCGCTGGCGGCCATCGTGCTCGGTCCGTGGGCGGCCACCCTGATCATGACCTCCGTCATCGGCGTGCAGGCGCTGCTCTTTCAGGATGGCGGCCTGCTGGCGCTGGGATGGAACATCATCAACATGGGTGTGCTGACGGCATTCGCAGGCTACGCCTGCTACCGCCTGCTGCTGCGCTGGATTGGCGAGAAACCGACAGCACGCGTGGCCGCTTCCTTCGCGGCCGCATGGCTTTCGGTCGAGATCGGCGCGCTCGCCACCTCGGTTGAGCTGGCGCTATCCGGAACCTCGCCGCTGCAGTTCGCCCTGCCAGCGATGGCCGGCGTGCACGCCCTGATTGGAGTCGGGGAGGGCTTAATTACGGGCGGAGCGGTCGGCCTGCTGCAAGCCAGCCGGCCGGAAGTGCTGCGCACCGGAGAGCAGGCGCCGGGACGGAAAGGGGCTACCTTCGTCCTGGCAGGCCTGCTGATCGCGCTGCTGATCGCAGCCTTCTCACCGCTGGCTTCCCCGCACCCCGATGGATTGGAGTACGTGGCCGGGCAAAGCGGTTTTCTCGAGCGAGCCGCCGAACCCCTTTACTCGCTGCTGCCCGATTATACGGTTCCCATCATTCACGGCGCGGCGCTGACGACGATCGCAGCCGTTGCCCTGGGAACGCTGATCGTCTTTGGCCTGGCATGGGTCGTTGGCCGGGGCGTGCTGCGGCTCGAGCGAAAAAGGTAGCTCATTGCACTTCGATCTGACCGATATCTATCAGCCGCGCGCGGGTCTGGTTCACCATCTGGACCCGCGCGTCAAGCTTTTATATGCGCTGGGTATCATCCTGACGGTCGTATCCCTGCCGCAGGGAGCCTGGGCCGCTTTCGGGCTTGTCCTGGCCTGTCTGACCCTGCTCTCGGTCGTGTCAGGACTGGGCCCTTTCTATGCCATGCGGGGGGCTTTCATCGCCATCCCCTTCGTGCTGGCGGCGATTCCGATTCCGTTCATCACGCCTGGACCATCGATCTGGGTCATACCCGGCCTGGGCTGGACGGTGACGGCAACCGGAGTGGTTCGATTTGCCACGATCCTGCTCCGCACCTGGTTGGCGGTTCAGGCCGGCGTGCTGCTCAGCGCGACCACATCCATCCCTCAACTGCTCTGGGGCTTGCAATCGTTGGGCATTCCGGGCGTGCTGGTTGCTGTCATCGGATTCATGGTTCGCTATATTTTCGTCCTGGGCGATGAAGTCCTGCGGATGCTCAGGGCGCGCGCGTCGCGCAGTCCGCATCTACCAGGCCAGCGTCCACCGGGGCTTCTGTGGCAGGGACGGATGGCTGGAATGATGGTCGGGAGCTTCTTCCTGCGCTCCCTCGAGCGCAGCGAACGCGTGTACGCTGCGATGGCGTCGCGCGGCTACAGAGGCAAGATTCAACTGCTGGAGCGGCCGGTGATGGCCGCCCGGGATTGGAATGCGCTGTTGCTGCTGGGGATAACGTTGGCCGGCATTCTCGCTGCCGGTATCTGGAGTTAGTGGATGCATCACACGATCGATGTCAAGGATCTCTTCTTCGACTACCCCGATGGAACGCCCGTGCTGCGAGGGGTGGATCTGTTTATCAAGCCCGGGGAGAAAGTGGCGCTGGTCGGACCCAACGGGTCGGGAAAATCCACGCTGCTCCTGCACCTGAATGGAATTCTGCGCGGTCAGGGTGAAGTGCGGGTGTGCAGCCTGGCCGTCGAAGACGACAACCTCGGGCAGATTCGGGCTGCGGTAGGGCTCGTGTTTCAGGATCCCGACGACCAGCTCTTCTCCCAGTCGGTTTTCGATGACGTCGCTTTCGGCCCGCTCTACATGGGGTTTGATTCCGAACGCGTTCACGGACGGGTGAGTGAGGCGCTTGCGGCCGTCGGCTTGAATGGATATGAACGCAGGGTGCCGCATCACCTGAGCAGCGGTGAGAAGAAGCGTGTCGCGATCGCCAGCGTTCTGGCGATGGCACCGGAAATTCTGGTCCTGGACGAGCCGACCGCCGGATTGGATCCGCGGGCACGGCGTGACCTGATCGAGCTGCTGCGCCGACTCCCGCAGACGATGCTGATTGCCACGCATGACATGCGCATGGTGGCGGATCTGCTTGGCAGAACCATCGTGATCGATGGTGGTTCCATCGTCGCAGATGGGCCGACGGATGACATTATGCGGCAGGAAGCGATGCTCGTCCAGCACGGGCTCGAAGCCGCATACGCCCATGATTGAGAGAGCCCGTGTTTGGGCCGGTCATGCGAAACGAAGCGCGCCAGCGCCCCTTTCTACGAAAGAGCCCGTCGAATGAAGCGTTTCTTGACCTGGATTGAATCCCCGCGCCATGCAGCCTTCTTGATCCTGCTCGTGACCCTTTTAGGGTCGGGCTGGATCGCAGCCAGTGCCGCACCCGATGGCAGCACGACGGCGGGAAGGATCCCCAGTCCACGGGCCGGCTTTCTCGCTCCTGACTTTACGCTGGACACCCTGGATTCGAGCACCATCCGCCTCGATTCTTTGCGCGGCCAGGTGGTGGTGATCAACCTGTGGGCCTCATGGTGTTCACCCTGCCGGGCTGAAATGCCCGCCCTGCAGCGTGTGTATGAAGAGATGGAGGGACAGGGCGTGGCTGTGCTCGGGGTGAACATGACGGCCCAGGATACCGAGACCCGAGTCGAAGGCTTTGTGCGGGAGTATGGGCTGACGTTCCCGATTCTTCTCGACCGGGAGGGCTCAGTCGGCCGGATCTACCGATCGCGGGCCCTGCCCACGACATTCTTCGTAGATCGTATGGGCGTGATTCGGGAGGTGGTTGTCGGTGGGCCCTTGAGCGAGACGACGCTGCGTTCGATTCTGATGCCGCTGATTTCGGAGGCGGAATAATGCTCCCGGTGCTGCAGGTTGGACCGCTGGCGATTCAATTCCCCGGACTGCTGCTCCTGGCCGGGATCTGGTTTGCGATCCTGGCCTCCGAGAAGGCGGCCTCGCGGTGGGACCTCGCGCCCGAGCGCATCACCAATCTGATCATGACCGGGTTGCTGGCTGGCCTGCTGGGGGCAAGACTGGGGTACGCGCTGCGATTTCTCGACCTGTACCTGGAGCAGCCGCTGGCTCTCTTCGCCCTCGATCCGAACACCCTGTCAGGATTTGAGGGTCTCATCGCTGGCGTCCTTGCTGGCTTGGTTTATGTTCAGCGCAAGCACCTGAATATGCTGGTGGTTCTCGACGCGCTGGCTCCGGGGCTGGCCGTGTTCATGATTGCACTGGGTCTCGCTCACCTGGCCAGCGGGGATGCATTTGGAGCCCCGTCCTCACTGCCGTGGTCGATCGAACTGTGGGGGGCCCGGCGGCATCCCTCGCAGGTCTATGAAATTCTGGCATCGTGCATGATCCTGCTCGTGATCCTGCGTTTGCAGAAACAACGATCCACCCCGGGTGCTCACTTTGTGGTGCTGCTCGCGCTGCAGTCCGCAGCCAGGCTGTTCCTGGAAGCGTTTCGAGGCGACAGTCTGATCCTGGCCGGTTCGCTGCGAGCGGCCCAGGTCGTCAGCCTGCTTCTGCTCGTGATCTCGATCCTGCTCCTGCACCGGCTCAGCCGAAATCCACCCTCCAGCCTGGAGGGCCGTCGATCGGATCATTTGTAGGGGGACTGTAAGGGGAAACCAGCGTAAGATCGCTCATACTAAAGGCAGGAAAAACCCGTCGTGGCTGGTGCATACCGGCCGGTCGTAATGGTGGCGTTGGGAGCAGACTAGTCTCGCGAGTACAATACGTCTGTCGGGGGCCGGCTCACTCCCAGCGAAGGAATGAGATACGATTGATCACACCGGGCATGCTCATCGGAGCGCTGCTCCCGAAACTATCTGCAGCAGAGATTGTCAGCCTGCTTTCGATTTTTCCGCTTGTTGGCTGGTTGACCGATCGATTTCGTCGAGATCGTGAAGGGGATTTTGCCTTGGCGAATTATGGAAACGGCAGCGAGCAGGAAATCATCGCCCGCCTCCAGCGCGAGGTGGATCGGTTGCGCTCGCTTCTGGTCGAAACGGCAAACCTGAACGCGACCCTCAATTATGAGCGTGTGCTCGAGATGACGCTCGACCTCGCCAACAGCGCCCTCGAGAGTTCACAGGATTCACGATTGGTCAGCGCCCTGCTGATGTTTGCCAATAACCACATGTATGTCGCCACGGCGCGCGGTCTGCCGCAGGCCGATCTGCGCGTCACGCTTCCTGGGCAGTACGGTGTGCTGGGTGAGACACTCACCACCCTCAAACCGGGCATGTGCAGCAATCCGAGCAGCGATCCGGAGTTGAAGCGCTTCGTTGCCTTTCACAATTCTCCGGTCGCGATCTGTATTCCGCTTGTCGTGGGGCTCGAGATATACGGTGTGCTGATCTTCGGTCATGCCGATGCACGCTTCTTCTCACCCGACCGGGTGGAGGTGCTGGAAGCCATCGCTCACCAGGCGATGATCGCGCTGCAAAACGCCCGCCTCTACCGTGATCTCGAACAGGAGAAGGAGCGCATCGCCGAGATTCAGGAAGACGCTCGGCACAAGCTGGCGCGCGATCTACACGACGGTCCAACCCAATCGATTGGCGCGATCGCCATGCGGGTCAATTTTGCCCGCCGGCTGGTCCAACGCGATCCGGATAAGGCCGGTGAAGAACTCTTCAAGATCGAAGAGCTGGCACGGCGGACCACAAAAGAGATCCGCCAAATGCTCTTCACACTGCGGCCTTTGGTGCTCGAATCGGATGGCCTGGTTGAAGCGCTGCGTCAGCTGGCCGAGAAGATGCTCGAAAATCACGACCAGAACGTAATCGTGGAAGCCAAGGACGACGCCGTCAAGGACATGGAGCTCGGCAAGCAAGGCGTGATTTTCTTCATTGTCGAGGAGGCTGTCAGCAACGCCCGCAAGCACGCCAGGGCGAAGCATATCTGGGTTCGGCTCAAGCGGCGCGGCGATATCCTCCAGCTTGGCATCGAGGATGATGGTGTCGGCTTTGATGTTGAAAGCGTGCAGTCCAACTACGAACAGCGCGGCAGCCTCGGAATGATCAACCTCTACGAGCGCACGGAGCTCGTGAACGGTATTTTGAAAATCGATTCAAAACCCGGTCACGGCACACGAATCTCGGTCACCATCCCGATGACGAATGAGGCGGCCGAAAAACTACACCGCCCCGGCTACGTAGCGTAGTACCCTCCCACACATCTCCGATTTTTTGCTCTTTCCCATCGGATGGGACGGATCTGAACGATTCGCGTTCAGGTCTGGTATAGTGTATGCCCATATTCAAATCGTCCATTTCGAGGTGCAAATGATCACGGAAACCGCCCGCATACTGCGAGAGAACGTGCAGAAGGTGATCGTCGGGAAGGATGAGCCGATCAACCTGGCGCTGGTCGCTGTGCTGTGCGGCGGCCACATTCTCATCGAAGATGTGCCCGGCATTGGGAAGACGACCCTGGCCCGGACGCTGGCGGCCTCGCTCGGCTGCAGCTTCCGGCGAATTCAATTCACGCCCGACCTGCTCCCCTCCGATGTCACGGGATTGAATTGGTTCAACCAGAAGGCCCAGGAGTTCGAGTTCCGCCCCGGGCCGGTGATGAGCCAGGTTGTGCTCGCCGATGAGATCAACCGGGCTACCCCGCGCACCCAGTCGGCGCTGCTGGAGGCGATGCAGGAGCGCCAGGTGACCGTCGATGGCGTCACACATCCCCAGCCCAAACCATTCCTGGTGCTTGCCACGCAGAATCCGGTTGAACTCGAAGGGACGTTTCCGCTGCCGGAAGCCCAGATCGATCGCTTCATGCTCTGCCTGGCGATTGGCTATCCGAGCGAGGTTGAAGAAGCCCAGATCCTGGATCGTTTCCAGGGATCCGATCCGCTCGAATCGCTTCAGGCTGTGACCAATCCCGAGCAGATCCTGCAGATGCAGGAGGAGCGCAAGGGCATCCGCGTGGAGGTCAGCGTACGCGATTACATCGTGAAGGTCGCCCGTGCGACGCGAGTTCATGAAGAGATCGAACTCGGCGCCAGTCCACGCGCCACGCTGGCGCTGTACCAGGCCAGCCAGGCCTGGGCCGCCATCCAGGGACGGGAATATGTGCTCCCGGACGACGTCAAGCGGCTGGCGCCGGTCATCCTCACCCACCGTTTGATGATCTCCCCCCAGGCGCAGCTCCGCGGCCGCAGGCCGGAGGAGCTGGTCGAGGATATCGTCAACTCCGTCCCGGTGCCGGTCGAAGAATGAGATGACCCCGGACCGCTGGCTGCCGCTGCTGGGCTTGATCTTTGTCATCGGAGCGGTCTTTCGCATTCCGTTCCTGACCACGCTCTCCGCCACGCTGGCGGTTCTGATTGCGATCACCTCGTGGTGGCGGTCACGCGCGCTGTACGCGGTGCACTACCGGCGTAAACCATATTACCGGCGGGCGTTTCCGGGCGAGCAGGTTCCGCTGACGATCGAAGTGGAGAATGAGAAAATCCTTCCGCTCTCCTGGTTGCGCGTGGAAGATCCGTGGCCACTGGCGATCGCGCCGCAAGAGGAGGATTCGCTCGCACCATCCCATCTCCCCGACCAGGGCCTGCTGACGAACGTGTTCAACCTGCGCTGGTTTGAAACCAAGCGCCGCAGCTATTCACTGCTTTACCGACGGCGGGGGGTCTATCGGGTGGGCCCGGTCCGCATGCAGTCGGGAGACATTTTCGGGATGTATGAACAGACGTCCGAGGCGGAGCGGGGCGAGTATCTGACCGTTTTTCCGCAGACGCTTCCGATCGAGGAACTTGATCTGCCGGCGCATGATCCCTTCGGAGACCACCGCTCTCGGCGAAAGATCTTCGAAGATCCCAACCAGCCGATCGGTGTGCGTGATTACCAGCCGGAAGATGGCTTCCGGCGTGTGCATTGGCCGGCCACCGCCCACACCGGTAAACTGCAGGTCAAGGTGTACCAGCCAACTGCAGCCCAGGTGGCCGTGGTGTGCATGAATGCCAGCACCTTTCAGCGTCATTGGGAAGGCGTCTATCCGGAGCTGCTGGAGTATCTAATCAGCGTTTCTGCGACCCTCGTCCAGTACTTCATGGAAGAGGGGTACCAGGTGGGCCTGATCTCGAACGGCAGCCTGGCCCACTCGGACCGGCCGTTCAACATCCCTCCGGGCCGATCTCCTCGCCAGCTGGGCAGACTGCTGGAGGCGCTGGCCGGTGTTACGCCGTTGGTCATGGTGCCGTTTGAGACGTTTTTAATTCGCGAGATGCCCAAGGTTCCTTATGGGGCAAGCCTGCTGGTGGTGACCGCGATCACACCACCGGAACTGCAGGATACGCTACTGCGGTTGAAAAAGCGCGGTCGCGGCATCCGTTTGCTCTCGCTATCCCCGGACGACCCCCCTCAGCTTCCGGGAATCCCCGTATCCCATATACCCTTCCAGGGCCAGATTCCAGACGAACACGAAACGCCTCTGGGAGCTGCGCTGCGAGGCCGTCGGTGAACAATCTGGACCGGACGATGGCCGCCACCCGGCCGCCCGAGGCGAAGTTCAACCTCTGGCAGCTGCTGACGGTCGTAGCCTGGCTCGGGCTCCATATCAGCTGGGTCGTGCCAGCCTGGTCCCTGCTCGCGAATCCGCATGCATCAGGCGGGGCGTGGGGAATCTTCATGCTGATCGCGCTGGGCAGCTTCGGGCTCGCCACACTGCTGGGATGGTTCAAGTTCAAATCCAATCCCGAGCGGATCGTGCTGATCACCTGGCTGCTGCTGGCAACGATGATCTCATTGCGATGGCTGATTTTTGTCAATCCACGACCTTCGCTTGCAGGCGTGATCCCGGCCTTTCTTGGCGCGATCGAAGATGGTGACACGCTGGTGGCATCGCTGGGGACTATTGCCGCGAGCATCTACCTCTGGCGGCGCGGCATCGTCGGCTGGGAACGATGGATCGGGCCGCTCGTTGTCCGGCGATCGCTGCAGCGAGGGATCCTGATCTTCTTGCTGGTCGGCTTGATCGCGACCTTTGGTTCCAATCCACTGCCGCTGGCGGCATTCTTCCTGTTCCTATTCAGCGGGCTGCTCGCGATGGGATGCGCCCGGCTCTCGGCCCAGTCTCACCTCCGGGGCGGCCGGGGGGTCCCCTTCCAGCGCAGCTGGCTGCTGGGCGTGGGTGGAACGGCACTTGGTTTGCTGGCAGTATCAGCGGCAGTCTCAACCCTGGTGGGTGGACCACTGGCGCGTGCGGTGGCGTTTTTGCTTGGTGTGACACTGCGCCGGGTGCTCGATCTGGTCCTGATCGTGCTCGAACCGATCGCGTTTCTGATCATCCGTTTTTGGAACCTGTTCCTGGGTCGTATCGGGCTTACCTCGGCCCGGCCCAGCGATGTTCCGGAGCTGAATCTGGGCGAGCAGGCGCGCGAGCAGCTGGAGCTGCTGGGGACGGAAATTCAATCGCCGGCCTGGGCCGCGGATCTGGGGAAGATCTTGGTCTGGATCGGCGTGGTTCTCGGGATCGTGCTGGCGCTGCTGATTCTTGCAGCCATCCTGCGACGCAGGGGTGCCGGCCGCCAATGGCGAACTGCCCCCGAGGTAGAAAGCCAGGACACACGATCACTCCTGCATGCCCTGCGCGAGCTGCTGCGGCCGGGGAGGATGGGCTCGAGCAACGCCGGTACCCTTCAGCCGGCAGGGCGGTGGCTCGCGGCTGCCAGGATTCGAATGATTTACCTGCGGCTCCTGCGAGCATTGGCCAGGCAGGATCTCAAGCGCGAACCGTCGGAGACTCCCCTCGAGTACCTCGCACGTTTATTGATCAGGATGCCGGGCTCCGCCTCTGATCTCACGACCATCACCGCGGCGTATCTGCGGGTCCGCTACGGCGAGCTGCCTGAGCGGGAAGCTGAAGTCAAATCGGTGGAAGCTTCCTGGGAGCGCATCCGTCATACCCTGCGGCGGGGTGATCGGAGTCAGCAGATGCAGGCTGTACCCTGAGGGTTCTAAAACGATGGGGACGGCTCCATGAGCGCAGACCGAGCAAGCGCCGAATCCAACGAGCGGATTGCGTTATTCCAGGGATTGGGAACCCTCCATCTTCGGCCCTGGCGTGAGCTGAGCGCCGTCGCGCTCATCAGCCTCGAGCTGAGCTGGGTATCTATCGGATATGTTTCCTTCCGCCCCGCAGAGGTGCAGCTCGATTTGCCGAACGTTTACCTGTCCTTCGGGCTGAACATGGCTGCAGCCTACTTGCTGGCCCGTTTCATGTTCCTGATGAAATTGAAGCCGGCCTACCGACGTATTGTTCTTTTCAGTGCCTATCTCATCGCGACCCTGGTGCTGCTGCAGGCTTCTTATGATCCATCCGCACCCTTTCATCTCCTGGCGCCCGTAGGTCGCATCCGGGCAGAAATGCAGTTGCCGCGCGTTTTGATCCCGGCCGAGCTGATCCTGGCGGGGCTATCGGCTTATCTCTGGTACCGGGCGGTCTCGCTTGCACACAGCTGGATCGATCCAGCTGTCGCCCTGCGAAGTTTCAGCCTGGCGGCTTTCATGCTGACACTGCTGGGAACCTTCATGGGATTCGGCGAAGCGGAGAGCCTGACGGCGGGCCTGGTGATCTTCCTGCTCTCCGGTTTGGTGGCGCTGGGGGCGGCTCGGGCGTCATCCCTGGGACGGCTGCGCGGCAGCCGCAATACCCATTTCACGCCGCCGTGGATCCTGGGGATCCTGCTCTCGGTCCTGGTCGTGGAGGCACTGGCGCTCCTGCTGGGACGATTTGCCTCCGGTTTCCCGGCCACCTGGACCGCATTCGGGGTCACGCTGCTGGTGCGGGTCGCACTCATCCTTGGAGCGCTGCTTGTCAGCCCGCTGCTGCTGGTGCTGATGCTCATCTGGCCGTGGTTCCAGCAGCAGGTAAATGCCTCTCCGCTGCTGCAGAGCATGGGGCGTGAAATCTCGGAGCTGTTTTCGTTTGTCACACACTTGTTGGTGGATCTGAGCAAGTTGATCCAGGGTTTATTCGAGTCGATGCCGGATATGAGCCCCTGGAAGCCCTGGATTCTGGCTCTGGCGAGCCTTTTTCCTCTCAGCCTCCTCTTCTACTGGTTTGGACGCCGCTGGCGAATCCCATGGTTTGGTGGTGACGATTCGGCAGAGCAGGGGGCAGGTATCAGCCGCCGGAATGCCATCCATCTCATCTCGCGCCGGCTGGAAGACGGCTTGCAGCAGCTTGCTGAACGGCTTGGTCATCTGCGCCCCGGACGAGGCCTGCTGGGCGCGATTCGCATTCGCAGTTTGTATGCCCGCCTGATGCGGCTCTGCATGAGGCTCGGTTCGCCGCGCGCCTCGACCGAGACGCCGCTCGAGTTCCTGCCGACCCTCTGGCAGCTGTTTCCGGCCGCCCGGGAGGAGGCACGCTGGATGACCGAGGCCTACAACCGGGTTCGCTACGGTGAACGACCGGAAACAGCCGGTGAGGTTGAGCGGGTGGAATGGGCATGGGACCGGATCAAGCATGAAGCAGGCCGGCTGCGGCAAGCCCAACGCCAGTTGGAAACACACGGCAGGGGGCAGCATTCGAAATGAAAAGAGCCCCTGGACGTTGTCGTCCGGGGGCCCATGTTCATGTTGATTTCTCCCGGGACCTGAACGGAATGCCCGGGTTGATACGGGCTCAGTCTTCAGCCTGCGCTTCCTGTGAAGGATCGGTCTCCGGCGCAGTTTGCACCGCTTCCGTCGGCGCCTCTTCCTCGCTCAGTTCAACCTTCTCCTCCCCATCCGCTGCAGCTTCCGGCTGATCGATTTCTTCTTGCGGTGTGTCCACTTGCGCCGAAGCTTCGGATTCGTTTGCTATTCCTTCAGCCAGTTCAGCCTCCTCTTTAGCCCGGCGTTCTTCCATCCACGCCATCTGTTCTTCGTAGCTCACCTGCTTGAGGCTGAGGGCCATGCGATGCCGGTCTGGCTCGATGGAAAGAATGCGCACGAGCACACGGTCGCCAGATTTCACCAGGTCATCTGGCGTTCCGGGTCCGACAATGTCCATTTCGCTCGAGTGGATCAACCCTTCGATTCCATCCGGCAACGTGACGAAGGCGCCGAAGTGGACGACGTTGCTGATAATCCCTTCCACCAGGTCGCCTTCGGAATAAAGTTCCGTAATCTCGTCCCACGGGCTGGGCATAAGTGCTTTACGGCTCAAGCTGACCCGTTCGCGGTCAACGTCAACATCTTTGACCATCACTTCAATTTCATCGCCAACGTTTAGAACCTGCTCGGGATCGTCGACTTCATCCCAGCTCAGCTCGGATCGATGGACGAGGCCGTCGATTCCGCCAAGCGAGACAAAGGCGCCAAAATCCGTGGTGTTGACCACCCGGCCTTTGATCACCTGGCCAGCAGCCAGTTCCTCCAGACGGTTCTTGCGTCGGGCTTTTTCCGCAGCCCGACCCGAGAGGATCAAGCGGTTGCGCTTTTGATCGACCTCCAGCACTTTCAAGAGCATCTTTTCTCCGATGCTGTCGCGCTTGACGCGCTGCAAGGCTTCCGTGTCGCCGCGCGAGCGCACATCCGGTAGATGGGAATTCGGCACGAAGCCCTCCAAGTACCCGAATCGAACCAGCACGCCGCCCCGGTTGCGGCCGACAACTTCGAATTCCTGCTCCTGGCCGGTTTCGAGCATCTCTTCCGCGCGTTCCCAGTCTTCCTTCGCGAGTCCTTTGGTCAAGCTGACCAGCAGGTCGCCGCTGAGACTCGGTGAGCGGAGTACGCGCACCGGCATGATCTCGCCTTCTTCCAGGTTTTGCAGGTCTTCCTCGGCCAACCGGCTGAGATCCTTGCGCGGCACAATGGCATCGCGCTTGGCGCCGACGTCGATCAAGATCGAGTCTTCGTCGACATGGATAATCTCTCCTTGCAGGAATTCACCACGCCGGGGCGGCTGATAGTCATAATCCTCCAGCAGTTGTTCCATGTCGATCTTTTCGGTCGCTTCGGTGCGTTCTTTCGTTTCGGGCCATTTAGGGTCCATGTTCGTATTCTTCGTTCCTCCTTCTTCAGGGATTTCGCCGCGTGGGCGATCACGATCGGTCATCGATGACACCTCAGGATTCCTCCTGCAGTGCTGTCATGACGATCTCGTTTAATTTCCTGTGTGCTTCTTCCTGCGGGATGTCCATGCTGATGGACCATTCCTTCACAAAGCGGTCCGTGAGTTTCTGCAGCGCGCGCATTTCTGTATCGTTGAGCGATTTCTGTCGCTTCCGGGCCCACAGGTCCCGGATCAATGCCGCGGTCGTTCTCAATTTTCCATCGAGCGTATGATCGCGTATCCTTTTTCGGCGCGCCTTGTGCATCTTGGCCATCTTCTCGCCCGGCTCGGCAAGCAGCCGGACAACGCGTTTGAATTTTCGCGGGGATGCGATCGGCCGCACGCGATCGCTCACATCCGCACCGACTGGAATCCAGAACACGCTGTCCTCCGTTTTGACCCGGTAGCAGGGTATCTTCTCGCCCCGCACCAGTTTCTTTTCAATCCGTACGATCTGCCCGATGCCGTGGGCGATGTGAACGATCCAATCGCCCTTGGCGAACTCGGGTTCTGAGCCGTTGGAACCATCCTCTCTTTTCATTCGTTTTGCGGCCATGCACACATTACTCCTGTAAGGATTCCATCACGCGGCGGTAGAGGTAGCGGACATCGAACGGTTTATAGATCACCGCATCCGGCTTGAACTCCTGCAGCCAGTTCTTGTCGGGGCGTTCCAGCGTGGTGACCAGGATCGGTCGATTTCTCTGCGCGAGGTTTTCGTCGTCCTCGTCATCAAGGTAGGCCTGCACCAGGCGATCTGTTCCGGCGCAGGGTTTAAGATCGAGGATCAGCAGTTCTGGATCCTCCCGCTCGAGCAGGCGGATCGCAAAACCCGTGTCGCTGGCTTGCAGCACTCGCAGCCCCTTCTGTTCAAGCGAGACGGCGATCACCCGCCGCAGCTGGTGATCGGGTTCGACGAGCAGGACCGTTTCCGTTCCGTTGGCATCTTCTCCATGTTGCTGGTACATCGTAGTGGACCTCTTTATGCCTGCTGTTTTTTAACGCACGCTGTTCCAAAGGACGGTCGGGAGCAAAGCCGAACGAAGTTCCCGCCTGGCTTCACTCCCGTCGCGTTTCAAGGTGGAGCTTGAGCGTTTCCTTCAAAACGATTAGTTGCTCAATTCCTTGGCGCGTTCTTCCAGAATGGCCGAACCCTGTTCAAGCCAATCGGCCACAGTATGGCGTCCGCGATCGACCTGTTGATCGAGTGATCGTCGACCTTCCAGCATGACCTCGTTGGCTTTCTGCCGCAGTGCCATCGCCTGGGCTCGAATTTCGGCCTGTGTCTCCTCGCCAGAGCGAGGCGCCAGCAGCATGGCAGCGATATATCCCGCTGCACCACCGATCAATGAACCCAGCAGGAAGGATCCTGCTGAACCTGATTTGCGATTTCCGTTTTCCATAATTTTGACGCTCCTTTCAAACCGTCTCAGTTTCCATTTGGGTTTGTGACGGCCTGTTGTGGCCATCTTGCACAATAACCCTACCAGCACTTTCTTGCAGAATGCTCTCCAGAAGGCATTGATTGTTGCAATTCGATTGCGAGAAACGACAAAACAAAGCGGGCGTTGGCCAACGCCCGCTCCATTAGCAAGCTCGATTTATTGGATCTGCATGCAGCCTAGGTATGCACGAAATCCACCAATTCACGCCGCATGCCGGGATGCCGCAGTCGGCGCAGCGCCTGGGCTTCGATCTGGCGGACGCGCTCGCGCGTGATGCCCATCTTCTCCCCGATTTCCTTCAAGGTGTGGACCTTGCCATTTTCGAGACCATAACGCAGCCGCAGGACCAGCGCCTCGCGATGAGGCAGTGATTCGAGCACTTCCTGCACCCGCTCTTCGAGAATCTCCTGGACGGTGATCTCTTCCGGTGCGGGGGCTTCTTCGTCCTCGATGAAATCTCCGATGACCGCATCGCTGTCTTGCTCGGTGGGCTTTTCCAGGGACAGTGGCCGCTGAGCGACCCGCAGCATGTAATCGACCTCGTCCGGGTCGATGCCAAGGTGCTCGGCAAGTTCTTCGCGCCCCGGGTCCCGCCCCAGATCCTGAGTCAGGCGGTGGCGGCTGCGGAGCATGCGATTGATCCGATCGCCCATGTGAACCGGAATGCGAATCGTGCGTCCGTGGTCAGCCACCAGCCGCGTGACGGCCTGGCGGATCCACCAGGTGGCATAGGTTGAGAATTTATGGCCGCGACGGTAGTCGAATTTCTTGACCGCCCGCATCAAGCCGACGTGTCCTTCCTGGATCAGGTCCAGCAGCGGTACGCCGCGTCCAACATACTTTTTCGCGACGCTGATGACGAGCCGTGAATTCGCCATAATCAAATGTTCACGTGCCGCCATGCCATCCTCGATCAACGCCTCCACTCTCGCTCGCCGTTTCGGGTTCAACCCGCCGCGAGCGAGTTCGCTGCGCATTTTCCGGCCGCGCTCGATCCGCTTGGCAAGCTCCACTTCCTCGTCCCGGGTGAGGAGCGGAACCCGTCCGACCTGGCTCAAGTAGAGCCCGATAGTATCGCCCGAATCGATGGCATGCATGGCGCTGATCTCGGCTGGTTCGATCTCGTCCTCTTCTTCTTCACCCTCTCCATCACCATTTGCACCGAGTTCAACCTTGCGTGTGGCAAGTTGGTCATCATCGAGAAATTCGATCCCGGCTGCCATCAGCCCATCGTAAAAACGCTCCAGTGTCGAAATCGAGGTCTCGGGTTCGGGCAGGACGTTCATCAGATCATCCAGACTGACAAAGCCCTGATCCTCCCCAAGGCGAACGAGGTGCAGGAATGCAACCTGCTCCTCCGTCGAGATGCCTTCCAATTCCGGAATTTCCTTGACTGTCAGATCCGATCGCTCCTGTTCTTTTCTCATGCGCGCACCAATTCCTTCTACAGCATCCAGGCTGGATGCCACCCTGCGGGTGGCCGTCGGGTTATTGAATCTCGGGTTGAATGGGAACCATTCGCTTGGCTGCAGGATCTGCGCTTCTTGACGGCGCCCTGTCCTGTGCTCGGCTTCTTAAGCTTCATCCACACCAAATAAACTATACAACTCTATCCTTAATGAAATCTTAATCCGTGACCTTAAATCTTGCTTAAATCTCTCTTAAAGGCATTTTTACGCTCAAACCACGCAGGAGGAATACGAATCCCGCAGGGAAAGCGTTCATTCAGAGTCAGCGAAACGCAGGTTTTTCGAAGTGGGGAATTAAGGTTCTTCGCGCGTATTTCAGGACTCGAACAGGTAGCCGACTCCCCAGCGGGTGAGAATGTAGCACGGCTCGTCCGGGTCGGGTTCGATTTTTTTCCGCAGGCGGCTAATATGCACGAAGATATCATGCCGTGTGCGATCCTGATCCCCTTCGTACAGATGGTCGAGCAGCTGCTCGTAGGTGAGCACCCGGCCCTGGTTGTGGGCGAGATAGGCCAGCAGGCTGTACTCCGTTGGTGTGAGGTCGATGCGCTTGCCGTGGCTCCACACTTCCTGGGCATCGAAATGGATCATCAGGCCACCTGCGCTGAACTGGTCGGCTTCGCGTTCGGCCCAGGTTTCCCGCCGGCGCAGCACCGCCCGGATGCGGGCGAGCAGCTCTGCCGATTGAAACGGCTTGACGATGTAGTCGTCGGCGCCTGCGTCGAGGGCTGCGATGAGGTCCTCCTGGGCGCTGCGGGAGGTAACCATCAGGAGGGGAATGTGCGACCAGCGCCGCAGGTTGCGGCATACGCTCAATCCATCCATTCCCGGCAGCATCCAGTCAAGCAGGACCAGGTCGGGCAGCGAGGTTTGAAGGATATCCAGTGCGCTCTGACCGTCGGGGACGACCTCGACCTCGTAGCCAGCCTCCAACAGCATCGAGCGCAGCAGGGCCTGGAAGTCCGATTCATCCTCGACGACCAGCAGTTTGATGCCCTGCCGAGCGACGTCTTCAGCCCGGGTCTCTTTCGATGAGGGTTGAAGTGCGGAGACCGATTGTGCCGTCGACACCGATGGCATGACCGGGATGGTCAGTACGAAACGAGCCCCGCGAGCGAACCCCTCCGGCGGGCTCTCGACCCAGATCTGTCCGCCATGGGCCTCAACGATGCGCCGGGCGATGAACAATCCGAGACCGGTGCCGCCTTCGACTTCGTCACGGGCGAATTTCTTGAAGATCTCATCCTGCATATCGGGCGGCACGCCCGGGCCTTCATCCGTGACGGAGAGCTGCAGCAGCGCATCGACCTTGCGAGCCAAAATGCGCACAGGTTTGCCGGGCGGACTGTAGCGGGCTGCGTTTTCGATCAGGTTGATCAGCACCTCTTCCATGCGGCCTGAATCGGCTCTTATGGTCGGCAGATCGTCCGGGAGATCGAGCTCCAATTCAACCGGGCCGATCGAGCCTGATATGCGGTCGACCGCGTCACGGATCATTTCACCGGGTTCCACGGCCTCCGGCCGCAGTCCCAGCCTGCCGGATTCGACCCGGGTTAGTGCCAGGCTTCGTTCAACCTGGTGGATGAGCTGATCGGTGCTGCGGTCGATCGCGCTGAGAAATTCCTCCAGCATCGATGCGTCCCATTGCCGGAAATTCGCCAGCAGGGCGGTCGCGTGGCCTTTCAGGGTGGCCAGCGGCGCTCGGATGTCGTGAGCCAGAATGGAGAGCAGCTCGAGCTTCCACGACACGCTGTCGCGCATCTCGCTCACATCGTTCACCAATCCACCCCAGCCGATGGAGATGCCGTGATCGTCCCAGACCGGGAAGAAGGTCAATTCCAGGTGGACCGGCGGCTCGCGATTCAATACGACCTCGACCACCGGTCGCTCGCCAACACCCAGCACGGCCTCCTGCAGCGTGCGTTGGACGACCTCCGGTTCGGCGCATCGTTCGATCAGGTGAGCGAAGAGCTGCTTGTAGGAGAACCCAATCACGCTTCCCTGCTTCAGGTCGAGCATGTTGAAGAGCATGCGGTTGACTTCGGTCACAAGGTCGTGCTGGTTGACGAGGAAAAGACCGGCCGTCAATCCTTCGAGCAGGGAAGTGAGCCGGGCGTGATCACGGTGCAGCGCGCGCTCATAATGCTTCTGCCGGGTGATGTCCAGCAGCGTGACCTCAGCCGCCGGTTCGCCATCGAGGTGAAGGGTGCTTCCGGATAGCAGCATGGTGATCGGGTGACCATCGCTGCCGAAAATCCGCACCTCCCGGTTGCGAATGACCCTGCGCTCCATCAGTTCCGTGAGGATTTCATCGGCCAGGGAAGATTTCTCGAACAGCTCGGCCCAATGGGTTCCAGCCCGAATCCAATCCTCCCGCACGTAGCCAAGCTGGTTGGAAAAAGCCTGATTGACGAGCAGCGTTCTCCCGGAGGGATTGACAACCAGGCGCGGGTTCGGTGCAAGCTCGAAGAGCTCGCGATACGTGGAATCGGTGAAAGCGCCGCTCGGTTGGGCTTCCGCAGCGGTACCAGCGTCGGATGGAGACTTCACAGGCTTGCGCTGGTCCGTGAAGAGCCGCGGCAGGCGTTGAAATGAGCGTGCATATCCAAAATTCTAACACGTGCACAAACGGGTGAGTGCCGGAAGCCTGTCGAGATGATCGCTCTACTCAAGAAAACGCGACTTCGAGCAGCATCGCCAGACTGAAGCCCAGCATGCCGTCTAGCAGCCGCCGGTCAACGCGGTTGGTCAGGAACACAAATCCGGCCCCGATGGCAGTCATCCCCCACGTGAAAGCGGTCGCCATCAGTGCCTGCAGCACCGGATGGATTTCAGCGAGAAAGTCCATCAAACTCCCATTCGTTTCAAGCCGTGCTGCTTCCCGTTTCGAGGTCTACCCTTACCCTACGTGGCACGCCCGGCTTGAACGCGGTCTGATTTCTGTTGGAGATTCTCGATCAACTTGCGGTAGGAGTCGCTGAAGCTGGCAACACCCTCATCCAGCAATTCATCGGTTACCCTGTCGATGTCGATGTCCAGCTCGGCAAGTTGATGAAGCTGCTGCTTTGCCTCCTCCAGATCCTGGTCGACGGTGCGCTTGACCGTTCCGTGATCCATGACGGCGTCAATGGAATCCGGAGGCAGCGTGTTGACGGTGTGCGGGCCGATCAGATGATCGACATAAAGGGTATCGGGGAATGACGGGTCCTTCGTGCTGGTGCTGGCCCAGAGCACGCGCTGTGGGCGGGCTCCCGCGCCGACCAGCTTCTCCCAGCGTTCTCCGCTGAACTTCGCCTGAAACGCTGCGTACGCCATCTTGGCGTTGGCGATGGCGATTTTCCCTACCAGATCGGCGGCGCCGCGCTCCTTCAGCACAGGATCCAATTTCACGTCCATCCGGCTGACGAAGAACGATGCGACCGAGGCGCTTCGATCAACCGGTTCCCCCGCGGCCACGCGCTTCTCCAGCGCGCTCAAATACGCTTCGCTGACCGCGTCATATTGATCCAGGGAAAACATGAGGGTGATGTTGATCGGAAGGCCTTCAAACAGAAGCGTGTGGATGGCCGGAAAGCCTTCGACCGTCGCCGGAATCTTGAACATCACGTTCGGGCGGTCCACCTCGGCATGCAGCCGGCGGATCTCATCCAGGGTTCCATCCGTATCGTGGGCCAGGCTGGGCCGTGCCTCGAGGCTCACGAAACCATCGGCCCCATCCGACTCATCAAAAACCGGGCGCAGCATATCCGCCGCTTGCTGGATATCCGCGATGGCCATCTTCTCGTAGATTTTCTCCACGTCGAGACCCTGGGCGGCATAGTCCTGGATATCCACATCGTAATCACGGCCTCCCGTCATGGCCTTCATGAAAATCGTTGGGTTGGAGGTCATGCCGCGCAGTCCCTGCTCGATCAGGAACTGCAGTTTCCCGCTTGTGAACAGCTCACGGCTGATCTGGTCGATCCAGATCGACTGCCCGAGCTGGAAGAGTTCTTGAAGCTTTGTCATGCCCGCCTCCTGTTTGCTGCTGCCGTGAATGGTCCAAAATCTGCTGGGATCATACTGACGACTGCTCATCAATGGATCACGAATCGTCCCGGTTTCTTGCCGAATTCTCTCCTCAAGGGGACCGTCGTGGCTCTGCGGCTGCGTGAATGCGCGCGCCGGATGGTTCCCTGGCACCTATTGTAGTGGATGATGGCATGCAGGGATCTTCAAGGCCAGCCTATGTTGAGCTTAAGAAATGGCCTACGACGTGTTGCGGAGAGCCGTTCAATCTGCGGATTCGCCTGCGGGGTGGCTCAAGGTTTCAATCAGGCGCTGCTTCAACTCCCACAGTGCTCCGGTCAGGGAGACGTGGTAGATGTGGGGGTTCATGATGCGCCGGACTCCTGGGTCGAGGCGTTCGATATCCTCTTCGCGCTGCATGCGCATCTCTTCGATCGAGGGCGGCTCGTAGACCCGTTTGCCGTTCTCGAGCACGGGCACCAGAAGCGGTTCGATCCGGGTAATCTCTGCCTGTTGAAGTTCGCGCTGCGTGGCGTATTCCATGGGGTGATGGAGGACGAGAGGGTCCATGGTGCGGGGGTTTTCATCCCGCAGGCTGAGCAGATCGGAATCGGCCTTGCCGCGCCGGTTATACACGCGCCACACGGATTTATGGCCCGGGTTGATGATCTTTTCCAGCGATTCGGAAAGCTTGATGGCTGGCGCCCAGGTCTGGTCCTTACAGATGGCGACCAGCTTGTAGACCCCATCCAGGGCGGATTGGCCACGTGAGGTGATCAGGCGTGTGCCAACCCCGTAGACCAGCCGCTGGATCAAGGCATCCGGGTCGACATCATACAGCGGCGCCTCTTCCTCGATCTGGCTGATGATCTGCCACAGGACGAGCTCGTCGATCTGGTTGGATAGCACGATGCGGGCCTGGTTGAATCCGGCTGCATCGAGCTGCTTGGCAGCTTGGATGCTCAGGAAAGCCAGATCGCCCGAGTCGAGCCGGATGCCGACCGGCTCGTGCCCCCTGCGGCGGAGTTCCTCGAACACCCGAATGGCGTTCGGGATTCCGCTCTCGAGGGTGTCGACGGTATCGACCAGCAGCAAGCAGTCGTCAGGATAGATATCGGCGTAGGCGCGAAAGGCGTCCAGCTCGGAACCACCCAGCGCGATGAACGCCTGCACCATGCTGTGGGCGTGGGTGCCTTTGGGAGGAAAGCCGAGCACATGAGACAAGCCGACGTTGGAGCTGAAATCCGCCCCGCCGATCAGGGCCGCCCGTGCGCCGGCATTCGCTCCCTTGTCCTGCCCACGGCGCAGGCCGAACTCGAGCAGCAGCTGCCCGCGTCCCGCTCGATGGATGCGGGCAGCTTTCGTGGCGACGAGCGATTGGTAGTTGAGATGGTTCAGCAGCGGTGTTTCCAGGATCTGTGCCAGTGCGAGGGGTCCCTCCACCACCGTGAGCGGCACGTTCGGGTGAACCACCCGCCCCTCCGGTATGGCTTGCAGATGGATGCGATCGAAACTGCCGTTCTCCCTCAACCAGGCCAGAAAATCTGCATCGAAGAGCTGTTCTCCTGTCCCGGTTCGCTGGCTTCGCAGGTAGTCCAGATCCTCGTCCCGGAAGCGGACTTCTTCCATCCAATCCAGCAGCCATTCCAGGCCCGCATTGATGCAGTAGCCGGCACTATGCATTCCATAGGAAGGGTAGCTGCGAAAGAAGTGCTCAAATAGAGCCGGCGTTTCATGCATGCCCATGCGGTAATACAACTGGGCCATGGTGATCTGGTATTCGTCGGTGAAGAGAATGCCTTCAGCCGTTGCGCGGTCCCCGGGTTTCATAGCACTCCTGGTTTTTCTTTAAATCGACGTGTGTCGGGTTCTTGTGCCAATGCACGACGATTTTCTCTTGCTTGATCAAGCATACCACGCATGTGGGATTGGAAAATTCAAAAAAAAGGCTTGAGATCGACCCTGGATCGGCCGGTGCTCAGGTGCTATCTGATATAAATAAGATGATATCCAAGGGATTTCAAAAGGAGGTTCTTCATGCCCTTGACGGCCAAAGACCGGCAGCGAAAGCGCAAACAACGGCGTCAGCGCAAGCTGCGCAACCTCAAACGGCGCTACGTAGAGTCCAAGGACGCCCGCGACCGGCAGAAGCTGGAGAGCAAGATCCGTGACATTCAGCCGGGATGGGAACCGGGCGCAAAGTCTTGAGCGCCGATTGATGCGATTCATCAGCCGGGGGTATGGATCAGGTGCCGGTGCGAGATTGAGAAGCGGATGACTGCCGACAGGTCAAAGGTACAGCCCGAGCGGCTGCTGGTTGTCTCGAACCGGCTGCCGGTAACGGTCAGCCGGGTAGAAGACGGCCGGTTCGCATACCAGCCCAGCGTGGGAGGTTTGGCGACATCGCTGAATGCCCTGCGCGAGGAAATGGACATGGTCTGGCTGGGTACGCCCGGGCTGAATGTCGAGGACCGGGACGAGCAGGCGCGGCTGACCCAGGAACTGGACCGGGAATACGACAGCGTACCGCTGTTCCTCGACCAGGGTGAGTTCAACCGCTACTACGACGGTTTCAGCAACGGCTGCCTGTGGCCTCTCTTTCATTATTTTCCACAGTTCGCGCATTTCGATTCGCACGAGTGGGAGGCTTACCGGGGAGTGAACCGCGCCTTCGCTGAGCGCATCGTTGACATCGCCCGCCCGGACGACAGCATCTGGGTGCACGACTATCACCTGCTCCTCCTGCCGACGCTCCTGCGGCAGAGGCTGCCTGATGCTTCAATCGGGTTCTTCCTTCATATTCCCTTTCCGTCATTCGAGATCTTCCGCATGCTGCCCTGGCGCGAAGAGATCCTGCAGGGGATGATCGGAGCTGATCTGCTGGGCTTCCACACCTATGGATACGCGCGCCATTTCTTGAGTTCATTGCTCCGCCTGCTCGGCCTGGAGCAGCATTTCGGGCGCGTGCCGGTGGGAGACCGGGTGATCCAGGTGGAGACCTTCCCGCTCGGGGTCGACACGGAGCGTTTCGCCGGCGCTCACCAGCAGCCCGAAGTGCGGCAGCGCCTGGAAGAACTGAAGGATGAAGTCCGGGACCGGAAGGTCATCCTATCCGTGGATCGACTGGATTTCACGAAGGGCATTCTCGTGCGGCTGGCAGCATACGAGCAGTTCCTGCGCGAGTATCCCGAATGGCATGGGAAGGTCGGTTTGATCTCGCTCCTGGTGCCCTCCCGGACACGCGTTCCGGAATATCAGAACTTAAAGAGCCAGGTTGATGAGCAGATCGGACACATCAATGGTGAATTCGGCCAACCCGGCTGGACCCCGGTCACCTACCTCTACCGCTCCCTCCCGTTTGAGCAGCTGGCACCGCTCTACCTGCTGGCTGACGTGGCCCTGGTCACACCGCTGCGGGATGGCATGAACCTGGTGGCAAAGGAGTATCTGGCCGCCCGAACCGATGGTACGGGAGTGCTCGTCCTCAGCGAAACGGCCGGGGCGGCGGCCGAGCTGGGTGAAGCCTTAATCGTTAATCCGCATGACCAGGAAGGCATGGTTGCGGCGCTGCATCAGGCGCTTTCCATGCCCATCGCGGAGCAGCAGCTGCGCAACGCACCGATGCGAGCCCGCCTCAGCCGCTATAACATCGACCGCTGGACGAACGAGTTCCTTGCTCAGCTGCGCGCACTGCGTGAGGCCCGCCGGCAGCAGCTGCCGCGCCGTCTGCGCGGCGCGCACCGCGAAGCGTTGTTGCAGGACTATCGCCGCTCGAAGCGGCGCCTGCTGCTGCTCGATTACGACGGCACCCTGGTCCCCTTCGCCCCAACTCCCGAGGGGGCACGGCCCGATTCGGCGCTGATCGACCGGCTGACCTCCCTCACATCTGATGATCACAATCAGGTTGTAGTCATCAGCGGCCGGAACGCAGAAACACTCGAAACCTGGCTGAGCAAGAGCGGAGCGGACTTGGTCGCCGAACACGGGGCTCGTATTCGTCGAGCTTCGAGCGGAAGCTGGGAGACGGTTGCGGAGGCGACGGAAGGCGATTGGAAGCAGCAGCTGCGGCCGCTTTTTGAGGTCTTCGTCGACCGCACACCGGGGGCGCTGCTGGAGGAAAAAGGCGCTGCCCTGGTCTGGCATTATCGTCGGGCCGACCCCGATCTTGGTTCACAGCGAGCAGCCGAGCTGATCGAGGCGCTGGAAGGCTTCATCGCCAACACGAACCTGCACGTACTGCAGGGTCACAAGGTCGTGGAGGTCAAACCGAGCACCGTCAGCAAGGGCCGGGCGGCAGGCCCCTGGCTTGCGTCTCCAGCGCCGGATTTCATACTCGTTATGGGGGATGATGTGACCGATGAAGCGATGTTCGAATCCGTGTCGAAAGATGCCTGGACGGTGAAGATCGGCTCGCCCGAAGGCTCACGCGCCCGCTTTTTCCTCTCCAACACCGCCGATGCCCGGGAACTGCTCGACGACCTGGCTGGCGATCCCTGATCGATACGCACCTCGCCTCTAATATTTCATTGATGATTCTCCTACTTCATTCTTATTCAGGTGGAGTACCTTGATGATCAGAACCATCTCAATGTTAGATATGGAGGTGTCGCAATGACAATGATTACACGTTGGGAACCCTTCCGAGAGATGCGTCGCTTGCACGACATGCTGGATAGGGCGATGGATGACGCTTGGCTGCGAGATGGATCCGAGTCTGTGCTCGAAGGCCCTGCGGCCATCGATGTCTACGAAACCGATAACGATGTCGTGGTCAAGGCGGTCATGCCGGGCGTGAAGGCGGACGAGATCAACATCTCTGTCGATCGCGATGTCCTGACCTTACGCGGCGAGACCAAGGCCGAGAACGAAGAGAAGGACGAGGATCGCAACTACCACTTCCACGAGATCCGCTACGCTCGTTATGCACGTTCGCTGCGGTTGCCGACTCTGGTCGACTCGGACAAGGCCAAGGCCGAATTTGAGGATGGTATCCTCACGCTGACGTTGCCCAAAGCCGAGGCCGTCAAGCCGAAGTCCATCACCGTCAAAGCTAAATAACGCGCTTTCGGGAGCACATTCGAGGCCTGGAGGTTTTCCCTCCAGGCTCTCTTTTTCTTTAACGGACACGGCGGGTCGCATGACCCGCCGTGATGCTTGCCAAAGGGTGTCGAATTGCTGTGCGGGTTCCGTCGATCGGCTCAGTGAACTTCCAGGGAGCGGACGAGGGCATCCAGCACGTTCAGGTCGGGCATGAAGCTATCGGCTGGCTGCCCGTCGAGCATGGCGGCCGTCCGGGCAAGATAGCCCTGGAAATCATCCACCAGATCCGGGTTGACAGCATCACTCGATGGCAGGTCCGGGTGGGTGACCGGCAGGACGGCGGCGATGTAGTAGCGGCCGTCTGCGGTCAGGCCCTGGAAGGTGTAAACCAGTTCGTAGTTGTTGATCGGAAGGATACCCTGATCATGCTGGGTGAGGAACCGGACGCCGGTACCGTTCTTGAAATCCAGGAACTGCACCTGGGCGTGCATGACCTGGCCGGCGTTGTATAGGGGCAGGTAGGGAAGGTTCTCGCCCGGCTGCCGGGTCTGCAGCAGGGTCTGCAGATCCGCCGCAATCATGGCCATGCCTTCGTTGGCCGAGGCCATGTCAGCGACCGGATAGACGAAGATCTGCGGCTTGTGGAGACTGTTCGTCACGGGGTAGCCCTGCAGCGTGAGCAGTCGGTATTCGGGTCCGGTTGCCCAGTACGGCGCATCCGGGCTTGCGGGCTGCGCCGGCACGGTCTCGACCGTCACGTCCTGAGCCAGGGCGGCGTAGTCCAGGGTGATGCTGCCCTCTGCCGGGACCGGCGCTTCGGTCGCGGTGGGCTCCAGCACAGGCAGTGTGGGCTGCGGATTGGCCGCGCTGGTAGAGGATCCGGGCACGACGGGTGTGTCTTCCACGCCCAGATTGAACGTTCCGCAACCGCCGACCATGAGAGCGCCGAGCAGGACAAGCAGGGTGGCATTCCAACGAAAGGCTTTCATCCAATCCTCCATTTGCTCACAGCCCCATGTCGCAGGGGTGGAGCAAACACGCAATGTTTTCTGGAGTATCTCGCCGTGCTGCAACAAAAGCATGGCATGCAGGTGACGTGCTGGTCGCAGGCTGTAACCATCTCGTCACACCATTCGCCGGCAGCGAAATGGACGAGCGTCGGCCCTGGGCGGCTTTCCTTCCATGGCGCAGCAGGGTGGATCGCATCGAC
>JBJYWH010000096.1:0-3178 GCA_046259355.1 Anaerolineales bacterium
TGGCCGAAAGCTGGAAAGTAACGGATGGCGGGTGCAGGTATGTCTTCAATTTACGCGGAGACGCCCGTTTGTCGAACGGTGAGCCGGTGACAGCTCTGGATGCCGAGTTCTCACTTAAGCGTATCCTGGATCCCGCCACCCGATGTCCAAGCGCAGAAAGCCTGAGCATGGTCAAGGGCGCGAGGCCTTGCATTCTTGGAGAAGGCGACACGCGCGACATCGGTATTGCCGCGCCTGACGAGAAGACTCTTACGATCGAATTAGAAAAACCCACCTCGTATTTTCTATACCTGCTGGCATCACATCCTTGCGATATTGTTCCACGAAAATGTGTTGAAAAATTTGGTAGCGCGTGGACGAACCTTGAAAATGTTGTGACCTGCGGGCCCTTTACGATCCAGGAATGGGTTCCGGGAGAATATTTTCGATATGTCAGGAACACGCAGTATCACGGACCCTCAACCGGTAACCTGCGTGAAGTATGGGTGGATACCGATCCGGACCCGCTTGCTCAATTGAAGCGCTATGTTGCGGGGGAACTGGATGTATTCGCCTCGATGTCCGGGTTGGATGATGAAGGTCAGCGGATCATGCGGACACAGATCGTCGACGGTGTTATCCAGCCCAAAGCACATGTGGATTTCATCGCGTTTTACGTCAACAAGCCTCCACTGTCAGACCCCCGGGTCGTGCAGGCTTTGATCCTCGCGGTGGATCGAAGCGAGATCATGGGTCGAGATTCACGTTTTATACCCGGCGATGGCCTCATCCCACCCGGACTCCCCGGCCATACACCGGGTATTGGCCCGGGGTTTGACCGGGATCGGGCCCGGAAACTTCTGGCGGAAGCCGGCTTTCCGGGCGGAAGCGGTTTTCCGACTCTGATCGGAAATGCCTTTGCGATCTATCAGCCGATCACCGAATTTGTCTCGAACCTATGGCGGCGTAACCTCGGCATACAGGTTAGATGGGAATACACCGACCAAATCGAGGTTTGGCAGCAGAAAACGGCTGACCAGAAATATGCCCTCCATATCATGACCCTCATTCCAACAATCCCGGACCCGGTGGATTTGCTTTATCGGAACCCCTTCCTTCAGGTATCTGGCTGGCGCAGCGAGGAATTTGAGCATCTTACCGAGACGGCTGAACGGGAACGAGACCCCAATCGACGCATCCAGCTCTATGCCGAGGCAAACCGGGTCCTTACGCAGAATGAGCCCTTCTTGATCGTGGATTACATGCAGTGGACCATCCTGGCCAAACCCTGGGTAGCCAAGTATCCGATTTCATCCATGGATATGGCCTACTGGAAGGACGTGGTGATCGATCGCGCGCGGGAGTGACACGGTCGATCAAAGGTTGAAAATACCTCGTCCTGCGTATTTTCTTGCTGTGACCGAGCCCACTCGAAATGTAACCGGCATCACCACCCCGGTTCATTCCTCTTGCAGGGATAGTACTGCTTGCTTCGAGCCCATTTTTTCAGCTTGATTCCGCGATCCAAACCGGTGTACGCTCTTAACACGATTCGCCTCTCACCATCGATCTCCTTCCTTACAACCTGAGTGACGAATAACGGGGTTCTGCGCCAAGGAGGGGGCGTTGCCGTCTCATCCGCATTTATCGGCCTGCCCGGCTGGGCATCCTTGCAGTTCATTGCGCCCATGAGCGCATACCCGTCCGGCACGGTCACTTTTCTCTTCACCGACATCGAGGGCTCAACCGAGCTGCTCAAGCAGCTTGGCGAAGGCTACGCGGATCTGCTCAAGGATCAGCGCCGAATTCTGCGCGACGCCTTTCGACGCTGGGACGGGCAGGAGGTCGATACTCAGGGCGACGCGTTCTTCTACGCCTTCCCGCGCGCGACAGCCGCACTCAAGGCGGCGGCGGAGGTCCAGCGCGAGCTTCACTATCACGCCTGGCCCGAGAGTGTCACCGTGCGCGTGCGCATGGGCCTGCATACCGGCGAGCCGCTCGATGTCAGCGATGAAGGCTATATCGGGATGGACGTGCACCGGGCGGCCCGCATCGCCCACGCCGGCCACGGTGGACAGATCCTGCTGTCCGAGACGACCGCTCCGCTGATCCTGGATCAGATCCCGGAAGATTCTCACCTCGTCGAGCTCGGACGCCACCGCTTGAAGGATATGCGGCGGCCCGAGCGAATCGCCATGCTGGCGCTGGACGATCTGCGGCAGGATTTCCCACCCCTCAAATCGCTCGAGGCACTCCCACCCGATACCCCCCTGGATTACGGTTCGATCGAACTCCCGGATTTCCTGGAAACCGATAAACCGGCCGGCCGGCCGACGTTCGTCGGACGGGATGCCGAACTTGAACGCCTGGAACACATTACCGGGCGCGTGCTGGAAGGCCACGGCCAGGTGGTGCTGATCAGCGGTGGCCCAGGCCGCGGCAAGACGGCGCTGCTCGACCACTTCTGCCATGCCATCGGCCGTTCACATCCCGAGATGTTCATCTGTTGGGGTGAGTGCAGCGCCTACAGCGGACAGGGTGACCCCTACCTGCCGTTTCGACAGATTCTGCGCGGCCTGACCGGAGATATCAAGTCGTCTTGGGTCGCCGGCCGGCTGCCGTTCGAGAACGCGGCTTGCGCCTGGAAAGCCCTGCCGATCTCGGCCCGCGCCGTGGTTGAAAACGGTCCGGCACTGATTGGCCGCATCATCCCGGGGGGTGAACTGCTGGGACGGGCGCGGGCGGCACTGCCCGAAAGCGCACCCTGGGTCGAACGGCTGGCTTCCCTGGCTGAGGACGATCAGGCTTTCACTGCGGAACTCGAACAGGTCGCGCTGTTCGAGCAGTACGAAGATGTGCTCACCCGGCTGGCAGCCGATTTGCCCATCCTTATGGTGTTGGATGACCTGCAGTGGATTGACAGCGCCTCGGCAGCGCTTTTTTTCCATCTCAGCCGCCGCCTCGCTGGACGGCGCATTCTGATCCTGGGCGCCTACCGGCCCGAGGAGCTGGCCTACGGCCGTGGGGATGAACATCATCCGCTGCGTTTCATGCTGACCGAGTTGAAACGGACCTTCGGCGATCTGGAGCTCGATCTGGGCCGGATCCCGGATGCGAGGAATCAGGCCTTCGTCCAGGCGTACCTCGATAGTGAGCCCAACCAGCTCGGAAATGAATTTCGCGAGGCGCTTTTTCAGCA
>JBJYWH010000096.1:3278-5069 GCA_046259355.1 Anaerolineales bacterium
CGACGACCGTGCACTCTACCGGGCGCTTGGCCAACAACTGGGGCGGGAGCACCGCCTCGTGCGTGAGCAGGGGCTGCTCGAGCTCCCGGGCCGGCGCTTGTCCCGCTTCGCATTCCGGCACGCCCTTTTCCAGGGACATGTGTATCAATCCCTCAGCGCGCCAGAGAAGAGCCGCTACCATGCCGAGGTGGGGGCGGCGCTGGAGGCCCTGTATGGGGATGAACGAGGACAGATCGCATCCCAGCTTGCACGTCACTTCCAGTTGGGAGGGATTCCAGACAAAGCAGTTGAGTATGCGATCATGGCGGGTGACCGGGCGCGCCTGGTTCATGCTTTCGCGGAGGCGGCGGGGTTGTACGAGCAGGCGCTGGGACTCCTGGAGGGAAGTGGCAAGGCTGAATTGACGGCGCGGACGCTGTTGAAGCTTGGTTTGATTTGGAACGCCCAGGGTGAGCACGAGCGGGCGAACCGGATCAACGAGCAGGCTTTCGAACTGTGGGAGCCGCTGCGGGCACAGTGGATCGCTGGGAGCGAGAACCGGTACCGGAAGATGCTGCGCCTGGCGGCCGTCGAACCGCGCACGCTCGACCCCGGCTTGATCAGTGAAGACGCCTCGGCTTTCTGGGCGGCGCAGCTGTTCGAAGGGCTGGTGACGGTCGATGAGGAGAACAACGTCCTGCCGGCCGCGGCCAGCCGCTGGGAGATTCTCGACGGCGGCCAGCGCTACCGCTTTTATCTGCGGGAGGGGATGCGGTGGAGCGACGGCAGCCCCCTGAGAGCGGATGACTTCGTGTATGCCTGGCGACGGAACTTACGCATGGCGGCTCGCTCACCCGTGGCCCACCTGCTCTTCGTCATTGAAAATGCCGGGAAATTTGCGCAAGGTGAGCTTCAGGCCGAAGATGACCTGGGCGTCCGGGCCCTGCATGAGAATGTCCTGGAGGTGGCGCTCGAGACGCCGATTGCTTACCTGCCGCACCTGCTCACGCATCCGGTCGCGTATCCCCTGCAGGAAGGTGTGCAGGAAACCCCGCAGGAGACATGGTTTGGACTGCCGGTAAAGGTGACGAACGGCCCTTATACCCTGACCGCATCCGATCCCGGGGAGCGGCTCGTTCTGGAACGGAACCCCTACTATCGCGGCGCAGGATCGGGCAACATCCAGTCGATCCAATGCAGCTTGATTCAGGAGTATGCCACGGCGTTCGATCGTTTCGATCGGGAGGAACTCGACCTGGTGAGCATGATCACCTCCGACCCGAAGGCCGTTCGGCAGGCCCGGCGCCGGTTCGGCAGCCGGCTGAAATTCATCCCCCACCCCGCCACGTTCTTCGTCTCGTTCTGTTGTGTTCGCCCACCGTTCGACCAGGCGCTGGTCAGGCAGGCCTTCGTTCATGCCATCGACCGGGAAGCGCTCATCCGGGAGACCTCCCAGGGACAGTACCAGCCGGCCCTGGGGGGCTTCCTGCCCTCCGGCTTTCCCGGGCATCAACCGGGAATCGGGCTTGCCCATAACCCGGAGCGGGCGCAGGAGCTGCTGGTTCAGGCTGGATTCCCCGGCGGGAAAGGTTTTCCGACGGTGGATTTCCTCTTCACGGGGCCCGACCCGTACGACCCGCTGATCGACTTCCTGTGCCAGGCCTGGGAGCGTGAGCTGAACGTGAACGTGGAGGCTGAGAATACGAATTGGGAAACCTTTGTCGAGCGACGCGACACGAACCCTCCGCACCTTTCCACCATGGGCTACACCGCCGATTATCCCGATCCGGATGCGGTGCTGCGGGTGCTCTT
>JBJYWH010000097.1:0-14366 GCA_046259355.1 Anaerolineales bacterium
GCCCGGGCCCGCTTGAGCAGGCGCACGACCTTGAGCCGGGAGAGTCCGAGCCGCTCGCCGATCTCCTTCTGCGTAAGGCCGTCCACGTAGTAGTGCCAGCTGATCTTGCCCAGCAGCGACCGATCATCTCGTGCAGCATCCATTCGAACCTCGTCTTTCAGCGCAACCCGCTCCGGAGCCAAATTTCCACGCCGGGCAGGGCATGAACATTAGTTCAATAATGAATACAGAAGTTCATCTCAAGTATACGACAAATTTCGGCTGAAGGAAAGGTTCGAGCTGCCGGCCGGCGGGGCGCAAATGAACGAAGACGCCTTGCAGGTCGTGTGCAAGGCGTCAGGGAGTTCTTGACGAAATCGTGGGCGTTCAGTCCTTCTTGAGGGCTTCTACCAGGTCGCTCTTCAGTTGATCGAGACCGATGCCCGAGAGGAACGGCACACCGTTGAAGACCGGGACTCCCAGGTCGCTCGGGACCGGGGTCATGGCAATGATTACATGCGGTGAGAAGGTCTGAATTTTACCGTGAATCTCAGCCGCTTTGCACTGTGCGACTTCGACATCGATGCCGGCAGATTTCGCCATGTCTGCAACTGCGCTGGCGGCGACGGTTGCCGTGGCAATCGAAGTTCCGCATGCAACGAGGACTCGTTTCTTCACCATCTATGCCTCCTGGTAGTCGGGAAGTTTTTCATTAAAGAGGACTGCAATTACCTCGCGTTCTGGTGTCTCGAGAATCTCGTGCAGGATGGCCGGGTTCTGGAAGATTCCGACCAGATTCTGGAGTAATGATACCAGAGAATCGGACTGCTTTACAGCCAACATGAAGACGATGCGGACCGGGACGGTCCCTTCCGGATTGCCCATCTCGCCGAACTCGACCGGATGGACAAGCACGCCAATCGCAATGGCGGATCGCAGGACATGTTCGACATCGGCGTGCGGGATGGCGACTTGAATTTCAGGGGTTGGCAGGCCGGTTGCGAAGACCTTTTCGCGGTCGAGCACGGCCTGGACGAAGGTGTCACGCACGTATCCCTGGTCGAAGAGCAGGGTTCCAAGTGCTTCGATGACCTGCGTGCTGTCGGTTGCTTCCAGACTGGTTTCGATCAAGGACGGTTGAGTCCAGCCCATCAATTCCACCTCGGAGGGTTTGGTCCGGGTTATTTCTTCTTATTCTTCTCTTCTTCCCTTTCCTTTTTCGGCGCGGCGCCGCGCACCTGGATTCCGTTTTCCCAGAGAAATTCACCCAGCCATTCCGGGGAAAACGCCATCCGTTCGGCGACACGCTCGGGGGTGGCCCGCACGGGCCAGATCTCCCAGCGGTGCGGGATGAAGAAGGCTGTCTTGCGGACCATCTCAGTCCAGACCGGATAAAACCGTTCGTAGAGCTTTTTGATGGGAAGCTGAGGCTCTTTCTCGAGTGCTGCCCGGGCGGCATGGATCGCCATCTCACCGGTGCGATCCTTGATCCACTTTAGCTGCAGCATGCTGGAGCCGATCACCGCCAGCCAGGCGCCGCATGCCATGCCCACCGCAACCGGGTTCGCCAGCGCCCACTGAATAACGGCCCGGCCCCATGAGCCGATCATTGCATACAGTATTTCCTGGAACATAGGATATTTTACCTGTTTGAATATCGAGATCCAGCGCTGTCTCAGCGTTGGAAAGTGTACACCAACTCGTCAGCTGTGGCGAACTTTTCGATCTGCACCCTTGTGAAATCCTGGGCCGCGTGATCGAAGAAAGCACCGGGGGGCGGTAGATCCGCCCCCCGGGAAGGAACGTCAAGCGAGTTTTGAAGCGAACAGGTTTCTACTGCCTAGTCCATGGCAGGGGCAGCTTCTGCCTCTACCGGGGCTCCTGCGAGCACGTCCCAGGCCTTGCGATTGCGCTTGTACATCAGGGTGCCGAAGACCGTCAGGCCGAGGATAACAGCCGAAGCGATCCAACCGAAAGCGACGCTGATCGTGGTCGGCCACAGGAGCAGCCAGGTCCAGATATCCCAGCCGTCACCGACAGCCGAGATCATAGAAGCGCCAGCCGGGATGGCGAAGCCGGCCGCCGGAGCGGCCTCGGTGATGTAGGGCGCCATCCAGGTGCCCATGTACAGCCCGAGGATGCTGGCCAGGGTGCCGATGATGATCATGCGGCCTACGTTGCCGCGTGTGATTGGAGCCATCATCGCGAACAGGAACGGGAAGACCGCCAGATCCGCGAACGGCAGGAAGCGGTTTCCGGGCAGGATCAGCGCCAGGATGATCACGATCGGGACCAGCACGAGTGAAGCGGTGAGCGGGGCGGGATGGCCGATCAGGATGGCCGAGTCGAGGCCGATGTAGACCTCGCCGCCGCCGAAGCGCTTGTTCATGAAGTCGCGTGCGGCTTCAGAGATCGGGATCAAGCCTTCCATCAGGATGGCAACCATGCGCGGCAGCAGCATCATGACCGCAGCCAGCTGCATCCCGACGACCAGGACCTGGATGATGACATCGGTCCAGGTCGCTCCCTCGACGGGCGGGAAGAAGGCCACGCCGCCGAGCACCAGGCCGATGACCAGGCCGAGGATGATCGGCTCGCCGAAGACGCCGAAGCGCTTCTGGATCGTGGGGATATCCGCCTCCCAGTCCTTAAGGCCAGGAATGCGGTCGATGACCCAGTTCAGCCCGATCGTGGGCAGGGTCATCGAGGTTGAGAAGCCGTGCGGGATCGAAATGCCCGGAATGTTGAAGAAGGACTGGATCGATTTTGCCGTCCAGTCCGCCATGAACAACATCAAGGCCGCGAAGACCGAGGCTGCGAACATGCCCAACCACAGGTTTCCGGTCACGACGACGACCATCGCGCCTGCGAACGCAAAGTGCCAGAAGTTCCAGACGTCGATGTTGAGCGTGCGCGTCAAGCCGAGGACGATGAAGATGACGTTCACGGCCAGCGCGAAGGGGATGATCAAGGTGCCTACGCGGGAACCATACGCGATGGCCGAAGCGGAGGGCCAGCCGACATCAAGCACGTTCAGATTTGAGCCGGTTTTCGCGACGATGGTCTGGGCGACATCACTCAGGGTTCCCCACATCAACCCGATCACCAGGTTGATGCCGATAAAGGCGATGCCGATTGTGACGCCAGCACGGAATGCCCGTCCCGGTTTTGCTCCCAGGATCAACCCGAAGATGAAGATAATGATGGGAAGCATGACCGAGGGCCCCATGGCGCCCAGCACAGCCTGAAGCTGGTTCAAAAATGCATCCATTACTGCTCTCCTCACTGATTTTCAGCATTGGATCGAGATTAAGACGTTGCCGGCAACTACGTTGAACTCTGTAAACTTGACCGTTCGGGGTGGTGCCAGGTGTTCGCTTCACCTCCTATTCGATGGCTCGCTTGACAGAGTCTTGGCATAATGCTTAACCCCTTATCAGGGTTCTGGGTGCGACGATCATTCCGTGCACATTTGTGAAATTTCACGATTTTGCACGCATTCTTCATTGGATGGAAGGTTCATTTCAGTGTATCTTCAGAGCCGTACGATAGGTTCGTCAGGAACCTCCGAAATCCCTGCAGATATCGCCCGGGAAAATCGATTTGTAGGCCAATATAATGGATGAAAAATGGACTTCACGCAAGCGGGTTGAAGCGGTGCTCGATCACCAGATTCCCGACCGGGTTCCGCTCGATATGACGATCACCCAGCTGCCGTACGAGCGGCTGCGGGGAGCGGCGGGATTGGAGCCCGAAGCCGGACTGAAAGCCAGTTCCTTTACCGAAGTCCGGCCGGCGCCCGACCTGCTGCAAACCCTGGGGATCGATATGACATGGGTGAAGCTGGGGAAACCGCGCAACTGGCGCCCGCCCGAACCGACGGCGGATGGCGTCCATTTCGATGAATGGGGCGTCGGCCGCAAGAAGATCTACCAGCGGGAAGGAGTTTTCCTCAACGAAGTGGCCTTCTCGCCCCTGGCCGAGGCCGACCTCGCCGATCTGAAGGATTATCCCTGGCCGGACCCGCTCGATCCGGGGCGGACGGACGGCCTGGCAGAAGATGCCCGCTCGTTGTATGAAAATACCGACCTGGCTATCATGGGGCGCTTTGGCGGGACGATCCTCGAGCAGGCCGCCTACCTGCGCGGATGGGAGCGCTGGCTCATGGATCTGATGCTCGAGCCGGAATTCGCCCGGGGGCTGATGGATATCATCATCGACATCCAAATCGAGCTGGATCGGATCGGAATCCGCACGGCAGGCAAATACCTGTCGATCTTCAAACTGTCCGGTGAAGACCTGGGCATGCAGGACCGGCCGCTCTTCTCGATGAAAGTCTGGCAGGAGCTGATCCGGCCGGCGCTTTCCCGGCGCTGGACGGCGGCCCGCCAGGCGCTGGATGAATTCGCACCCGAGGTGAAACTGATGCTGCACTCCGACGGGGCGATTCGACCCTTCCTGCCCGATCTGATCGAGGACGGAGTCCAGGTGCTGGACCCCGTCCAGCCGCGCTGCGCCGGGATGGACTTCTACGACCTCAAGCGCGATTTCGGTGCGGAACTCGTCTTCCATGGCGGGGCGGATACGCAAGAGGTGCTGCCCTTCGGAAAACCGCAGGATGTGGAAGCCGATGTGATCCGCTGCATCGATTCGCTGGGAAAGGGTGGGGGGCTGATCCTGACCCCGGTCCATAACGTTCAGGCCGATGTTCCACCCGAGAACCTGCTGGCGATGTGCCGGGCGGTTCATGAGCATGGCCGCTATCCGCTTCCGGATCGGGAGCCGCTGCCGCTCATCCATATTCAAACCTATACGGGCTGAGAGTGCTGCTCTCAGCCCGTTGTGGTTAATTCAACGTTTTTACATCGGTGAACTTCAGGAAGCTGCCTGCACTCGCTCCCGCACGGCGGCGGCCGAATCGAGTTCCAGCACCTCTTGGGCCAGTTTGATCGCATCCTGCTTTGACCATTTGCGCAGGATGACCTTCGCCCGCGGGATGGATGCCGGGGCCATGCTGAACTCATCCAATCCAAGGCCGAGGAGCACCGGCACCGCCTGCGGATCGCCCGCCAGTTCGCCGCACAGGCCGACCCAGATTCCCTGCTCGTGGGCAGCTTCGATGACCCGCCCGATCTGCCGCAGCACGGCCGGATGAGCCGCATCGCCCAGGTAAGCCACCCGGTCGTTGGTCCGCTCGGCGGCCATCGTGTACTGGGTCAGATCATTGGTCCCGATGCTGAAGAAATCCACCTCGCGCGCGAATTGATCGGCCAGCACAGCCACGGCCGGGATTTCAACCATGATGCCGACCTGGATCGAGTCGGCGAGGGCCTGGCCTTCGTTCGCCAATTCGGTCCGGGTTTCATCTACCAACGCGCGTGCGCGCCGCACCTCGTCCAGTGTCGCGATCATCGGGAACATGACGCGCAGGTCGTGCCCGGGGCTGGCGCGCAGCAGGGCACGCAGCTGCACCTTGAAAAAGTCCGGCCGGTCGAGGCACATCCGGATCGCACGCCATCCGAGGAAGGGGTTGGCTTCCTTTCCCAGGTCGAGGTACGGCAGTTCCTTGTCCCCCCCGACATCGAGAGTCCGCACCACGACCGGGCGCTTCTCCATCAAGTCGAGGATGTCTTTATACGCTTTGTACTGCTCCTGCTCATCGGGCGCTGTGCTGCGGTCGAGGTAGAGGAATTCCGTTCGCAGCAGGCCGATCCCTTCGGCGCCCGAAGCCAGAGCGCTGCGGGCATCATCGAGATTGCCGACGTTGGCGACGATCTCCAGCTGGTGCCCATCGGTCGTGACAGCCGGCTGTGCCGCGCTCGCCAGCGCAGCTTCCGATTCGGCTTCAAACGTCCGCTTTCGGGCCTCGAACTCCTGCCGGGTCTTCGGATCCGGCGCCAGAACGATCAGACCAAGGCTGCCATCGATCGCGAGCGGATCGCCCGTTTCAATCGCAAGCAGGTCCGCACCCGCTCCAACGACGGCCGGCAGGTCGAGCGCCTTCGCCAGAATGGCGGTATGGGAAGTGGGGCCGCCTTCGGCGGTGGCGAACCCCAACACGAATGATTTATCGAGGCGGACGGTATCGGAGGGTGTCAGGTCGCGAGCAACGACAATGGAGGCCTCGCTCAGGCTGGATAGGTCCGCCTCCTCCAGGCCCAGCAGCAGGCGCAGCACGCGGCCGCCCACATCGCGCACATCGGCCGCACGCGCCCGAAAATACTCATCGTCCATGGCCTCCAGCTGGCCGGAAAGCGATTCGACGACCTGATCGAGTGCCCACTCGGCATTGACGCCTTCTTCCCGAATTCGATCCCTGGTCGCGCCCACCAACGCGGGATCATCCAGGAACATCCCGTGCGCCTGAAAGATTTCGGCTTCTTCCGAGCCGGCTTCGCTTTCCGCCTTCTGCCGAATACGTACCAGCTCAGCCTTCGCTTTGCTGCATGCGTGGTCGAAGCGCTCGATCTCGGCCTCCACGGAGGACACGGTCTGCTTGTCGAAGTCGAATGTGAGGTGCTCGTAGTGGAATGCCGGTCCAAAGCTGATCCCCGGTGAGGCCGAGATTCCCTTATACGTTTTCATGGCCAACCCTTAAGTCAGACGGATTCTCGCCTGTATTAAAGCATGATACTCGCCGGTTCGCTGATCGAATCGCGCACGTCGGCCAGGAAACGGGCAGCCTGGGCGCCATCGAGGGCGCGATGGTCCGCGGATAAGGTCAGCGTCATCATCGGACGCGCAACCGGGGAACCATCTGGATCGGGCACGAAACGCGTTTCGGTCTTGCCAACGGCCAGGATTCCGACCTGGGGCGGGTTGATGATCGCCGTGAAGCGGTCGATCCCAAACATACCCAGGTTCGAAATCGTAAACGTCCCGCCGGCGACGTCATCCGGCATCAGCCGCCCACTGCGGGCGCGTTCGCTCTGATCCTTGACCTCGTATGCGATCTGGTACAGCGATTTGAGATCTGCGTCGTGGATTACCGGGACGATCAAACCCTCGTCGATCGCAACGGCAACACCCACATTGACGTTCGGCATCAGCAGGATTCCATCTTCCCGCATGAATGCGTTCATGCCGCGGTGCCTGCGGAGCGAGGCGGCCACGATTTTCACCAGCAGCGCGGTCATCGATACGTTCAGGCCCTGCGGCGCGCGTTCGTTGGCAAAAATCCGGAATTCCATCGCCCGCGTCATGTCAGCCTGCACATCGAAGGTGATATGGGGGGCATTCTGGGCGCTGGCCTGCATCCGGTCGGCAATCGTCTTGCGCAGCCCTTCCAGCGGGATGAGAACGGGCTCGCTGTTCACCAGCACGGGCCGTTCGAATCCGGGTGCCCCGGTGGCGGCTCGCGCGGCGGCCATGACATCTGCTTCCTGGATTCGACCCCGCGGTCCGCTTCCCTGCAGCGCGGCGAGTGTCAGGCTCTGTTCGCGGGCTGCCCGCCGGGCAGCCGGGGTCGCACGCAGCGTACCGCTCGCGGCCGAGGCTGCCGGTGCCTGCGCCGCCAGGTAGCTTTCAACGTCCTGGCGCGTGATTCGGCCATCGGGACCGCTGCCGCTCAGATCGGTCAAGGGAACGCCTTCCTTCTGGGCCACCTTGCGCGCCAGCGGGGAAGCTTTCACCGCTGGCACGGGCTCGGCCGCTGCCGGTTTCGCTTCTGCCGCCGGGGTTTCAGGCTCAGGTTCCGGATCGTGTTCGGGCGCGCTTTCGCCTTCCTGCAGGATGTAGGCGATCACCCGCGTGACCGGAACGGTTTCGCCCTCCGAATAGCGGATACCACCCACGATCCCTTTTGCCGGTGCGGGGACCTCCATGTTGACCTTGTCGGTGGTTACCTCGGCCAGCGGGTCATCCGGATCAACCCGGTCCCCGTCCTTGACCAGCCATTTCACGATCGTCGCATCTTCTTGAGTCATGCCAAATCGCGGCATGATGACAGGTTTCGCCACAGCTGTATCTCCTCTACTGCCCGGTCTGTTCGATCAGCTCCCGGAGTGCGAAAGCCGCCGGGAGAATCGCAGGACCTGGTTAGTAAACACCCTGCACCAGACGCCGTGCCTCTTCGGCGATGTTTTCCACCTGCGGCACGGTGTGATATTCGAGGTTGCGGTTGTAGGGGATGGGGATATCCAGGCCCGTCAACCGGCGGATTGGCGCATCGAGATAGTCGAAGGCTTCACTCGACGCCACACGGGCGGCAATTTCACCACCGAAACCACCCGTTCCGACCGCTTCATGCACGATCAGCAGCTTACCGGTCTTGATGACCGATTCGAAGATGGTCTCATCATCGAGCGGGTTCAATGTGCGTGGATCGACGATCTCGACCTCGATCCCTTCCTCGCTCAGCGCGGCTGCCGCCTCCAGTGAGCGCTGGACCATGATGGAGGTCGCCACGATGGTGAGGTCCGTGCCCGGGCGGACGACCGCCGATTGGCTCAGTGGTACCTCGTACATTTCCTGCGGGACGTGGGTTTTGGTCTTGTAAAGCAGCTTGTGCTCGACGAAGATGACGGGATTGTCATCGCGAATCGAAGCCAGCAGCAGTCCCTTTGCGTCGTAGGCGTTGGACGGCATGACGACTTTCAAGCCGGGCGCGTGGACGAACCAATTTTCGAGCGATTCGCTGTGTTGCGCAGCGGCCCCTGTACCGGAGCCGGCTGGCATGCGCAGGACGAACGGTGCCTTGGCTTTCCCTCCGAACATGAAGCGTACTTTTGCGGCCTGGAGCACGAGCTGCTCCATCGAGAGGGTGACGAAGTCCATGAACTGGATCTCGCCCACAGGGCGCATTCCGCTCAGCGACGCTCCCAGGACCGCCCCGGCAATGGCTGCTTCCGAGATCGGGGTGTCGCGGACGCGCTCTTCCCCGAAGATCTCCACCAGGCCGGCGCTCACACCGAATGCGCCGCCGTAGACCCCGATGTCCTCGCCGATCAGGAAAACCCGATCATCCTCTTCCATGACTTGCTGCAAACCCTCACGCAGAGCTTCGGCATAGGTAAGTTCGCGTGTCTCAGGCATATAGACCTTCCATGATCGTTGAAACATCGGGCTCCGGGCTTGCCTCAGCAAACGCCAGGGCTTCTTCGATATGCTCGTGGGCTGCAGCCTGGAGGGCCTCCAGCCCCTCCTGGTCGAGCATTCCAGCCGCGAGTAAGGCATTGGCGAAGCGCGGGATCGGATCCCTCTTCTGCCATTCCTTCACTTCCTCGCGCGTGCGGTAGGCCTGGCGATCGCTGCGGGAGTGGCCCTTCCAGCGGTAGGTCAGGCTTTCAATCAGCGTGGGACCTTCACCCCGCCGCGCTCGTTCGGCGGCTTCTTTCACCGCTTCATAGACAGCGAAGACGTCGTTTCCATCCACGTAGACGCCGGGAATGTTGTATGCGCAGGCCCGATCGCTGATCTTTTCGACGTTGAATGCTTTCTTCATCGCCATGGACATGGCGTACTGGTTGTTCTCGCAGAAATAAACGATCGGCAAATTCCAGATCGAGGCCATGTTCAGCGATTCGTGGAAGGCGCCCTCATTGGCGGCTCCATCGCCGAAGAGCACGGCGCATACCTGGTCCGTCTTGCGAAGCTGTATGCTCAAGCCGACCCCCACGGCGATGGGCAGCCCGCCGCCGACGATTCCGTTCGCGCCCAGGTTGTTGCGGTCGACCTCGGCGATGTGCATCGAACCGCCGCGCCCGCGGCAGTACCCCGTCTCCTTGCCCAGGAATTCCGCCATCATCGGCTTCAGGTCGCCGCCCCATGCCAGGGTGTGTCCATGGCCGCGGTGGTGATTCAGCAGGAAGTCCTCGCCCCGGCGAAGCGCGTAGGAGACGCCGATCGCGCAGCCTTCCTGGCCGATGGAGAGATGCATCGTGCCGTGTGTCTTGCCGAGCATGTAGAGTTCTTCCGCTTCCTCTTCGAATGCCCGGATGTCGTACATGGTCTGGAGCATCTCCAAAGCCTGTTCACGGCCGAATTCCTCCAGCAGGATCCGCTTCTTGCTATCCAGTTCCTTGGTATCGGACTTTGCCATGCTACTACCCTTTCACGTTGGTATCGTTGACCAGATTTCGGGCGTACTGCCCGGTCTCAAATGCTTTCATCCAGCACGATGCGAGCCGCGACATCGTCGGTCACGAGTGCGTTCACGAGCCGCGCCCTGAGCGCGCCGAGGATGGCGGAAGCCTTGACATCACCGCCGGCGACTCCCAGGACGAGTGGAATGCGGCGCAGGTCCTCCGCCTGGATCGCGACCGTCCTGGCACCAAGCGGCAGGTCGAGCAGGTTGCCCTCACCATCAAACAGGTTGGCGCACACATCGCCGACGGCGCCATCGGAGGCCAGCGCACGCGCCTCCTTTTCCGTCAGGAACTCCGCCCGCACCATGCTCGACTTTTCAGGACGGGTGGTGCCGATCCCGACCACCGCCAGCTCGACCTCACGGGCGGCTTCCAGCACTTCCCGCACCGGCCGGTCATGCATCAGCGCATCCCGTACTTGCGGCGATTCCACGATGGCCGGAGCAGGCAGAATTCGGTAGCGGCCCCCGAACGTGCGCGCATAGGCGCGGGCCAATTCGACCCCGTCGATCTCCGGATCGGGTGTCCCGAGGGAACCGACGAGCTGGATCACGGTGATATTCGGCAAATAGGGCGGCCGGAGCGCATTGGCGACTTCAAAGACCGCCGTACCCCAGGATACGCCGATCTTCATCCCGTCCTGGACATAGGTCTCGATGATGTGGGCTCCCAGCGAACCGAGCCGGCTGAGCATCCGCTGGTAATCCAGCGCCTGCCGGTCGAAGACACGCACCGCTTTCAGCTTGTAGCGCTGGCGAAGCTCCATTTCCAATTCGAGCGCCCGCTTCAAGGGGTGGTGGACACGTATTTCCACCACTCCCGCCTCGCGAGCGGCTGTCAGGAAGCGCGAGATCGCGGACCGGGAATAGCCAAGCTCCTCGGCGATCCGCTGCTGGGTCAGCCCGTCTTCGTAATACATGCTGGCGACCCGGGCCAGGAACTCCAGGTTGCCGGCATCCTTCACCTGCGCTAAAGAGTCACTCATCAACCGGATCACCGTGATCCTCTCGACCTTGTGCCGTTCAACATAGGTTCACAATTGTACTATAAAAGCACAATTGTGAAAAGAGCAAAAGGTGGGGGCGTTGGCTGTGTCGAGGGGGGTTTGCACGAGGGCGGACCGCGGTCTGCTGTCGATTTTCTCTTCGAAAGCAATTTCCCGGGGCGATGCGCGAAGACGAGCCGGCCGGGATGGGTTGTTCCTGCCGCGAGGGTTTCTCAACGGACCCGGCCACTGGATGCGCCCACCGGCTACGTTGTCCGGTACGAATCGAAACTCGCGTAGGCTTGCAGCGTGAGCTCGTTCTCCGCCATGTCCTGCATTACCGCAAGCGGCAGGCTGATGTGTTCGGCGCCGGCCAGCAGTGTTTCGATGGCCTCGCCGGGGGTTTTAATCCCGGCTGCCAGTAGTTCGGTTTCGTTGGTGAAGAGAATATCCGCCATGTCACGGATGACGCTCGCGCCGGCTCCTGTGAAGCGGTTGAGGCGGTTGACATACGGGATGACGAAAGCCGCGCCAGCCTGGGATGCCAGGTAGGCCTGGGCCGGCGAGAAGACCCCGGTCACCGCCACCGTGACGTGGGGGGAGATTTCGGCTGCGAACTGCAGCCCGGGCAGGGTGCACATGATCTTCAATCCCAGGTTCGGCGCGAGGTCGATGAAAGCTTCCGCTTCGGCCCGCATGCCCTCCGGCTCACGAGCGGTCAGCTGGTGGAAAACGGGTCCGGGCAGCAGCTCGCACAGCGCCTTGAGGGCCGGGGCAGCCGCCGTGTGCCCGGCCCGGGATAGCAGCGCCGGGTTGGTCGTTGCCCCATGGACAAAGCCGAGTTCCCCAGCAGTTTTTGCGTCCATCAGGTCAGCAGAATCCAGGAAGAGTGCCATGAGATTTTTCGACTCCTTGTTGATGAGAGCGTCTCCACCATGCCGTTTCTTGGATCCATTCACCGTTGATGCAGAAAAAAGGATTGCTATCTCAGCTGCATTCAACGCGGTTCTGGTCGAGACTGGCCTTCGTAACGCCCGACGATCTAGCGACGCTGCCTCATGCCATCGGCATGGGATCCATCGCTGTTGAGCAGTTCGAGAAGTTCATCGTGCAGCAAGCCATTGGAAGCCAGAAGGGAGCACGGCTCACGGAAGATATCGGGGCTTCCATCGATTCGGCTGATGGCCCCGCCGGCTTCCTGGACCAGGAGGATCCCGGCAGCAAAGTCCCATGGCCGAAAACCCTCTTCCCAGTATGCATCCAAAGTTCCTGCAGCCACCCAGGCTTGGGTCAAGGAGGCGCAGCCGACATGGCGAATGCCCTGGGAGCGGTAGAAGATCCGCTGCCAGGCGCCGAAGAGATCAAAATCCACCGTTCCGGGGTTGTATGGGTACCCAGCGGAAAGCAGGCTCTGCTCGAGCTCCGACTGCTGCGAGACCTTGATCGGTCGGTCGTTGCGGTAGGCGCCGCCGCCGCGCATGGCGCTGAAAAGCTCGCCGCGCGCGGGATTGTAGATCACGCCCAGCTGGGGCTGCTCTTCTTGCATGTAGGCGATACAGATTGTGAAATCGGGCAGCCCATGGGCAAAATTCGTCGTGCCGTCAATCGGATCGATCAGCCAGTATGCCGCCTGGTCTGAATCGAAATGGGCTTCTTCTGCAACAACCGCATCATCGGGAAACGCCTCGCGAATCCCCTCGACCAGCAGCCCCTCCGATTGAAGATCGAAGTTGGTCAGCAGGTCGATGCGACCCTTGTGTGTGATGACCTTGTCGCCGGCATAGGCCTCGCGCAGCATGGCGCCGGATTGCAGCGCCAGCGCCTTTGCTACGGCCATGCGTCGATCGAGCATCGCTGTCCTCCGGAAACCCCTCTGCAGGCAGCGGGAAATCGAGGGCGTGTTATGCATTATCGACCAGAACGTGCCAAACTAGTAGCGGACCCGATGGCCTTTGTCCATATGGAGGAAGGGAGGGAAGATGCCTTTTGAAGAACATTCAATGAGCGAAAGGGTCGGTCACATCCGACCCGCTGTCGAAGCAGCCCTGCAGAACCTGCCGAAGGGCATGCCCATCCTGCGAGCAGAGCAAGCGATGCTGCCCGGGATCCCTGAGGGCGAGAGAATCACCCATCTGATCGATCATACGCTGCTGCGAACGGAGTACACCCCTGCCGACGTCGACCGGGTCTGTGAGGAAGGTTTGAAGTATGGCTTTGCGAGCGTCTGTACGAATCCGATCTATGTACCGCAAGTCGTCAGGCGCCTTCAGGGCTCAAACACCCTGCCAGCCAGTATCGTAGGATTCCTGTTCGGCGCGGAATTCCCTTCGATCAAGGTTGAACAAGCGAAAAAACTGATCGAGGCCGGCGTACGTGAGATGGACATGGTCCAGGCCGTGGGGTTGTTGAAAGCCGGTCGATATGCCGAGGTAGCGCGTGATATCCAGGGAGTGGTTGATGTCTGCCATCGATCGGGTGTTCTCCTGAAGGTCATCCTGGAGGTGGGTCTGCTCGAGCAGGACGAGAAGATTGCCGGGGCGTTGATCGCCCAGCATGTAGGCGCCGATTATGTTAAGACCTGCACGGGATTCACCCAGGGGGAGGCGACGGCCGACGATATCCGCCTGCTGCGGTCTATCGTAGGAAACGATATGGGTGTCAAGGCGGCGGGCGGCATTCGAAGTTACGAGAAGGCAATCGAGCTGATCCGTGCCGGGGCAAGCCGCCTCGGCGCGACCCAGAGCGTCCAGATCGCTGAGGAGGCACGCAAGATCTCCTGAAGGGTCCTCCCGCTTTCAGCGCGGCCGTCGGGGTAGAACCAGGCCGGGGAAGCCTGAAAGCTTGCGCCATCCATAGCTTCCGACCCCCGGCTCGATGCCGAAGGGGAACAACCCAATCCAGCCCGAGTGTGCCCTGGCGGCTGACGCCGCCCGCGGCGACGCGGCTCCGGTCTTTAACGCCTTCTGAGGAGTCCTCTGGGGCGTAGTCTGTTCGACCGCCAGCGCGGGCGAATCGAATGGCAAACCGTGGAGGATCAAACGACCGCGTTGAGCGCTCGCGATCCCGCCGGGGGCACGTCGTGAGTCAGGAGATCAGGCTCTTCGCCAGGCGCACCGCGCTGGCTGCGTCAGGAGCATACCCGTCCGCACCGATTTCATCGGCAAATTCCTGCGTGACGGGTGCTCCGCCGACGATCACCTTCACCTTCTCGCGCAGGCCGGCTTCCTTCAGAGCCTGGATCGTACGCGGCATGGAGGGGATGGTCGTCGTGAGCAGGCCGCTCATGCCGAGAATATGTGCGCCGGCCTTGACAGCCG
>JBJYWH010000098.1:0-18383 GCA_046259355.1 Anaerolineales bacterium
CTGTCTGCTGCATGGTCTCGACTTCGGGCGTGCGGATATCGTCGAACCAGTGCGAGTCCGGCTGCTGGAGCAGGGTCTCCAGCGCGACCATCATTTCACCACGGGCGTGATCCAGCAGCTGTTCCCCGGCTTCATCTTCGAACACGCGTGTGATCAGGTGATTGCGAAAAGCCTCGAAGAGTGCTGCGGGCGCACTGTCGCGCACGGCCTGCCCGTCCCAGGCCCGCAGCATGTCCAGCGCCTGGGCTTGCTCCGGTTCGCTCGGGGCGAGCGCCAGGATCGAGGGCAGGATGTCCACCGCCCAGAGCGGCATATCGTCACCCTGGATGGCCTGGATATCGGCCACCGTGAGTTTTTCTTTCGCCTCGATCATCTCGCTGATCCGGCGGGCGCGGTATCCCGGATCCCAATCGGCGGAAAGGAAATACGGGTAGTCCGGACCAACGACCGCATTGTTGGCCGTCGCGATGTATCCCTTTTCCGGGTTGAATGAACGAGGGAGCTGATCGAAGTCGATATAGCCGATCCACTCGTAAGTTCCGGACCAGCCAGGAACCGGAAGGGTTCCGTCGCCTTGCGCTCGAATCGGGATCCGACCAGGGGCCTGGTATCCGATGTTCCCCTCCACATCGGCGTAGACGAAGTTCTGGCTGGGAGTATCCCAGGAGCGGAGCGCCTCGCGAAACTCATCCCAATTGGAAGCCCGGTCGAGCATCAGCACGCTCTTGACGATCGTGCCCGGTTGGAGTGCGGTCCAGGAAAGCGCCATCGGCTGCCAGCCGTAGGACCAATCCTGCTCGATCCCCCCGATCACGTCGTTGATGATCGGTCCGTGCCGGGTGATCCGCACGCGCAGTACCTCCGGTTCATCCTGCCCGGAGACCTGGATTCGCTCTTCGATGATCTGCATGTCTTCCCAGCGGTTGCGGAATTCATACTGGTCCGGATTTTCGGGGTTGACGTTCTCGATGAACAGGTCCTGGACATCGGGCCCGAGGTTGGTCACACCCCAGGCGATGTGCTCGTTATGGCCGATGATCACCCCGGGTACGCCCGCGAAGGAGCCCCCAACAACATTGTAGGGACAATCGGCGCCGACCGGCTGGCAGTGCAGCCCGGCTTCATACCAGATGGACGGCATCTGAATGCCCAGGTGCGGATCGTTCGCCAGGATCGGTTTCCCGCTCTCGGTGCGCTGGCCGCTGATCACCCAGTTGTTGCTGCCGAGGTCATTCCCGGTGCCGAAAGCATGCAGGTCGAACGCTGAATCAGGAACCGCGGCCAGCGTGGCCTCGTTCAGCGCTTCGGATACGATGACGGGGTAGTCCGCCGGATAACCCGGCATCAATTCTTTCAGCGCCGGCAGCCCCAGCCTGGTGATGATATTGGCGCGCAGCAGCTCGGAATCCCGGTTGCCGCTCAGATCCCAGGCCATGACCTTGCCCCAGCTCAGGCTGTTGACCGGTGTCCAGGGCTCAGGATCGAATTTCACGCCGGTCAGGCCGAGAATCGTGAATTCGAGCCCCAATTTTCCGCGGTGTGAATCAATGTAGGCATTCACGCCATCGGCGTAGGCCTGCAGCACGGCCCGGTCGGAGTCGCTGAGCAGCTTCTCCTCTTCCTGGGCCGTCCGGAACCAGCCCACGGTGCGGATGAAGCGGTCCTGATCGAGGGCTCCCGGACCGAGGATTTCAGACAGGCGGCCGGAACCGATGCGGCGCCAGAACTCCATCTGCCAGAATCGATCCTGGGCATGGACATAGCCCTGCGCCATGAATAGATCGTGCGGATTGGAGGCGTAGATATGCGGAACGCCGTAGGAATCCCGGAAGACATCCACCGAAGCCTGCAGGCCCGGAAGCTGGAGCGTACCATCGGTCTGGGGGAATGACCGGCGGACGATGTAGATGCCGCCGAGACCGACGACGATGACAATGACCAGAACAATCGCCAGACCAATGATCAGAGCCCGAGCGCGCCGGTGCGACATGGTTTCCTCCTTGTGCGAATGGACCGATTTGTAGCACCGTTGCCCGAACGCGTCAAACGTGCAGGCCGTTCCAGATCCAGCTCCAGCGCAAAAGTCTTATATCGGTGCGCCCCGGCTCTATGTATAATGATTCCAACAGCCGATGAGCAGAAAACAACCGGGGTGTATCCTGAACGAGAATTGGCAGTGCCCGAAGGAGCGGGGCGGTCAGGCTGCGACGCGCTTGCTGAACATGCTGCAGAACGGAGCCGAGCGATGAAATCGCGGTCCGCGATCATTCTCGTACTGGTCTCAGTCTGCTTTTGCATTGGCATGGCGACCGTCCTGCTGGGAGAACAGGGCACGGCCTCCCCCCTCACTTCGATCTTGAAGATCTTCCCGGAAGGCGCCTCACGCTGGATCGAGCCGAACCGGGAGACCGGGACGACGATCCTGCTCCTCGGCGTGGATCGCCTGGACAGGCCGGATCCCGCGCTGCAGGCGATCTGGTTGCTCACGATCGACCCACCCGATACGCACGTCGTCCTGACCGGTGTGCCGACCAATCTGGACCTCGTTTCCGGTGCTGACGTGACGCTGGACTCCTTCTTCGCGTGGACTCCAGAGGATGGCGTCGCGCCGCCCTTCATGGAAGCGCTGGAGCGGGCCCTTCGCATCCAGATCGATACTGTCTCCGTCATGGATGCGACCGCCTTTGCCGCGCTGGTGGACTACGTGGGTGGCTTGCCGCTCGGGAAAGACCTCGGTCTGCCGCTCGAAGATCAGATTCTCAATGGCGACCAGGTGCTGGCTCTGCACACGGTTTTCGCCGGCGACCCGGTAGGCCTGGTCAACCTTCAGGCCAACATTCTGCAAGGCCTGCTGCCCCAGGGGGCAAAACTACCGGCAAACCCCGATCTGGGGCCCCTGCTCGAGCTCATTCCGGATCATGCTCGCATCACGATCCACGAAGCCCAACTGGCCGTGCTGCTCTCCCACATCTTGCCGCTGCACACCGACCAGGTCGAAATCCGTGTCGTCCTGGCTCCGGTTCCCTGAACGCCACCTTGTTATGTAAAGTTATACCGGAAGGAATCGGCCCATCCGCTGTCGGGAATGAGGCCGGCGCGGTATAATTAATCGGCAACCCGCCGCTGGCGGGTTTTCGACCTCTATTTCGAAGTGAGAGACCAGAAAATCATGGAAATCGGGACTGTACGCCAGGTAGATATCGACGATCAGATGCGCAATGCATACCTCGATTACGCCATGAGCGTGATCGTCGCGCGAGCGCTGCCCGATGCGCGTGACGGCTTGAAGCCGGTGCACCGGCGCATTCTATACGCGATGCACGAGATGGGCATTCGTCCTAACTCGGCCTACCGTAAATCGGCCCGTATCGTCGGCGAGGTGCTCGGAAAATTCCATCCTCATAGCGACCAGGCCGTCTATGATGCGATGGCCCGGATGGCGCAGGATTTTTCCATGCGCTACATGCTCGTCGACGGGCAGGGCAACTTCGGCTCGATCGACGGCGATCCCCCGGCGGCCATGCGCTATACCGAAGCCCGCATGGGCGCGCTGGCCTCCGAGCTGCTGGTCGATATCGATAAGGACACCGTCGATTTTGTCGATAATTTCGACGGCTCGCTGCAAGAACCCCTGGTCCTTCCGGCCCGTCTGCCGAACCTGCTCCTGAATGGATCGGCCGGCATCGCGGTCGGCATGGCGACGAACATCCCGCCGCATAACCTGAAGGAGCTGGCCAACGCCATCAGCTTCATGGTCGATAACTACGACCGGGTGGATGATATCGCCTTCGATGAATTGATGTCGTTTATCCCCGGCCCGGATTTCCCCACCGGCGGCATGATCGTCGGCAACGAGGGGATCAAGCAGGCCTACAGCACGGGCAGGGGCCGGATCGTGGTGCGCGGTGTGGCCCACATCGAGGAAATGGGTTCGAGCCGGTTCCGCATTGTGGTGACCGAGATCCCCTATCAGGTCAACAAGGCCGCATTGATCGAACGCATCGCCGAACTGGTACGCAGTGGAAAGCTCGGTGATATTTCAGACCTGCGGGATGAATCAGACCGACGCGGGTTGAGCATCGTGATCGAGCTCAAGCGCGGGGCACAACCCAAGAAAGTGCTCAACCAGCTCTACAAGTACACGGCTTTGCAAACGACTTTCGGCGTGCAGCTGCTCGCGCTGGTCGATAACGAACCGCGCATGCTGCCGTTGAAACGGGCGCTGATGGTTTATGTCGACCATCGTAACCATGTCATCGTGCGTCGCTCGCAGTATGAGCTTCAGAAAGCTCGCGATCGGGCACACATTCTCGATGGCTTGCTGATCGCCCTTGCGAATCTCGACGCGGTCATCGACACCATCCGGAAATCATCCGACGCTGACCAGGCCAAGGAACGCCTGATGCAGCGCTTCAAGCTGAGCGAGGTTCAGGCTCAGGCGATTCTCGATATGCAGCTTCGACGCCTGGCTGCGTTGGAACGCCAGAAGATCGAGCAGGAACATAAAGAGGTCATGGAACGCATTGCGTACCTGGAGGACCTGCTCGCACATCCGAAGAAAATCCTGGCGCTGATCAAGGATGACCTGCAGGAGCTCTCCCAGAAATATGGCGATGAACGCCGCACGCATATCGCCCCGGATGCGAGCGAGGAATTCAGCGAGGAAGATCTGGTGCCGGACGAAGCCGTCCTGATCAGCATCACCCAGCGCGGATACGTCAAGAGAGTTCTGGCGAAGACTTACCGGCGCCAGGGCCGCGGGGGGCGGGGCGTGCAGGGGCATTCTCTGAAAGACGAGGATGAGCCCATGATGCTGATTCCAGCCCGAACGCTGGACACGGTGCTCTTCTTCTCGGATAAAGGCAAGGTCTACTCGGAAAAAGCCTATCAGATCCCGGATGCCGACCGTACGGCGCGCGGCATTCCGATGGTCAATATCCTGGCACTCGACGCCAATGAATCGATCACGGCCGCGGTCGTGGTCCCCGATTTCGGATCGGCGGCGTACTGCACGATGGTCACCGCGCAGGGCAAGATCAAGCGCGTGGAGCTCTCCGAGTTTTCCGCCGTCCGGCCTTCCGGGCTGATCGCAATCGGATTGGAAAGTGACGATGTCCTGGGATGGGTGCGGTTGACAAGCGGGAAGGACGAGATCATCATCGTCACCGAGCGCGGCCAGGCGCTGCGCTTCCATGAAAACGAAGTGCGCCCGATGGGCCGCCCGGCGATGGGTGTGAAGGCGATCAACCTGCGCAAGGGTGATGCCATCACCGGGATGGCGGTGGTCGTGACCGGCGACGATCTGCTGGTTGTAACCGAGAAGGGTTTCGGCAAGCGCACGCCGCTGTCCGAATACCCGGCGAAATCGCGCGCCACGATGGGTGTGCTGACGCTGAGCCGCGACAAGCTGAAGATGACCGGCCCGATCGCCGCAGCCAGGGTGGTCAACGAAGAAGATGACCTCACGATCATCTCAAGCGGCGGGATCGTGCTGCGGACGAAGGTCAAGCAGGTGAAGCAGGCCGGACGGGCGACCATGGGTGTGCATTTGATCGACCTGAAGAAGGGTGAAACCGTGGCTGCCGTGGCCAACATCTCTGCGCGGGAGCTGGCTCAGGCCGGCGTGCAGGCGGAAGAGCAAGGATAACGAAGGCAGCGGTAAGCACGAACTCGACGGCAGGGACGAAGACGCCCTGCCGTTTTCTTTTCCTGGCGTGACTGTGCTGCCGGGGTTCAATCTGCGGTGAGCGAACCACCGGACCAGCGCGCTTTGAGAACCAGGCCCGAGCCCAGTCCGAGATTATCCAGCTGGCGTTTGAGAATCTCGACTTCACCGGTGGTGTAGTACGTGGTTTGCCCTCGGGCGCCTGCTCCAATCTCAAGCTCGAACTTTTCCAGGAGTCGGGCGGTCTGCCGGGCGATGGCCGGTGATGGATCGATCACCTCGATCGCCGGCCCCGCAATTTCACGGATGAGTGGAATGACAAATGGATAGTGGGTGCATGCGAGCACGAGGGTATCCGCGCCCTGTGCGAGAAGCGGTCGGATTGCCTGCTCGAGGATCGCCCGTGTCTTCTCGCCGCGAAGGTTGCCCGCTTCGATCTCTTCGACCAGGCCCGGGAGGGTGCTGGGCAGGACGCGCACGCCTTCGGTGAACCGTTCCACGACCGATGCATACAGTTCGCCCTGGAAGGTGGCCGGTGTGGCCAGCACGCCCACCACCTTGCTGCGGGTGATTTCCGCCGCCGGTTTCACGGCCGGTTCCATCCCCACAAAGGGGGTGCCTGGAAACCTCTCCCGCAGCATTCGGAGTGCAGCGGCGGAAGCGGTATTGCATGCAACGACGATCAATTTCGCATTCCGTTCGAGCAGAAAGCTCGTGATGCCCTGGGAGTAGCCGCGGACGACTTCGAGCGGCTGCGACCCATAAGGGACGTTCGCCTGGTCGGCCAGGTACATGACCGGCTCTGCCGGAAGCTGGCGCCGGATCTCAAGCACGATCGAAAGCCCGCCCACGCCCGAATCAAAAATGCCAACCGGCCGGTCTCTTCTGGCTGCAGGTTCACCGATAACGCTCATGCTGCTGACATCCGCTGCGGTCCTGTTTCCATTAAAACGCAACTGCCGGGATTCTGCACGGTCTGCGCGCAGGGTGCTGATGGGGAAAATAGAAGAGCAGCGCCTGGCGCTGCTCGATGATGGTTGCGATTTCAGTCGCGCCGTTCCTTCAGGCGCGCCCGTTTACCGGTACGATCACGGAGGTAGTAGAGCTTGGAGCGCCGTACCGTGGCCCGGCGCTGAAGCTCGATTTTCTCGATGCGAGGCGAGTGAATGGGGAAGGTGCGTTCGACACCGATGCCGTGCGAAGCAGTGCGCCGCACGGTGATATTTGCATCATTGCCGCCGCGGCGGATGCGAATGATCGTGCCGCGGAATTCCTGCACCCGTTCCCGGTCGCCTTCGGCGATGCGGAAATACACCGAAACGGCATCCCCAGGGGCCAGATCAGGCAGCGATTCGTTTTTTTGCGCTTTGACGGCGTCCATTACGTCGGTCATCGTTCACGTCCATCGTGGAATGATTTTCGTCTACACATGATCCACCGCCCGATCCTTCAGGGCGGCAGGGGAAAAAGTATACCACAGGATGGATCGCAGCGTCCAGAGAATGCTTCGAATCCGTTTCGGCCAATGATCCTTCAGCCTGCCATCCAGGCGCGGGCGAGGCTCAAGCCTACGATGGTCTTCGCATCATGCACCTCGCCATCGAGGACCATTTGCCAGGCTCGATCCCAGCTCCGCCGCTCGAGGTGCAGGTCTTCATCCTCATCCGGAGGCAGGGAGGATGGGCTCAGCTGACGGGCAAGGAAGTAGTGCAGGTATTCAGAGGAGTAGCCCGGAGCGAGGTAGGTTGCCCCAAGGTGGATTAACTCAGCCGGTGCCTGACCGATCTCCTCCTGGCATTCCCGGGCCGCCGCCTGTTCCGCCGTTTCGCCGTCGTCCAGTGTCCCGGCCGGGAGCTCGAACAGCATCCGGCCGATTGGATGACGGTACTGCCGGACGAACCAGATTGAACGGTCATCTTCGAGCGGAATCAAGGCCACTGCACCGCCGTGTTCGACCACATCCATTTGGAATTCGCGCCCATCCGGAGAGCGGACGGTGTCAACCCGGACGTTGAAGACTTTGCCTGTGAAAACGGTTTCGGATCGAATCGTTTGGTAGCCCATCGCCCCTCCTCGAAAACAACAGGGCGACCAAGCGGTCGCCCTGTCCGGTTACACGTGCAGCCTGCTCAGGGGATGAGCAGTTCCTGCCCGGGGTAGATCGTCGCCGGGGAGGTTAAATTATTGAGGTCAATGATGGCCTGCGGGTCGACGCCGTAGATGCGGGCGATCTGCCAGATCCATTCACCCGGCTGCACGATGTGGACCGTTCCGCTGGGCACGGCGGTTCCTGGCGTGCCGGTCGTGGTCACGATCGGAGCGGGTTCGCTCGTCGGTTGGATCTCGGGGGCAGGGATTTTCAGGACGGTTCCTACCTCAAGCGAGGCCGGATTGGTGAGGTTGTTCAGATCGATGATCGCCTGTGGATCCACACCGAATTGGCGCGCGATCTTGAAGATCCAATCCCCCGGCTGAACCGTGTACTCGATCTGATCCGGCACCGCGGTGGCGGTTGGAGCAGCGGTCTCGGCTGCGGCCGTGGCTGGATTCTCGGTCGGTTCAGGCGTCGGGGTTGAAGTCGCCCCGCCCCCTGCTTCCAGGGCCTGCGCCGTCTGGGTGAGGATGGCCGATCGCACGGCATCCATCGTTGCCTGTGTTTCAGACTGCGGCTCGCCCGCAGCGCCTTCATCCGTTGATGGCGGAGGGGTGGAAGCTGAGCGTGTGCAGCTGGCCACTCCAAGCACAAGGATGATCACAATCGTAAGCACCAGGGTTTTCCGGCGCATGCTGGCCATGGACTCCTCCTCGTCAGAACGGAACGCTGATTGCCGATCCGCAGCGGACCTCAAGCGCGCATGGTAGCACAGCTGTTTGGGCGCGTCAAGCGGCGTACAGAGCGGGAAACGGAGCCTGATCGACCCAATTCGAACATCCGTTCGAATCCCATTCCAGGCTCTTGATTCCAGGAAACAAAAAGGACCGGAAAGCATGCCTTCCGGCCCTGGAGTGACTGTACAGGGAACCTCAGTTCATCTGAAGCTCGGGGCGGAATTTGTAGCCGTACACCAGCATGCCGCGCTCCCCCTCGCTTCGCAGCTTACGGGTGATCATCTCAACTGGCATTCCGATCTGCGGGGTGCTTTCGCCCAGATCGGTCAGCTGGGCTGTGACCAGCGGGCCTTCATCCAGCTGCACCAGGCCGACGGTGTAGGGCGCTTGCTGTTCGTGTCCCGCGGGCGCGTCGTAAAGGGTGGTAAATGAGTACAGCTTGCCGTGCCCGCTGAAATGGAAATGCGTGCGTGCATCTTCGCCGCACTGTGGACAAATATCGCGCGGCGGGAAAATTTTCGCCTCGCAGTGTGGGCATACCTCACCAACCAGCGCGTAGCGCTGCTGCCGAACTCGCCAATGACTTGAGACTTCCATAAGCCCTTTCCTCTTCTTTCCGATGTACCTTCTACGAGAACAGTCTAGTACGTGCGAGCTCTCAAGAACTATCAGATCACCTTCAAGCCCGGTCGACACGGGCAAGGACATGTGTGACGGCGGTCGCAGCCATGCCGCCCAGACATTGGATCATGCCGATGCGTGCGTCCTGCACCTGGGCTTCGGCGGCCCGGCCTTGAAGCTGAAGGACGGCTTCCGCGGCCTGGACCACGCCGTTTGCGCCGCCCGTATCGCCCCGGGCTTTCGACCCACCCAACGTGCAGAGGGGGAGGTAGCCTTCTTCACCGCGGGCTGAAGCGGCGGCATACGCCCAGCCCCGGCCCGGTTCGGATAGGCCGGCAGCCTCCAGGGAGAGCGCGCCGAAGATCGAAAATCGATCATGGAGTTCAAAGAAGTCGAGATCGTCAAGTGAAATTCCTGCTTCTTCCAGCGCCCGCCGCGTGGAATCCGCAACGGCGGAAAAGTGCAGCGGATTCGGCCGGTCATGGAGAGCAATCGATGCGGTCGATGCGCCCGAACCGCTGATGCGGACCAGCGGGATCGGGCCTAGCTCCGGAAGGCTGTCCTCCCGCACCAGCAGGAGGGCTGCGGCGCCATCCGCCATCGGTGCCGCATCGAACATGTTCAGCGGTTCGCTGATGAGCGGGGCGCGCTGGTAGGTCTCACGCTTGATCGCCTTGCGGAACATTGCGTTCGGGTTTTTCGCGCCGTTGGCATGTGCGATCAGGCTGAAATCGGCCAGTGCATCCGCCGGAAGCTGGTAATCATACAGATAGCGGCGCATAAGCATGGCAGCCAGGCTGGTCTGGGTAATGCCGTGGATCGATTCGTAGTCGGCATCGCTGGAGGTCGTGAGCGCGGCTTCGACCTCCGCACTTGGCCGTTCGGTCACTTTCTCAACGCCGATCACGAGGGCGCTGGAGAAGGCACCCGAGCGCAAGCCCAGGTACGCCTGGCGCAGGGCCATGCCGCCCGAAGCGCCGGCGGCCTCAACCGTAGCTGCTTCCACGCCGTGCAGGCCGGCGAAATCGACCAGAAGTGCCCCGAGCTGGGATTGCCTGGAAAGGGCGGGAGCGAGCATGTTGGCAACAAACACCGCCTCGGGTCGCAGTTCGCCGGCCTCTGCCCGTGCGGCGCTGATCGCCTGCAGTGCCAGTTCCCGCAGCGATTGCTCCCAATGTTCTCCAGCGGGTGTGATGCCGATGCCAGCGATGTAAATGGGTGTCTCTTTTTTCGATGATGGGGTCATGATCTTCTTCACACAATCAGCTTGCCGCGGTAGCGGGCATAGGTGGCGTAGTCGATCTCGGTGCGGCGGGCGATGTACGCCTCGGTCGTCGGCGCGGTTTGCTGCCGGGATTCCAGGCGTCCGGTCACCCGCAGGCTCATGGCATCCGAGCCGGCACCCGATCCGTACGACACGAGCAGAATTCGATCGCCCTGGGCAGCCTGATCGAGGATCGCCGTCAGGCCGACCAGCGCCGAACCGGCATATACGTTTCCGATTCGAGGCACGAGCATTCCGACCTGGATTTGTTCGTCGCTGAAACCGAGATCCCGGGCGACCCGCTGCGGGAACTTGGTGTTGGGCTGGTGGAAGACGGCATAACGGAAGTCGGAAGCCTGGGCGCCGAGCGAATCCAGCAGCTCCTGCGCCGCGGCGCTGATGTGCTTGAAGTAGGCCGGTTCACCGGTAAAGCGCTCGCCGTGCTCCGGGTACTTCTCATCTGCCCGCCGCCAGAAGTCAGGCGTATCGGTGGAATAGGAGTAGGTGCCCTCGATGACGGCCAGGGATTCGTCGGCCGGACCGAGGATGTAGGCTGCGCCGCCGGCTCCAGCCGTATATTCCAGGGCGTCTCCGGGGCGGCCCTGTGCGGTGTCCATGCCGATGGCCAAGGCGTACTGCGCCATGCCGGATCCAACCATGCCGATTGCTGCCTGGACGGCTTCCGTGCCGGCTTTGCAGGCGAATTCCCAGTCGGCGGCTTGCGTGCTGGGCGTGGCGCCGATGGCCTCGGCGACGATGGTTGAGGTCGGTTTGACCGCGTACGGGTGCGATTCAGATCCCACCCAGACGGCGCGAATCAGGGTCGGGTCAATCTGGGCCCGTGCGAGCGCGTTGCGGGCGGCCTCGACCGACATCGTGATCACGTCCTCATCCAGACCGGCAACGGCTTTCTCCTTAATCGGAGTGCCGCCGCTGCCGCCCTTCCAGATTCGGGATACCTCGGTCGCGGGCAGGCGGTAGCGCGGAATGTAGGCGCCGTAGCCAGCAATTCCCACCTCGCGCTCGGGTTTCATCATGAGCGATTTTTCAGGCATGCGATATCAGTCCTTCCTTGATCGTTCTTCTTCCGCTTCCAGGATGGAGGCCGCGGCCTCCAGATGAATGCGGCCGCGTTTCACCATCGCGCGGGCAACCTTCTCAACCTGCTCGCCCTCGGCGCCGGCGGCAATGGCGACCTGGCGTGCGTGCAGCTCCATATGGCCGCGTTGAATGCCCTCGGTGGCCAGGGCGCGCAGAGCGGCCAGGTTCTGTGCCAGGCCGACCGAGGCTGTGATCTCCGCCAGCTCGCGAGCATGTCCCACGCCCAGCAGTGCCAGATTCGCGCGCGCCAACGGATGCACACGGGTTGCCCCGCCGACCGTGCCCAGCGCAAGCGGCATTTCAAGCGACCCCTCCAATTCTCCTTGCTCTCCCACCGACCAGGTGCTCAGCGAGCGGTAGCGTCCGCTGCGGGCGGCGTAGGCGTGGGCGCCGGCTTCGACCGCACGCCAGTCGTTGCCGGTGGCGATCACGATTGCGTCCACACCGTTCATGATGCCCTTGTTGTGGGTGGCTGCCCGATAGGGGTCTGCCTCGGCGAAAGCCCAGGCTTCGATGATCCCGTCGCGCACCGACTCGCCCGAGAACTCATCGAAAGCCAGGGCTTCCACCGTAACCCGGCAGCGTGCGCGCGCCAGGCGGCGGTCGGCCAGGTTGGTAAGAATTCTCAATTGAGTCCGGCCCCCGGCGAGTGCCGCGATCGTCGGGGCCAATTTTTCAACGGCTGTGTTGACCGCATTGGCGCCCATTGCGTCGAGCGTGTCGAAGACCAGATGGACGACCAGCATCGGCCCGGCAGAGGTATCACCCAGGATGCGGACCTTGATCTCGCGTGCCCCACCGCCGAGCGACAAGAGCATATCGTCGGCCTGGTTGGCCTCGGCCAGGAGTTCTTCTTGCTGCGCCAGAATGCGCTTCGCAGCCAGGTCGAGGTCCTTTACTTCAAGAACCTGGATCTGGCCGATCATTTCGGAAGGGTCGCTTTCAGCCTGAAAGCCGCCAGTGCTGCGGGCGAGCTTCGCCATGAACGACGCGCCTGCCACAACCGAGGGCTCTTCGATCACCATCGGGACCAGGCGCTCGATGCCATTGACCATGAAATTGGTCGCAATGCCCAGCGGTAGGCCGAAAATGCCGACCACATTCTCGATCATGTGTTCGGCCTGGTCGAGGTCGATCCCTCCAGCCAGGGTGTATTTCTCAACCCATCCTTCATCCAGTCCGGCTGAACGCGCCGCCTGTTGAAGTCGCTCGGAGACCGACAGGTTGTAAAACCCTGCGATGCGAGATGTCTTTGCGTCCGGCATGCGAAATCCTTTCCGGGCGTTGCCGTACCAATTTATAGGGGAGGCTGGCTGGCAAAAACTATCAATCTTGTGTCAGGAGGGTGAGCCCTGCTACGATGCCGGCGTTTCGTCCCGTGGGAAAAGGCTGTGAAACCGCGCTCAAGTGGCTGATGGCTTTCGAATAGGGTAGAATCACTCCAGAAGCCGTCATGACCGCACAGGATAACGAAATTAAGTCTTCTGCCACAAGCGCCTCGAAGGAATACTCGGATCTACGATCGGACATGGTAGCCCTTCATCGGGCTACGTTGAGCCTGTTTTCCGATTTATCCCTGGAAGGTGTGTTGAGGCGTGTGATCCATGCCGCGCGTGAGCTGGCGGATGCTCGCTACGCTGCGCTGGGCATCCCCGATAACGAGGGAGGCCTCGAGACGTTTCTGACGTTAGGCCTCACCCGGGATGAAATTGAACATATCGAGCACCAGCCGCGCGGCGAAGGGCTGATCGGGGAGATGATGCGGACCGGCCAGAGCATTCGCGTGCCGAACATCGAAGCACACCCCCGCTCGGTGGGTTTTCCTGCGGGTCATCCGGCGATGCATTCCTTCCTCGGTGTCCCGATCTCGGCCTACGGGCGACCTTTAGGGCAGATCTACCTGACCGACAAGCTCGATGCGGATGAATTTTCGCTCGAGGATCAGCGCCTGATCGAGATGCTTGCCGCACATGCCGCGGCCGCGATCGAGAACGCACGCCTGTACCAGAAAGTGCTCGAGAACGAGAATGAGCTCTCGGATCGAAACGAAGAGCTCGGCTTGATGTATTCCCTGGCAACGGCTGTCAGCTCCTCGATGGAGTTGGACCGGCTGCTTGAGGTGATGCTGCAGCGGGTGATGAAACTCTTCCACGCCGGAGCCGGGGAGATCTTCTTGCTCGAAGAGCATGAGGGCTTTTATCAGAAGGCGATCCACCTCGGGGATGCCCCCCTGGCGTTCTGGCAGGTTGACCGCTTTCGTCTCGGAGAAGGGTTGATTGGAAAGGTAGCCCAGGATGCCAGCCCGCGCTGGACAGCCGATCTGAAGTCCGAGGTCGGCTTCCTGCGCCAATCGGTCATTCAGAGCGGGTTCAAGACGCTCGTGGGGGTGCCGCTGACGGCGCCCGGGCGCGTGACCGGTGTGCTGACATTGGCATTTCGGACCGAGCGCGCGATCCAGGAGCAGGAGGTCGGGCTGCTCGGCGCGGTCGGAGCCGGGGTGGGTATCGCGGTCGAAAATGCCCGGCTTTACCGCCAGGCCCGCCGGGTGGCCGTACTGGAAGAGAGAGAACGGATCGGCATGGACCTGCACGATGGCGTGATCCAGGCGATTTTCGCCACCGGACTGACGCTTGAATATGCCCGCATGGATGTGCAGGACCGTGCGCCTGAAGCCGCCGAACGTATCGACCAGGCGATCGGCAGCCTGAACAAGGCGATACGCGATATCCGATCCTACATCCTGGATCTTCAGCCCAGCCGCATCTCGACCAAGGACCTGCCAAAGGCACTCGAGCGGCTGATTCGCGAATTCAAGGCTAATACGCTCGTAGAAACCGACTTGATGATCGAGCCGGATGCGATCAAGCGCTTGAACGGTTCGATCGCTGCCGATCTCTTCCATATCTCACAGGAAGCGCTCGCCAACATCGCCAAACATGCCAAGGCGACCCGGGTCTGGATCACCGTGCGCGAGACTTCGGATGGGACGGTTACGCTGCAGGTGATCGACAACGGCCAGGGGTTCGACATGGAGCGCGCCCCGGAGCTGCTCGGCCACGGTCTTTCAAACATGGCCGAACGAGCACGGATTTTCGGCGGTGAACTGGCCGTCGATTCAGGCCCCGGCGAGGGGACGACCATCACCGTCCGCATTCCATCCGGCACGGGGATGTAGCCCCTGCCGCTTGACAGGCCTTCTCCGGCCGGTCCAATGGGCGCGAGCCGGCTCCGCGTGACAGGTTGCAAATCACATCGGGAAGTAGGTCACTAGGGGCGGATCGGACCCGCCCCTATACTGAGCATGGAGAGGAGCCTGCAGCCTGTGAGCGCGGCCAAGCTCTATATCATCGATGAACATCCGAGTGTCCGCTCTGCACTTGTCGAGCGGCTGGGCCGCGCCGCCAACCTGCAGGTGATCGGGCACGGTGGGGAGGCTGCTTCGGTCCTGGGGGAGATCCGCACCGGGCATCCCGATGTTGTGCTGCTGGAGGTGAAGCGAAAGGATGGGATGGGATTGGAAATCCTGCGCCAACTGGCAACCCTCCCCAAGGCTCCCCGGCTGGCCGTGCTGACGAGTTATCCTACCAAATGGGAAGAGCAGGCTGCGAGGCGCGCTGGCGCCGATTGCTACTTGCTGAAGGATATCGACTCGGAGGAGCTGATCAAGACCATCGAAAATATGCTAACGGGTTGATTCGCTCCACGGATCTGATCGTGTAAGCGCCTCCCTCAAAGGGAGGCGCTTTTTCGTAGGATAGGTCCGGACGATTACAACGTCAGCTCCGCAGGTATTGTGTGCGGAGAAGGTAATCGAGCCAGATGAAGGCGATGCCGCCGCTGGAAAGGAAGACCAGAACGGCATTCGCCGGCGTGAATTTCTCAAGTGTCGTTCCGAAAATGAGAATGATGCCAATCGTGCTGATCAATCCGAATACCAGTGAAGTGGCCCATACGATCAATCGACGCGCGTTCATTCCAGCGAACTCCTCTTTTGGCGATTTGTTACCGGGGATCGAATTCTATCGCAGCCGCTCGGGAAGCGTCAAGTCGACCGTCCGGGTGGCGGGTTAGACCGAGAGAATGCTGGCGATATGGGTCTCGAGTTCTCGGGCCGAAAACGGTTTGGCGAGGAAGGTGGTTGCTCCTGCATCCAGCGCGGCCTGGCGGTCGCTGGTGGACGCCTTCGCGCTCACCACAACCACCGGGATTTGCTGGTAGCGGGGATCCTGCCGGAGCTCGCGAATGAACTGCAAACCGTCGATGTCCGGCATCATGATGTCGCTCAGGATGATATCCGGGCGTTCGCGCCGCAGCGTGTCGCGTGCGGCGGGAACCGCGTTGACGCAGGTGGCGATGTAGCCACTGGCGATGAGGATTTCACAGACGACGTCACAGAAGGCGATCTCGTCGTCTACAACGAGCACCCGAATCGCACGGCGGTTCGGAGCGTTTGTACCTTCGAGCGGTTCCTCCATCATAAGACCGGCAGCCTCTTCCATCTATAATGCTCCGCTTCGTCCATGGATGTTGCAAGAGCGGGGCCAGTTCCCGAGCCGGTGGCATGAGGCTGGTGGGGATAATAGGACGAGAGTGCGCTGGACTGTGCGGGCGATTTCCGATACGATCGCGCACGAGTACCACCGCAAAACCGGGACACAAGAGGGTTGGCATGGAACAACTGCGTGAATCGGTCGAATCCAAACGGGGGCCGGGCTGTCTGGTCATGTTCTCGCTGCTGTGGCTTTCATTCTCGAGCTTCTGGACCTTTACAGCCTGGAAGTCGGGCGGTGGTGCGATGGCTCTTTTCGGGTTGCCGTTCATCGCAATCGGCCTGTTCCTGCTGCTGGGAAGTTTTTGGCGCAGGATCGCCGGCGTACGGATCGGAAAACCGAAACTGATGGCTTCCAAGACCACGCTGCGGCCGAATGAAACCTTCGTGGTGCGCTACGAGCAGACTTTCCGCCTGCCGATCGATATTCAGGAATGCCGGGTGGAATTGGTGTTTCGCGAGAAGGCAACCTACCGGCGCGGGACCGATACGTACACCGAGGTGCATGAAGAGGTCCAGGATTTCTTTGAAGCCCCGGTCGGTCATTTCGATGCCGGGCAAACCACCCAGAGCGAAGGCCGCATGACGATTCCCGCGCAAGCCATGCACAGCTTTCGCGCCACGAACAATCAGCTCCAGTGGCTGATGCGGGTGCTTGTGAATGCGCAGGGATGGCCGGATGTGAAAGACGAATTCGAGCTCGTGGTCCTGGCGGAGGGTTTCTAGATGGCAGATATCGACCTTCATATCCAATTCCTTCCGCCCGATCCAGCCGGCGGAGTGCCCGCTTTCCGACCCGGTGAGACCATTCAGGGGAGCATTCAGATCACACCGGCGGCAGATGTAAACTGCCGGCATTTGTTCGTTCGCCTGCGCTGGCAGACGGAAGGGCGTGGAGACCAGGACCGGGGCGTTGGGGCGGAAGAAGATCTCTATCAGGGCCAGCTGCGAGGCGGCGTGCCGTTCTACCAGCGCTTCCATTTCACGGCGCCGAACGAGCCCTGGAGCTACAGCGGGCACTATGTGAGTATTGTTTGGCAGGTCGAGGTGACGGTCGATCTCCCCCTGGCACGCGATGCGCAGGCCGCGGAAAAGTTCATCCTGGCGCCAGATTCGCGCCGCTGAGTTCGACCAGGCGCTGGAGTCGAGCGCGGTCGATCCGGCCGGCAGCATCCAAACGCTGGAACGCCTCGTATAGCGTCCGCTCCATCGTCCGCAAATCATCACCAAAATATTCGATCAGCAGGTTGATCGCCTGATCGTCAAACCAGACGGGTGGATCCCCTGCAATGGATTCCGCACGTATACGAGCATGAAGCAGGTCGGCCAGCTGGCCACCCGTGATCGGGGGGAGCGGTATTGAGGCCAGCACCCCCGGTTGAATCGCCTCGACTTCACGCGCCAGATCTCCGTGGCTGCTGAAGACCAGCTGCGGAGCCTTCCCTGGCAATCCCAGCGCGGCGCGGAATAAACGCCGCCGCGATCGTGGCGGCAGGCGTTCGATCTCGTCCAGCAGAAGAGGATCCCCCGATTGCTGATCCCGCTTCAACCGGTGCATTCCGGGCGGAAGGTAAAGGTAGTGGGGCTCCCGGCCGCGTGCGAGCAGTTCTCGCTTGACCGCCAGCAGCGCACTGGACTTTCCCCGTCCGCTTGCACCTAAAATCTGAAGAATAGGGGACGCCTGATCGAGTGCAGCCAGCAAGGCTGGATGCAGCCATGCCAGGGCAGCCCATTCATCTTCTGTCAGGGCCCGGAAGGGGTTTCCTCGCAAGCCCAAACGCTCGAAGGGGAAGTATCGCTCTGAGAGATCCCTGCTCATGCCGTTCAGTCTACGGCAATTACGTAGTTCCCGCAGGTCCCCCACGGTGTCACTTTGTTGAGATGCGCCTCTCGAGCCTGGAAGTGAACGTGGACCGGAGCTCGATCGAGCTCCGGATTGGTTTGGAAGTGCTCGCGGTCACCATAGCGAAAGGCCTGCAGCACCTGGGGCATGTGGTATTCGAAGATCGATGCCCGCCAGGAGGCGGTTCCCAGGACCAGGCCACCGCTCACATGGCAAAAGACATGCAAGGCGGGCGCCCCATCATCCATCCTCCACTCCGCCAGTACTTCGTCCCGCATCAGGCGCGTGTAGAAACCCGATATCTGCCCTCGATCAAAATCGCGGCCGATCGTGAGGTAAAGATCGCCGGTGCGGTCGGAGTGCGTCAGCGTGTAGCGACGTGGCAGGGTGCCCTCGGTTGGATTTGTATCGATAAACCGCACATGAAGTTTTTCAGGATAGAGAGTTGTCATCTCGGAAATCTCTCGTGGCAGCGGATGCTTGCATGGAATCGATGGATTGAGCCAGATCT
>JBJYWH010000099.1:0-6328 GCA_046259355.1 Anaerolineales bacterium
GATTGGCATGGACTCCACGACGGAGGGAAACATGATGCATTCATTGTGCTTGCGTGATGCCAGGTGGCGAAGCGGAGTGCTTGGCACATTGTTCGTTGGCTTGATCCTGCTGGCGGGGTTGACCGCCTGTGGGCCGTCGAGTGCGGAGCTCGCGGAGGTCGATTACGCCCCCATCGCAGCACGCGATTGGGAGATCTCGGCGCCCGACGAGCTGGGGCTCGATCCCGACCTCATCGCCCGGCTGTACCTGGATGCGGAGCAGGTTGAAACGATCCGCTCGCTCCTGGTGGTCAAGGACGGCCACCTGGTGGCCGAGAAGTACTTCCATGGGGGTTCGATCGACTCTCTCGAACGGGTGCAATCGGTGACCAAGAGCGTTACCTCGGCGCTGGTCGGGATTGCAATCGAACAGGGCTGCCTCGCGAGCGTGGATCAGAAGGCGATCGATTTCTTCCCCGAGCAGGCCAGCCGCGTTCAAGACCCACGCAAGTTCGACATCACCATCCAGCATCTGCTGCAGATGCGGGCCGGATACCCGTGGGAGGAATCCTCGGCCGAGTTGTTTGAACTGATGTACTCGGGGTTTCGCCCATCGGTCTTCGCCGACGTGCCGCTCGTGCGCGACCCTGGCACCGGCATGGAATACAGCAATTTATCATCCCACCTGCTGAGCGTGATCGTTGCCCGTGCCTGCGACACCGACACCTACTCCTTTGCAAAAGAGCACCTGTTCGCACCGCTCGGGATCGAGGTATCGGATTGGATCCAGGGCTGGGAGGGGTACTACGGCGGACATGCAGACCTGTTCCTGCGACCGCGCGACATGGCGAAGTTTGGCTTAATGTACCTTAACGAGGGCACCTTCGACGGCGATCAGCTAGTACCCGCACCCTGGGTCCATGACTCGCTGGGCAGTTACTCTGAAGACGCATGGCCATACCGCATCGGTTCGAATTACAAGGACATGGAGTATGGATACCAGTGGTGGTCAGCTCGCGCAGGTGACCGGCGCTGGAATTTCGCCTGGGGACATGGCGGCCAGCAGATTGCTTTGCTGGAAGATCTGAACATGGTCATCGTGGTCACGGCTGATCCGTTGGTGGGGGCACACGGCGATCAACCCTGGAAATATGAAAAGGAGAACCTCAACCTGGTGGCGGATTTCATCGTCGATCTGCCGGCTGAGTGATGACAGATATTCTGGCTGCGGTTCGGGTGGGTGGATCCTGATAGACGGCACCTACTTGCGTATGGGCCCGGGAAAGGGTGGCGAATGGGTCAAGGAAGAGGAACGCGACTGGCGCTGGATGATCAGGCTCGCTATGAAATAATAGTTCCCGGGGTGGTTCATGCGGATTGGGATGAGTGGTCCGAAAGGCTCGCGGTGGCTCATCACGCTGAACCGGATGAGTGGCCCATGACCCGCCTGACCGGGGATTTCGACCAGGCTGCTCTGCATGGGCTGCTGCGCTGGCTCTATTCACTGGGCCTACCTCTGATTTCCGTTCTCTATCTCGGTCACCCATCGGGTGCAGAAGATGATCGTAGAACCAGGAATCGCATTTGAGTTGAGGGTGGCGCAGGAGTCATCAGGATCAAGTTGTGGACGCGAGAGCTTCGCAAAGGGGAGGCTTCCGGGATATGGTTTTGCGGCTCAAGAACAGCACCAGGAGCGTACGCTTTTCATCTCCGGTATATGATGATTTTCCTCGATCTACCGTCGGGCTTCAACCCATCGATAACCGCAAGGCCACCCTTCGGAACCTGGCTTGATGGTCCAGGACCCCTGTTTTCGCTTCCGGCCTCATAACCTGATGGTTGGCGGCCATTAACCCAGATTTGGTTGAAGGTAAGGAGCAACGTCATGCCTAACCAACACGTGAGGGAGAATCTGACTCCATCCCTCGTCATCGTATGTTCAGTTTTGATCCTCGCGAGCCTGGCTGGATGCGGCACCACTCCTGCCACCGAGCCGGACCGTTCGGCGGAGGAGACCATCCAGACTGTGGGGTATCGTCCGCTTCCGGGCGACGACTGGGAGGCCTCCACGCCGGAAGAGCAGGGGCTGGACCCAGCGCTGATCGACGAGCTTTATGAGGACGCGGAAGAGTTGGAGACGCTTTACAGTCTGCTGGTGTTCAAGGATGGCTTCTTGATCGCCGAACAGTACTTCAACGGCGGCTCGGTTGACGAGAAGACACTGATCCAATCAGCCTCCAAGAGCTACATCTCTGCGTTGGTCGGCATCGCCATCGAAGAGGGCTGCCTGGCCGGCCTCGATCAGAAGATGATAGAGTTTTTCCCCGAAGTCGCGGATGAGGTGACCGACCCCAGGAAGCGAGAGGTCACCATCCGCCAGCTGCTGCAGATGCGTTCCGGTTATCCCGATGAAGAGACCGATTCGGCCTACCTTGAGGCCTTGTACTGGGGGGTGTATCCGCCATTGATCGAGGCGTTCCCGCTCGTGAGCGAGCCGGGCACGGACTTCCACTACAGCAACCTGAGCTACAGCTGGTTGGCGATCATCCTGGAACGCGCCTGCGGACCGGACCTCAAGGATTTCGCCCGGCAGCATCTATTCGAACCAACCGAAACAGAAGTTGGCGATTGGCTCAAAGATCGTGAGGGCAATTTCATCGGCAGTGGCGGGATCCATGTTACCGCCCGTGATGCCGCGAAATTCGGTTTGCTGTATATGAGGCATGGCGCCTATGAAGGCGCGCAGGTCGTGCCAGCCGACTGGGTCGATGCCTCGCTCCAAACCTATACGGAGCGCGCAAGAAACTACGGTTGGGGCTTTGCCTTCAAGGACCTCGGTTACGGCTACGGATGGTGGACGGCGAGTGCCGGTGATCACGATTTCAGCTTCGCCTGGGGCCATGGCGGCCAGCTGATCGTGCTGCTGGATGATCTCGACATGCTGATCGTCACAACCGCCGATCCGTTCTTTGGCCAGCATAATGGTGACTCGTGGAAGCACGAGAAGGCGACCTTCAATCTGGTGGGCGATTTCATTGCATCGCTGCCGCGGGAGTGACCCGGCCAATTCGCCGGGAAGACATCTCCACAGGCGATCATCTGGAGCTGGTACGGCCTCCCTCCTCAACTCGGGAGATAAGATGACCCACGCCCAGGGATGACAAGGCCCGTGTCCGAATTCGCGCGATGACCGGCGCGTAAGAAGTCCCTGAAATGAGGATGCTTGATTTACCTTTATCCTGAATGTGCCGCGTGCTGTGAAATGACGACTGCTTGGTGCGGGCAGTGACATCGGCGGCTTTCCCGTTCGGCTCGCCAGGCTCGAAGGTCCCACGATAACCATCGGACAGCATTTATGTACTTCTCAGCAATCTCGCTAATAAAGATTGCCTTTGGAGCAATCCCCTGACAACCCGAGCACATTGTTTCCGACACCTCGTTTCTTGAGGCTTCGCTGTTTGCTTGCCCGCGAGCGTTCTTTGCCGTGATCATCGCCTGGTTCGTCATCCTGTTCACGGGCGAATGCCCGCGCGCCCTCTTCGACTACGTCGTCGGCGTGGCCCGCTGGTGGCTGCGCGTGAGCGCCTACGCCTTCCTGCTCGTGACGGACGAGTATCCACCCTTCAGCCTGGACTAACCCGGCCTGACCGACAGGACACGGAAAGCGAGACCGGGCTTCGGAAATCGGGTCGGTCTCTTTCGGTTATCAAGCATCAGGGAACGTCCGATTCCGTGACGGATATCGTATAATTCAGGTCCTAATTAGACAATAGATCGAGACCAGGGTCTTCCCGGAATCGCACCTTTCGTCAAAGGAACGGTTTCTGGGCAGCAGTGCTGGCCGAGGCGTTAGCCGGCAGGTCGAAATCGGCCGCGGGATCCACAAGTCTGGCCAAAGTGAAATGACTGGTTGCACTGCATCGGATTCAGATGAGCGCTGTCCCCCGTCTTTCCTGTCAGGCACCGGGCTGTTATCGATCCTCAGGAGGTTTGAACCATGCGGCGCAGGTCGATTTCCCTCGTTCTTGCTGGCTTAATACAGGTCCTCATCCTGACTGCCTGCGGGCCGGCCCATGTGGAGTCTGCAGCAGGGCTTCCCGCAAATCCGGCGCTCATCCTGGCGACCACGACCTCGCCACAGGATTCCGGGCTGCTCGATGAACTCGTATCGATATTCGAGAGCCAGACCGGCTATAACGTGAAGACCATCGCTGTTGGCACCGGCGCTGCGCTGAGGATGGCTGAGGAGGGGGATGCGGATGTGCTGCTGGTGCACGCTCCGGCTTCTGAACGGGAGTTCATGGACGCAGGGTTTGGGAAGGACCGCATGCTCATCATGCACAACGATTTCATCATCGTCGGGCCAGTTACGGATCCGGCTGGCATTCAAGGGCTCGATACCACAGCAGAAGCCTTCGTACGCATTGCAGAGACAGGTTCCAGCTTCATCTCGCGTGGGGACGACTCGGGCACGAACAAGAAGGAGCGGAGCATCTGGGCGGGAACATCCTACGATCCGGCCGCGAAGAGGCCGGCCTGGTACATTGAAAGCGGCCAGGGCATGGGGGCGACCCTGATCATCGCTTCCGAGAAGAGTGCATATACGCTCACCGACCGGGCCACGTACCTCGCCAACCAGCAGAATCTCGAGTTGCGTATCCTGGTCGAAGGTGACCCCACCCTGCTGAACGTCTACCACGTCATCACGGTCAACCCGGCGAAGTGGCCGGAAACCAACTACGACGGCGCGATCGCCTTCGCCAGATTCATCACCTCCCCGGAGACGCAGTCCATCATCGGCGAGTTCGGCGTGGAGCTCTACGGCCAATCGCTTTTCTTCCCGGATGCGGAGAAGACAGATGTCGATCTGGCCCTCGACCCATCGAGTTAGAACCCGAACCCGCAGCCGGAGCACCTTTGAATGACCTTTGACGCTGAGGTTTTCCAGATCACCGCCCTGTCGCTGCAGATCTCGATCCTGGCGACTGGATTGAGCCTGCTGATCGGACTGCCGCTCGGTACGCTGCTGGCGCTGGGCCGGATACGCGGCCGGGCGTTCTTGCTGAGCCTGGTCAACACCGGCATGGGGTTGCCGCCAGTCGTGGTCGGGTTGTTTGTGGCGATGATGCTGTGGCGGTCAGGCCCGCTGGGTGATCTGCGCCTGATCTACACGCCGACCGCCATCATCATCGCCCAGGTCGTGATCTCTTTCCCGATCGTGACCGGCCTGACAGCGGCTGCGCTGCAGTCGCTCGACCCGCGCCTGAAGCTGCAGCTGTACGGACTGGGTGCCTCACGAGGGCAGATGGTTTGGGGTCTTTGGAAGGAGGTGCGGCTTCCGCTGCTGGCGGCGCTGATGGCGGGCTTTGGATCGGTTATCTCGGAAGTCGGGGCCTCGATGATGGTCGGCGGCAACATCCGCTACCAGACCCGCGTCCTGACGACCGCGATTGTGCTCGAAACAGGCAAGGGCCACTTCGACATCGCCGTCGCCCTCGGTATCCTGCTGCTGGCGATCACTTTCTTGGTGAACTGGGCTCTGACCTCGATCCAGCAGCGGAGCGTCCGCCGATGACAGCCCGGGTTGAACTCTCGAACCTGGTTCTGGTTCGGGGTGAGCAGGCCGCGCTTGAACTCGATCGGCTCGAGATTCAGCCGGGCGAGGTGCTGGCGGTCGTCGGACCGAACGGCGCTGGAAAGAGCACGCTGCTGTTGGCGCTGGCACGCTTGCTCGAGCCGAAACGCGGCACGATCCTTTTCGACGGTCAGCCGATCGATGCGATTCCGGCAACGGAATACCGGCGCCGGCTGGCGCTGGTGATGCAGGAACCGCTGTTGTTCGACACGTCCGTCTTCGACAATGTGGCAATGGGCTTGCGCTTCCGGGGTGTGCGGCGCGACGAGATCAGGGCCAGGGTAGAGCGCTGGCTGGAGCAGACCGGTGTACTCCATCTGGCGGAACGGCGGGCTTGCGATCTATCGGGCGGCGAGGCGCAGCGGGTGAGTCTGGCGCGGGCACTGGTCCTTGAACCCCAACTGCTGCTGCTGGATGAACCTTTTTCGGCGCTCGATCCACCCACGCGGGAGAGCCTTCTCGACGATCTGGCTCTCCTGCTCGATCAAACCCACACCACGACCGTCTTCGTGACCCATGACCTGCGGGAAGCGGAACAGCTGGCAGACCGCATGGCCGTTGTCATTGGGGGAAGGCTGCGGCAGGTCGGGCCGGCGCCGGCGCTGCGCCAAGGGCCGGTGGATGAAGAGGTGGGTCGATTCCTCAACCACCGCCTGTCCAGGACGATATCATGGTCGCCCACTCAGGGGTTTTGACGATATCCTGTACAGCCCA
>JBJYWH010000100.1:0-1860 GCA_046259355.1 Anaerolineales bacterium
AAATCTACGAACAGCCCCAGGTGATCGCCGATTTCCTCGAGTCGGAATCGGAAAAAGTCCGCAGCATCACCCAAAAATTAGGCGAGACATTCCAGTACCTGCTGATCGCGGCACGCGGCTCCTCCGACAATGCCGCACGCTATGCACAGTACGTGTTCGGTTCCTTGAACCGGCTGCCGGTGGCGTTGGCCACCCCTTCGCTTTTCACGCTGTATGACCGGCCGCCCAGGATGCAGGGAGCCTGCGTGGTCGGAATCTCGCAGTCCGGGCAGTCACCGGATATCCTGGCCGTTGTGGAGGAAGGCCGCCGACAGGGCCAACCTACGCTCGCGATCACCAACGATCCTGACTCGCCGTTGGCCGAGGCTGCCGAATACGTCATCCCCCTGCACGCCGGACCCGAGAAGGCGGTCGCGGCAACCAAGACCTACACGGCATCACTGGCAGCGCTGGCGCTGATGTCCTGTCATCTGGATGACGATCAGGAGCGGTTGGGGGTCCTGCAGGGCTTGCCTGACCTGATGCGGGAGACCCTCAAGGACAACCAGGCCGTGATTGAGACGGCCGAGCGCTACCGCTTCATGGAGCGCTGTGTAGTCATCGGCCGGGGCTACAATTATGCCACCGCATTTGAGGTTTCGCTCAAAATCACCGAATTGACCCGCATCATTGCCGAGTCCTATTCTTCGGCGGATTTCATGCACGGTCCGATCGCCATGGTGGACCAGGGGTTCCCGATCCTGCTTATCGCGCCGAGCGGAAACGTCCTTGAAGATCTCAAATCCCTGGTGGACCGGCTCGAGTCGCTGCAAGCCGAAATGCTAATCATCAGCGACGATCGCTCGCTGCTCTCACGTGCGCAGGTCGCGCTCCCGCTGCAGGCTCGGGTACCCGAATGGGTCTCGCCGCTGTTGGCGGTGCTGCCAGGCCAGCTCTACAGCCTCGGCCTGGCCCAGGCGCGCGGCATGGATCCCGATCGACCGCATGGTCTCACGAAGGTGACCGAAACCTGGTAGCGGAAGGTTAGTCCGTCACAAGGCGAATCAGCTTTTCTCGCACACTCCGGCAATGAGACATATAACGCCTTGGTGTCTGGATATTCAGGGCGTGGGTGGAAGGATAGTGGTAGAGTGTAAGAAGGGGGAGGAGGATAATGATGGGTACTTTCTTTATGTTCGGGCGCTACTCACAGGAATCGATAAAACATATCAGCGCCAAACGTACGAATGAGACCCGGAGCTTGGTTGAGAAGCATGGCGGGAAGCTCGTATCTGCCTACGCGCTTCTCGGAGACGTCGATCTGCTCCTGATCGTCGAACTACCGGGAAAAGACGAAGCGATCAAGACCTCGGTCGCGCTTTCAAAGATGCTTGGGATTGGCTTCACCACTTCGCCGGCCGTGACGGTTGAGACCTTCGACAAACTGGTCGAGGAATTGTAGGCTGGCATCTCGAAGCGAAAGAAAGTAAAGGGCGATATCCACCCTGAATTTTCGCGGGCCAGGCGAGTTCAACTCGTGCCTGATTCTGAGTTCTGCTTGAATCCAAGAGGAGAAATCCTTAAGGGCCGTCTGAAGAACGCCGATAAGCTGAGTCTGTCCAAAACCTTGAGGTGAGCCCCTGTGAGCCTTGACCGCGCCGAACCTTTTAGCTTTATCGGGTGAACATAGCCGTTTGATACCGATGAATCCGCCTCAAGATTAATCATCCGGCGCTGTCCGTATTCATGATCTGGTGGTGATTTCTCTCCCTTTCGATTGGGTATGTGAGCCAAACAAGGTGACAGTTGCCCCGGTCATTGCATAAGTGTAAATTCATTACGGAAGGAGCCGGTGCCTTCCATCGAAATTGATTTGAAACA
>JBJYWH010000101.1:0-4950 GCA_046259355.1 Anaerolineales bacterium
GCTGAGGGGAAAAACCCGCCCCCCGCGCTCGACGACCGTATCGACCCCCAGCGACTGGAAGAAATCCAGCAGCTCTTGAGAGAAGAACTGATGAAAGGCATGCCGCAGGAAGCGTTTCTCCGGTTGAAAGTGATTCAAGAAATCGTCGAGATTATCGATGTTGGTAAGGTTGCATCGGCCTTTGCCCGTGATGCGCAGTTTTCGGCCCGGGCGGTCCATTTTCTCGAGCAGCAGCGTGCGGGCACCGCTGCCCGCTGCCTGACCGGCTGCCATCAGGCCTGCCGCGCCACCGCCAACGACGATAACTTCTTGCAGGTTCTCAACCATCATCTCTTCATTCCACCTGACGGAAGTTTACAATAAGATGGCCGGCGGTTCGAAGGCATCCGGAGGAATGGGAACTTTGAGCGCATACTGCACGTTGTTAAGAAAGGATGTGCGGCAATCGAAAAAAACCCTCGATATTGGCGGCACCCCAGCGAAGGGAGACGTGATGCCGAAGGTCAAACCGCTGCTGTCCCTGATTCTCCTGGCAGGCTTTCTGATGAGCTGCGCCCTGCAGACTCAAGAGACCGGGACATTGAAAGGCCACGTTTCGATCGGACCGCTTGTGCCGGTCCTGCGGGAAGGAGTGCCCGAACCCACGCCGGCACCCGAGGTTTACGCCGCCCGGCAGATTGTGATCTCGAAGCCCGCCAGTGGAAAAGAAATCGCTCGCGTCGGGATCGGAGTCACGGGAGATTACCAGGTGCAGCTGCCCGTGGGCACCTATATCGTCGATATCAATCACGGCGGGGTTGACATGGCAAAGGGATTGCCCGCTGAAGTTGAAATCACCTCGAATCAGGTAACCCTATTGGATATCGATATCGATACCGGGATTCGATAGGTTCAGCTAGTGGACGATGTTCCAATCCACTTGCGCGAAATCTCAACTGCGCAGGTTCGGGATGGTCGGGAACGCGGGGAGCTTGCCCTCCCCCGTTTCATTTAAGGTTCATGTCCTATAATTGATTGCCAGAGTATAGGAATGATGGAGGTTGATCAAAGTGTTCAGGTTCGAAAACGGCGTAACCATCGCAAAGCCCGTGCAGGAGGTTTTCCGCTACGCGAGCAACCCGGAGAATTTCCCGAGCTGGAATTATTACGTTGAAGACGTGCGGCGGCTTTCCGAATCGCCCCTCTCCGCAGGCAGCCGGTTCCACCAGAAGCGGCGGCAGGATGAACAGGTTCTCGAGGTGACGGAGTACAAGCCCGGCCAATCCATCACGGTGCGGACCGTCCCCCCTTCCAAACCCGAGCTGGTCCGAAAGATGATTTTCAAGTCAAAGAAGGGTTCGACCGAGCTCATCGACCGCTGGGAACTGGATCTCGGTGTTCCCGGTGTGATTGAAGTGGTTGCGAAACGCCGGGTTCGCCAAGCTGTCCGGGAAAACCTGGGCAAACTAAAATCGCTGCTGGAGGCCGGCCAGGTCGTTCTGCAGGATGGCCGGATCATGCGCCTGGAGGGTGGTCACGCCAGCTCCTGAGTTTGGACCGCAGCGGCAGTTCTTTGCTCTGGATCAAGGCGGGGTGAGAAAGACCCTCCTGCAAGCTCGCTTTAAAAGTAGCTCTCCGGACGGTATTCGCCCCAGATTTCACGCAGCGCAGCGCAAATCTCCCCCAATGTTGCCCGCGCGGACACGGCTTCAATCAATCGCGGCATCAAGTTTGTATCACCTTGTGCGGCCTCGCGCAGCGCACCGAGTGCAGCATTGACCGCAGCGGAATCGCGCCGCGATCGCAGCGCAGCCAGCTGTTGGCGGGATTGCTGTTCGACAGCAGGATCGACCTTCATACGTTCGAGCGGTGGATCTTCCTTGTTGCGATAGCTGTTGAGCCCGATCACGAGTTCATCACCTGCTTCGATAGCCCTCTGGGTGCGGTAGGCGGCCTCGTGGATTTCACGCTGCATGAAGCCATTCTCGACTGCTGCCAATGCCCCCCCGGCGGCTTCAATTTGGTTCAGGTAGCGGTTAGCTGCCTCTTCCACCTGGTCGGTAAGGGCTTCGATGGCATAGGATCCGGCCAGGGGGTCGATGGTGTTGGCAACGCCCGATTCGTACGCGAGAACCTGCTGGGTGCGCAGCGCCAGCTGGACGGCATGTTCCGTCGGCAGGCCAAGAGCCTCGTCCATGCTGTTTGTGTGCAGCGACTGCGTTCCGCCCAGGATCGCGGCCAGTGCCTGCAGCGCCACGCGCACGACATTGTTGGCCGGCTGCTGTGCCGTCAGGGTCGAACCCGCGGTCTGGGTGTGGAAGCGCAGCAGCCATGAGCGTGGATCTTGTGCCTTGAACTGCTGGCGCGTAATGCGGGCCCACATCCGGCGGGCGGCACGGAACTTGGCGATCTCTTCCAGGAAATCATTATGGGCATTGAAGAAGAAGGCCATTTGCGGGGCGACATCATCCACGTCCAGGCCGGCCTGTTCCGCTGCACGCAGGTAGGCGATGGCATTGGCCAGCGTGAATGCCAGCTCCTGGACGGCGGTCGAACCCGCTTCCCGCATGTGGTACCCGGAGACGGAGATCGTATTCCAGCTCGGCACCTGATCCTGGCAGAATTCGAAGACATCCGTGATCAAGCGCATGGCGGGTTTCGGTGGAAAGATGTACGTGCCACGGGCGATGTACTCTTTCAGGATATCGTTCTGAATGGTGCCGCGCAGCGCTTTCGATGAGATGCCCCGGTCACGGGCAAGGGCGATATACATGGCCAGCAGAATGGCAGCCGGGGCATTGATCGTCATGCTGGTCGAGACACGGTCGAGTGGAATCCTCTCGAACAGTCGATCCATATCTTCGATGCTCGAAATGGACACACCGACCCGGCCCACTTCGCCGCGCGAGAGGTCATCGTCTGCGTCGTACCCGATCTGCGTTGGCAGGTCGAAGGCCACCGAGAGTCCGGTCTGACCCTGCTCGAGCAGGTAACGGAATCGGCGGTTGGTCTCTTCCGCGGTCGCGTAACCTGCATACTGGCGCATCGTCCAGAGCCGACCGCGGTACATGGTGGCCTGCACGCCGCGGGTGAATGGATAGTCCCCTGGCAGCCCCTCATCCTGGAGCGGATCGTGCTCGCGGCGCGGCAGGTATACGCGTTCGAGCGGCAGCCCGGAGTGCGTGTGATACGCGTCCTGACGCTCGGGTTTTTCCTTCAAGGAGCGGGCAAGCGTGCCTTGATTCCAGCGCTCGAGAGCCTGTTCGAGATCGTGTTGGAGCTTTTCCTTGCGCGAGCTCACGCGATCACCTTCTCCAGGATTTCCGGGGTGATGGGCGGGATCAATGCGAAATTGCTGAAGGTCGCATCCTCAAATTCAAATCCGAGTTCATTGCGAAGGCGTTCAAAAATGGCGACGTAACTCCGCCGGACTCGCCGCGACCATTCCAGCCCCAGTTCTTCGGCCAGGTGCTGGATCGTTTCGAGGTCCGGTCCCTCGATTTCGATGAAAAAGCCAAATGGAACCTCGTCCAGCATGAGCGAAAGGTCCCTCAGGTTGAAGACCTCGCGGTATTTTTCGTAGACCACTGTTTTTTGATACCCCAGCACCCCCAGCAGCTCCAACGTGGTCGGGTAGTCATCGATCTCGATTTCGTACTCATAGCGAGCTTCATAGGTAGCGGTGCCCTTTTTAACCGTCAGGGTGTCCTGCTGGCCCTGGCGCAGGCGGAGCAGGATTTGGTCGGCGGCCAGCCTTCCATCCGGCGTGTCAAGGCGTGTATTTCGCTCGAGGAAGCGCCCTGTCAGTGGATGCCCCCCCGATTCGATGATCCGCCGGCGGATGCTGTAATGGGTTGGCAGCTGAAATTTCGCTTCAATTTCCACGTTGGCTTCAGCTCAAGATGATCAGGACCTGGTTCTGGTCGACGTTATCGCCAGCCTTGACACGTATGCGGCTCACCGTACCCTCGCGCGGGGCTTTGAGCTCATTCTGCATCTTCATCGATTCGAGGATGATCAGGTTTTCGCCGGCGGCGACTTCCTGGCCCTCCTCCACGGGCACGGCCACGACCATGCCGGGCATCGGCGCCCGCAATTGGTATTCACCGCTCTGGATCGTCGATCCCCCCGAGCTCTGCCGCAGGCGGCGCTGGCGTTCATCCTCCACGGTAACATTGAAGAGCTGGCCAAAAAGGAGCACCTGGTAGCCGGTGTCCGAGGGAAAAATCGAGGCTTCATAGGAACGGCCGTTGAGCAGGAGCGAGAAGATCGGCTGGTTGGCGACCGATTGAAAATCGACCTCCACCAGCTCCCCGTCGACATTCAGCTGCTGGTCCGAAACCAGTTCGATCTCAACCTGGCGATCTCCGATGCTGGCGATATATTTCATCTCAGGCCTCGCTTAGCGGTGCATGCGTTCCCAGCGGCCGACCCATTTCCAGTTGCTGGTGTCGCGAGTGTTCCGCCGGACGATTTGGGAAGACTGCTGGATGTCGCTGTGGGCGACGAGTGTGGCCATGACCGCCGCGATCAGCGTGCGATCCTCCACCTCATCCTCCGCGTCATCGACTTCATTCATCGAGAAGCGCTCCTCGACGAAGCGGGTATCGAATGCGCCGGCGATGAAGCGGTGCGAAGCGAGAATGTTCTGATGGAACGGGATGTTCGTCTTCACGCCCAGGATGCGGTACTCCTCCAGCGCACGCCGCATGCGCAGGATAGCCTCGCCGCGCGTTTCGCCCCAGCAGATGAGCTTGGAGATCAGCGAGTCGTAGTAGGGAGAAATTTCGAAGCCGGCGTATACGCCGGTGTCGACCCGCACTCCCGGACCGCTGGGAGGCACCACGGAATTGAGCACCCCGGTCGAAGGGATGAAGTGGTTGTAGGGGTCCTCGGCATTCACCCGGCATTCGATTGCCCATCCGTTGAGCCTGACATCCTCCTGCGTGTAGCGCAGCTTTCTTCCACGGG
>JBJYWH010000102.1:0-9272 GCA_046259355.1 Anaerolineales bacterium
ACCCGGGGCTTTCCATGCCTGGCTGGATTCCATCTTCTATCCGTTCGCTTCGTGAACGATCGCAAATTCCGACCTGACGAAAAGGCGAATCTCCAATCCGGGCCATTCACTTCGAAGGAGTTACACCATGGAAGAAACTGTCGTTTACTTGGCTGATATTGGGGAACTCGCCCCGCGGGTGCCATCCGATTCGATTCTCAGCCGCACGTTTCACGAGGACGAGCACTTGAAAGCGATCCTGTTCTCCTTTGCGATCGGCCAGGAGCTCTCCGAGCACACCGCCTCGCAGCCGGCCATCCTGCACTTCCTGCAGGGTGAGGCTGATCTCGTGCTGGGCAAGGATGAGTTCGTGGCCGCGCCCGGCACCTGGGTTCGCATGCCGGCCCGCCTGCCGCATAGCGTGCGCGCCCGCACCCCGGTCACAATGCTGCTGCTGCTCTACAAGGAATGACAAACCGCAACGTGCGTAGACCTTGAAGATGCCGAGTTCGCCGGACTCTAGGGCTGAATCGGCTCCGGGTCCATTACCGGAGCGCGATTGATCCCTTCCCGCTTTTCCGCCATGCGGATGGCATTCAGCGCCAGGCCGATCTTGTTCCCCAGCTCGACCAACCCCTTCAGGTCATCCCCGGAGTAGCCCCTGCCGTTGGTTCGCAAACCAACCGAAAGCAACCCGAGCACTTCGTTCGATTTCCCCCGGTCGACGAACAGCGGCACGTGCCCGGCCAGCGGCGCCATACCCTCGCTGGCGGCGACGCGCTTCTTCTGAAGTTCGTCGTGCTGCTTCTTTGTAAGCGTGAGCGCCGGGTGCTCGCGCGCGGCGCCGTTCAGCTGCTCTGCTAATTGGAAACGGTCTGGACCAGCGGCGAGGTAGAATGCGGCATGCTCGGTGCCGAGCACCCCCCGCACATGCTCCATCGCCAATTGCATCAGCGTCTCCCGGTCGAGGAAGCCCCAGTATTCGGGCATCACCTCCACCAGGCCCGAAGCCAGGTCCAGCTTCTGCGGGTAGAAGTGCTTGTCGACGAAAGCCTCAATCCGGTTGCGAAGCGGCTGGAAGACGACCGCCACGATCACGGCCGAGATGGCCGCGCCGAGCGCCTTCGACTGGTCGCCGAGCGCCTCCTTGGTCAGTTCCGTTGTCATGGCAATGACCATTGCGAAGATACCCGCCATGAGCGTCGTCAGCGGGCCGTAGATCAGCGCCCGGTTGATCACAACGTCCAGGTCCCACAACCGGTAGCGGAAGATGGCGATCGCAATGGCGACCGGCATCCCCAGGATGGAAAGGACCAGGGCGAGATCGACCCAGCCGCTGGTCACCCAGGAACTGACATCCGTGAAGATAAACGTCAGCCCGTAGACAAGGACAAACCCGGCTCCAGCGAGCAGCAGCCACTTGATCTGCTGGCGCTCGGATATTGACGTCCTGCGATAGCGGAGAAAGAGCGAGACCACGCTGGCCGAGATGCAGGTTAGAAGCGCGCCTCCCCAAAGGATGAAAAATGGTCCCTCAAGAAAATCCGTGGGAACCAAACCAATCGGGTTGGATAGGGTCCAACCCAGCTCTTGCCCAATGTCCTCGACAAACGCGGCGATCAGAATGAAGAAGACCCCCAGACCGATCACCGCCCTGGTGACCCAACGCCAGCGCGGCCCCGGCACACGACCGGTTGGGAAGTAGAGCGGGATCAGGAAGATGGGAAAGATGACCGGGACCCAGGACCATGTATTGAGCCATATCAAGAGCCAAACACTCGTGGTTACCGTCTCCGGCGGGCTTTGTGACTGCTGCACCCAATAGGTCACCGGATTGTTGATCGCCAGCGCCACCACCATCATCAGCCATCCGACGCGGTTAGCGGGCTGGCGCGAGATGATCAACGCCGCCAGGATCGAGAAGACCAGGGGCAAGGCCAAGCCCCAACCCAGGGCTTCGACCCAATCGTAGAACGTCGGCCGCTCGCTCACCTGGGCAATCCATAAGATAACACTCGCAGCACTGCTCACAACAACGATCCCGGCCAACCCCCAGGCGATGATGCGGGCTCGGTTATGCTTCATGATTTTCTCCCACTGCCTGGCGCGGTCTCTGCTCGATTGGAGGAACTTGCTTCAACGCCATGGTACCTCTGCTGATCCTGACCGTCTTTGATTACGACCGGTCGCCCCTGAGCCAGCGCCAACCGATGCTGCCAGCCAGGGCAAGTGGGTGCGATCCCCCGTACGGATAGCCATCATCCTGCGGCTACTTCCGCCGTTGTCATCCGCCGGGCAGCTTCGGCCTGGTCCTCTTCCTCGGCCAGCTTGATGGCGTTCAGCGCCAGGCCGATCTTGTTCCCCAAATCCACCAGGCCTTTCAGGTCGTCGCCGGAATAGCCCTTGCCGTTCGTCCTCGAGCCAACCGAGAGCAGGCCGAGCACTTCGTTCGATTTCCCGCGGTCAATAAAGAGCGGTACATGCCCTGCCAGGGGAGCCATCCCTTCGCTTTCGACGACGTGCTTCTTCTGGAGTTCGTCGTGCTGCTTCTTCGAAAGCGTGATCGATGGGTAATCTCCCGCCCCATTCAGTTGTCCTGCCAGGGAGAACCGGTCCGTACCAGAAGCGAGGTAGAAGGCGGCGTGCTCCGTGCCCAGCACGTCCCGAACATGCCCCATCGCCAGCCGCATCAGCTTCTCCCGGTTGAGAAAGCCCCAGTATTCGGGCATCACCTCCACCAGGCCCGAAGCCAGGTCGAGCTTCTGGGGGTAGAAGTGCTTATCGACGAAGGCCTCGATCCGGCTGCGCAGCGGCTGGAAGACGACCGCTACGATCACGGCCGAGATGGCCGCCCCGAGCGCCTTCGACTGGTCGCCGAGCGCCTCTTTCGTGAGCTCCGACGTCAGCGCGATCACCATGGCGAAGGTGCCCGCCATGAGCGTCGTCAACGGGCCGTAGATCAGCGCCCGGTTGATGACCACGTCCAGGTCCCATAGCCGGTAGCGGAAGATGGAAATTGCGATCGCCACAGGGATGCCCAGAATGGTGAGAAAAAAAAGCAAGTTGGTCAGCAGGCTAAAACCGCCCTCCGCATTTGAGAAGAAGAGTGTAACCAGTGAATAAAAGACAGCGAACATCACGCCCGCCAGCAGCAGCACCTTGATCTGCTGCCGTTCACCGCTGCCCGCCCCCCGGTAGCGCACGTACAGTGAGGCGACGCTTCCGGCAACCTCTACGAGCAGACCGATCGTCCAGAGAAGCATGAAACCGCCTTCCCAGGTGCTGGCCGGGATGACCCCGATCGGGTTGGGGATCGTCCAATTCGGCGTTTCGAAGTTCGCATCAAGGGACGAGAGAGTGTAAAAGGTCAGCACCATCCCCAGTGCGAGCCAGGCGACCCAGCGCCAGCGCGGCGAGGGGGGATTGCCAGTCGGGAAATAGAGCGGGATGAGGAAGAGGGGGAAGATCAAAGGTACCCACGCTGTGCCTCGCAGGTAGATCATCAACCACAACCCCAAGGATAAATGGTCCGGGGGTGAAAGCGTGTACGGTGCCAGCACAAGGTCGCCCACGTTGCTCAATCCACCCGCCAAACCGATGACCATCATCATCCATCCGACCCGGTTGCCAGGTTGGCGGGCGATGATCAACGCCGCCAGCGCAGAAAACACCGTGGGCAGGGTCAAGCCCCAGGTCAGGACTTCCAGCGGATCAGAGGGCGTTGCCTGTCCCGTCAAGCTGACAATCGTCATAATCACGCTGACGGCGATGACGGGTACCGCCAAACCCCAGGCGATGATACGTGCACGTTTGTTCTTTCGGTTCATTCCATCCTCCCCGTAAACAAGCCAAGCGCCTCCGTCCGGTTTCATCCAACGGTGGTTCGCTGCGCACCTTGCTCTGTGAGTGCGCCGCCTGGTTCTGGCATGAATCTGTCGCAATCAGGATTCCCCTCACCAGGGGAGAACGTGATTCGGTCAGGCGAAAATTATAAGACCCGGAATTGCTTTTGAATAGGATTGATTTTGTGGGATTACTGAAGAGGGAGAGGTCTGCTTCAGGTTCTGGCAGCCCCGAATCAGGGGAACATCTGCCATAGCTTCGGCGACCGGCGGTACGCTCAAAGTGTGTTTATGCCACAGCCCACCAATCGAGACCCTCGCGCAGCCCCATGCCGCTCAGCCGCTCGCGAATCAGCGCCCGGGCGCCGCGCGAGCCGACCGCCGCCAGCACGACGGGATTCCGATATCCCGCCAGCTCCCCGGGCAGCGATTCCGGTGGCAGGACCGGCTTGCCGCGCTTCTGGCGGCCGATCTTGCCCGGGTCGATGTCGATGAACGCCGCCAGCGGGGCGCCGGCCCGGTCGAGATGCTTGGCGATGCGCCGCCCCATCTGGCCCGCGCCCCACACGATCACTGCGTCCCGATCCTTGAGCGGACCGAGAGTCAGGTAGTGCGCCTTCGCGCGCAGGAACTGGCTCACGGCATAGCGCGCATCGGTGCGCGTCAGCCGGTCCGGGTGCTCGCGCCAGTAGAGCAGCACCTCCGGCACCTTGGCGAAGTGCGCTCCAGCCAGGTACAGCCGCAGCCAGAGATCGTAATCCTCCGGCCAACCGCGCTCGACGTAGCCGCCGACCTGCGCCACCCAGCGCTTGCGGAACATCACCGAAGGGTGGGCGAACGGGCTTTCGATGAAGATCTCGCGGGCGATGGATTCGTGATCGACGAGGTGATTGAGCCACTCGATGTAGGCCTGAAAGCCGCCCCGCACATCGTCCACCGGGAACCCCTCCACCAGACTCCCAACCAGCGCTAGTTCGGGGTGGGCACGCATCTGCTCCACCTGCCGCTCGAGGCGTTCGGGGTGGCAGCGGTCATCGGCATCCATGCGGGCGACCAGCGCTGCCCGGCAGGCAGCCAGCCCGGCATTGAGCGCCGGGATGATGCCCGCGTGCCCGCGCTCGAGCACCCGTACGCGGCCCTCGCGCAGCGACCATGCTTGCAGCCGCTCGGCGGTCGAATCGGTCGATCCATCATCGACCGCCAGCAGCTCGAAATCCGTGAATGTCCCCGCGACGATCGACTCAATGGCCTCGTCAACCGTCTCGGCCACGTTGTAGCATGGCATCAGGACCGATACCGCCGGGGCGGCTGTGCTATGATCGTTGGGATCCGGAATATTTCCTACGGGGTGTTTCATGACACTCGGCAATCTGTCGCTCGACTCGATGCTTCAGGCCGTTCTGAACTTCCTGCCCAATCTCGGGCTGGCATTGATCATCTTCGTCGCCGCCCGCATCATCTCGATCTGGGCTGCGCGCGTACTCAGGCGCACGCTTCAAAGCCGCGGGCACGACCAGGAGTTGATTGTACTCGTGCAGCTCATCGCCCGCTGGGGGATCCTTGCGATCGGCTTCGTCTGGGCCCTGGAGCAGATCGCGCCCGGCCGCTTCGGTACGCTGCTGGCCGGGCTGGGTGTGGCCGGCTTCACCATCGGTTTCGCGCTGCAGGACGTGGCCAAGAACTTCATCGCCGGGCTGCTGATTCTGCTGCTGCAGCCCTTCCGTATCGGGGACGGCATTGAAATCGGCGATGTCTCGGGCGAGGTGCTGGCGATCAACCTGCGATCGACGGAAATTCGGGCCGTCGACGGACGCTACGTCATCATTCCCAACGCCGATGTCTTCAGCAGCACCATCATAAACTACACCCGCACCCCACGGCGGCGCATCGCCATTCCGATCGGCGTTTCCTATGACGCCGACCTGGACCGTGTGACCAAAGTGGCGCTGGAAACTCTCGATGCTGTTGACGGCGTCCTTAAGGATCCTTCTCCCCAGGTTGTCTTCGACAACTTCGGCGGTAGCACGATCGACTTCACGCTTTATATCTGGTGGGATACCGAGAGCGCCTCTCTCCTGCCCGTGACGAACACGGTCGTGGCCGCGATCAAGAAAGCCTTCGAGCGCGAAAGGATCGAGATGCCCTTCCCAACGCAGGAGATCATCCTGAAGGGCAAGACATAGCCCAGATTTTTTCGGGTTCTTTACCGTAGGGCGGGGCCACCTCTCCCTTACGCCAACGGATAAGACCTCCCCCATGCAAATGAATGGACATTCCATAATTGCAGGGGCACGGCGGCGCCGTGCCCCTGCATGAAATCCACGCTATCAGGGGGCAGGGTCGACCGGTCGGTCGCCCCTGCACAGTGGGCTCATCCTCCACAACGCTATTTCGGAACCACGCCCTTCTCTCCCAGTCGCGGGTCGAGCGCATCGCGCAGCCCGTCGCCCAGCAGATTGAAGCCCAGCACAGTCAGCATGATCGCCAGGCCCGGGAAGAAGACCAGGTGCGGCGCGGTGAAGACCTGATTGCGCTCGGTGCCGAGCATCGAACCCCATTCAGGCGTCGGCGGCTGTGCCCCCAGGCCGAGAAACGAGAGCGCCGCGGCGTCGAGGATCGCGGTGGCGATGCCGAGCGTGCCCTGTACAATCAGCGGCGTGATGGCGTTGGGCAGCACGCTCCGCACAAGAATGCGCGTGGAGGTCGCGCCAAGCGAGCGTGCCGCAAGGACATAATCGTTCTCTTTTGTCGCCAGCACGCTGGCGCGCATCACGCGTGCGTAGGCCGGTATCGACACGATTCCGATCGCGATCAGCGCATTGATCAGCCCCGGCCCCAGCACGGCCACGATGGCAATCGCCAGCAGCAGCGCCGGGAATGCCAGCAGCACGTCCATCACACGCATGATCAGGTTGTCCGGCCAGCCGCCGACGAACCCTCCGATTGCACCCAGTACGGATCCGATCACGATCGCAAATCCGACCGTTGTGAAGCCGATCATCAACGAGTATCGCGAGCCGTAGATGATGCGGCTGAATTCATCCCGCACATTGCCGTCGATGCCCATGATGTGCTGGGGCTGATCGGCAGGGCATCCCAGCAGGTGGATGCACGGCGCCTGGCGGCGCTTGACGTCCTCCACGCCAATCAAGACCTCTTCCGGGTCATAGGGCGCAATGAGCGGTGCGAAGATCGCCATGATCACGAGGGTGAACAAGATCCCCATTCCGACCAGCGCCGACCGGCGTCGAAAGAGACGGCCGATCGCCGTGCGGTAGAGATCCCTGCCCTTTTTCTTTTCCTCCTCTGGGAAGAGCGGCAGGGCGGCGTTGTCAGTTGTCATAAACAGCCCCTCCCATTACTGCAGCCGCACGCGCGGATCGAGGAAGGTGTAGGAGACATCCACCATCAGGTTGATCAACACGTAGCCGGTCGCGATGATGAAGGTGAAGGCTTGAATGATCGGATAATCCCGGGCGGTGATGGCCTCGTACAGGATCCGGCCAACCCCGGAGAGACCAAAAATGGTCTCGGTCAGCACCGCGCCCCCCAGCAGCCCTCCCAGCTGCAGCCCGATGATGGTCACCACCGGGAGCAGGGCATTCTTCAAGCCATGCCGCATCACGACCAGCCGTTCCGGCACTCCTTTCCCGCGCGCCGTGCGGATGTAATCCATCCCCAGCGTCTCCAGTAAACTGGAGCGGGTCATGCGGGCGATGATCGACATCGGGATCGTGCTCAACGCCACCGCCGGAAGGATCAGGTGCTTGATCGTGTCCCAGAGCAGCGTCCAATTCTGTGTGAGGATTGCGTTCAAGACATACAGGTTGGCGAAAAACTCCAGCAGCTTGTAGCCGCCCGAATCGGGCTGCACATTCCAGCCCCAGACCTCGAAGAACGGCACCGCCGATACCCCGGCCGAGAGTCGGCCGGAGGGCGGCAGCCAGAAGGGTGTGTCTTTGAGAAGGATGGCGAATAAATACGCCAGCATAAGTCCCAGCCAGAACACCGGCATCGAGACGCCGATGTTTGCTCCAACCATCGTAGCGACATCGATTGAAGAGTTGTGCCGGACGGCCGAAATGACTCCGGCCGGAATCCCAACCGCGACCGCGATGATCAGCGCAAACATCGTGAGTTCGATCGTGGTCGGCAGACGTTCAACCAGGATCAGGCTGACCGGCCGCGAGAAGCGAATCGAATTTCCAAAATCGCCCTGGATGAAACGCTCCATATAGATCACAAACTGGGTTGTGATCGGCTTGTCGAGGCCTAATTCCGCGTTCAGGCGGGCGCAGGCCTCCGGCGTCGCTTTCTCGCCCAGGATCGCCGTGCACGGATCCCCCGGGATCAGGCGTGCCAGCACGAATACCACAACCAGGATACCGATCAGCACCGGGATGGCATAGATCAGTCGACGGACGATATACCGGAACATGATTTCACCTTATCGATCAAGATGGATGACGCGGGATGGCCTTTTCAGGTCCATCCCGCGTCATGGTCAGGATTACTCGGGTGTAGACCTCAAGAGGACTACTCGGCGGGCTTGTTCATCATGCCCCAGAGATAGTCGTAGTAATCCCAGACGTTGGTGTTGCCGACGTGCAGCGGGCTGGAGGCGTCCAGGCCCATCGTGAACGTGGCAACCACGTCATTGGCGTCAAAGCCGGTTCCATCGCTGAACTTGACGCCTTCGCGCAGGTGGCAGGTCCAGACATCGAGCGTCTCGTTCGGCTCACAGGATGTCGCCAGCTGCGGCACGACATCGACGCCCCCGATCGTATATCCGTAGAGTGCCTCGGTGACCTGCTCGCAGGCTCGCAGCGATTCACCGTCGGTCTCGTCGGCGCAGAACAGGCTGATCGGTTCGGCGTTCTGCATCCAGACGAAGGTATCGCGTCCACCGGGGTCCATCACGGCGAAGTACTCATTGCCCAACGGGCTGGCATGAGCGTCCGCAACATCAGCGCGGTAGGCAACGCCGGAACCGCCGTGTGCGATCGGTACCATCGGGACGTTTTCCTTGATGGCGTCGTTCGCCGCGACATAGTACGGCTCGGCTTCCGTCGGGTCGGCGATCTGGGCACCAGCTTCCAGATTCTCATAGACATCCGGATAGGGCGTGCCGAACTGCTCGCCATTGCGCCCGAAGTGGAAGTCGAGGAAGTTGGTCACGTGCGGGTAGTCCGCATTCCATCCGAGCAGGTGCAGGCCGTTCAGGCTGCCCACGCTGGAAGCCTCGATGAAGGCGCCCGATTCCATCACCTCGATCTTGGCGGTGATGTTCAGGTTCGCAGCAAGCTGCGCCTGCAGTTCCTCGGCCACACGGCCGGGCTCCGGCAGGTAGCTGCGGAAGACATCGCGGTAGTAGATCGTGGTCTCAAAGCCGTCCGGGTAGCCGGCGTCAGCCAGCAGCGCCTTGGCGGCTTCCGGATCGAAGGCGTACCA
>JBJYWH010000103.1:0-3113 GCA_046259355.1 Anaerolineales bacterium
GGTCAGGTACCCCAGTGCGATCAGGATCCCATAGACATAGAGGCGTGTCAGATCGAGGAAGTAGGCCGTAATGCTGAAGATAAGAAGGAAGACCAGCGAGAAGCGGGCCGAATGCACCCATCCGGGCACGGCATCGAATTCAACCGCCGAAAGCAAGCCGAGGATCGATGAGAGGACGAGGACGATAAGCACGACGACATTGAAGCGCTTGACCCTGGATACCCGCCACGCCCCGAACTTCACGAACCCAATCCTGGGTGTGACCACATACCTGCGGACCAACCACAGTGCCGGCAAAATGATCGTCCATAAGGGCAGGAACACGACCACCGTAGCCCAGAAGTCTCCCAGGGCTGGGGAGAGGTACGGACCGATGACGAACACCAGGAGAAAGCACCCGATGGCGATGTCTATCAGGCCGTCCTGGAATTTGATGGCGAACATCCTACGCTCGGTCTCTCTCAAGCTGATTTCGCCGGGCATGGCAAATCTCCTTTGAAAAGGACAGTACTATAGTATTCATAGTACTTTGTGATACAAAGTGATATCAAGAGTATGCAGGATTTTTCTCGGATTGTCAATAGGCAACCAAACGTGCCAGGAGCCCATACGGAATGCGATCTGCACCAGCGTGTGCGGAGCAGGTCATGCCCGGCTCGGAGCGGGGGGAGGCCTCTTTCTGGCTCTATGACTTCGAGGTTCCCGCGCTGGCCAGCATGGCGCAGGGAGTCCCTGTTCCGTTTGACGGCTACACTGCGCAGCTCGCAGCGTTTGGCGCGGAAGGGGGTTCTCAAGAGCTGCTCAGCCTTTATCGCGAGTCCTACGCTCGCCACCCTGACCATCCGCTGGTCCAGCTGCTGACGGCGATGGGCGTGGATTTTACGCCAGGAACCAGGATCACACCGCTCGAGGATTGGCTGCTGCTCGATACCTTCGTCCCGCCGAATTTCGCAAGAGCACCGCCTCGTTTATTTGATCCGCACAATGCAAATCGATTTCCTGCAGGCCCGCTACCATTATCAGCCCCCATTTCTTCACCCCAGCCGTTTCCTGTCAATCCGAAGGCTCGTAACACTTTATGTTGTCCCTGTCCAGCATCAGGACTATAGTTGGACCTTGATTGCGCGCCTCCTGGTATGAAACCTCTTCGTCGGTAGCAGCCCCCATCGACAAAACCCTCCGGTCAGCGACCGGCCAGGAAGGAGACCTCCATGAAACCCTCGCCCCTGCGCGCTCTATCCTTTGGGATCCTGGCATGCATCCTTGCTGCCTGTAGTGGCCAGGCAGCCCCGCAGCCGACCGAAACGAAGGAGATATCCGCACCGGCTGAACCCTCTGAACCCGGCGAAGCGAACGGGATCTTCATTACAGCCGAACGTTTCGAGTTGCAGCCCGGGGAGTGCACGGTTCTGCACTGGGAAGTGGCGGAGGGCTTCAGCGCTTCCCTTAAAGGCGAGCCGGTTCCCATGGTCGGTCAGGCGGAGGTGTGCCCGCCGAAGACGGAAGTCTTCGAGCTGGCGGTTGACAGGGGCACCCGCATCGACACGCGCATGGTTGAGATCACCGTCAGCGGTGAGACCGCTCCATCCAAGCCGGTCGAACCCGGCACTCCTGCGTACCAGGCCGAGTCCTGGGTATCCACCGGCGGCCCTCCGGGCGGCCTGGGGTATGACATTCGCATGCGGCCCGACAATCCGGAGGTCATGTTCGTGACGGATGCCCATGCCGGAGTCAACAAGAGCACGGACGGCGGTCAGACCTGGTTCCCGAGCAACGATGGAATTGCATCGAGCATCGGAAGCGATATCCCCATCTTCTGCCTGACGATCGATCCCCACAATTATGACGTGATCTGGGCCGGGACGCAGCTGAGCGGGCACGTCTACCGCAGCAGCGACAACGGCGACAGCTGGGTGGAAATGGACAGCGGCATCACCGAACGCGGACGCAGCATTCGCGGCATCACGATCGACCCCAATGACCCCAGCGTTGTCTACGCCGCCAGCGAGGTCGACGTATCTGCCTGGGAGGACGAGACGCATCAGGTTGGGTCGCATGGGTACGGTGGGGAGGTCTATAAATCGACCGATGGCGGCCGGAATTGGACCCGCATCTGGTCGGGCGAGAACATCGCCCGCTACGTCTGGGTCGATCCCCGTGACAGCAACCGCATCTATGTCTCGACCGGCATTTTCGACCGCGTTCCGGCCAACAGCACGCCGGAGAACCGTGGCGGCGTGGGCATCCTGCGCAGCCAGGACGGCGGCCAGTCCTGGACCGTTCTGAACGAATCGAACGGCTTGAGCGGTTTGATCATCCCCAGCCTGTTCATGCACCCCGAGAATCCCGATATCCTTGTTGCAGCCGTGAGCAATCCCGGGATCGGCGGCGTGTTCGTGACCTATGATGGCGGCGACACCTGGACCCGCATGCAGGAGGGACCGGGTGCCTCCGATGCGGTCGAGATCGCCATGAGCGATCCGGACGTCTGGTATTCGGCGACGGAAGGCCTCGTCTCGCGTTCCGATGATGCCGGCCGGACCTGGCAGAATTTCACCCTGGCCACACCGGACCGCACGGCCGGGATGCCGATCGATCTGCAGGTCGACCCGCGTGACCCCTACCGGGTCTTCGACAACAACTACGGTGGAGGGAACTTCCTGAGCACGGACGGCGGGGAAACCTGGGTGGATGCCAGCAAGGGCTACACCGGGGCCACGATCGCCGGCATGCTGGTCTTGCCGAACGATCCAAGCACGATCCTGGTCGGGGCGAACACCGGCGGCTTCCGCAGCACCGACGGCGGGGAGACCTGGCCCGGCACGAGCTTGCCCTCCGCCACCCAGATCCTGGGCACACCGGATGGCCTGATCGCCGGCGACGGCGGCGGGGGGGTCTGGCACAGCCAGGACCAGGGGCTGACCTGGACCCGGACCGAGGTGGTCGATCTGCTGGCCGAGACCATGGCCGGGCGCATGCAGAACGACGTGGCTTCCATGCGCCCCCTGACGAGCGCGCCCTCCGACCCCCAGGTGCTGTACCTCGGCTTTAATGATGCCATCTGCGAGAACGGGATGGACGATTCCTGCACGCCCCCCATCCCGAACATGTAC
>JBJYWH010000104.1:0-5867 GCA_046259355.1 Anaerolineales bacterium
GCAGTACGTCCCGAGCATGACGCGCGAAATGCGTGACAGCATCAACAACGCACTGCTGAAGATCGCCGACACCGACGAAGGCAAGGCTGCCCTGGATGAAGCCTACTCGTGGGCTGGCCTGCAGAAAGTCGACGACAGCTTCTATGATCCATTCCGACAGGTGCTCGATGCTGCCGGAGTCAACATCGAATCACTGCAGTAAGTTGGTGCCAGCAACTCGCATCGGGAGCACTCTCGACCTGTGACGCGTACGATGCGGGGGGACGGGCATCCGTCCCCCCGCGATTTCATCTGGAGACATAACACATGCTAGAGATACGCCATCTGACCAAGGTCTACGACGATGGCACCGTTGCCCTGAAAGATGTGAGCTTCACGGTTGAAGACGGTGAATTCCTGGTCGTCATTGGACTGAGTGGGTCGGGCAAGTCAACCCTGCTGCGCTGCATCAATCGCCTTATCGATCCCACAGAGGGCGAACTGCTGTGGGATGGTGTTGATCTCGCCAAGCTGAAGGGGGACGAGCTGCGCGCCGCCCGGCGCAACATTGGTATGGTATTCCAGCACTTCAACCTGGTTCGACGCTCTTCCGTCATGACGAACGTTATGGCTGGGCGCCTTGGCTATACCCCAACCTGGAACAGTTTGCTGGGACGGTTCAGCAAAGAAGACAGGGAACGGGCCCGCAATGCGCTCATACGGCTGGGGATACTTGATCAAGCGCACAAACGTGCCGACGAGCTAAGCGGCGGGCAGCAGCAGCGTGTGGGTGTCGCCCGGGCACTGATGCAGGAGCCGAAGATGATCCTGGCAGATGAACCGGTCGCCAGCCTCGACCCGGTCCTGGCGCATTCGATCCTCCAGCGCCTGGAACAACTGAATAAGGAAGACGAAATCACCATCATTTGCAGCTTGCATTATCTTGATCTTGTGCAGCGTTATGCCACGCGCGTGATCGGGCTGCGGCAGGGCGAGATCGTCTATCGCGGTACGCGCGAGGATATTCGTAAAATGACCGATGAACAGTTCAAGGATATTTACGGCGAGGAGGCCGAAAGAGTCGGCGGCGGGCTGGAAGGCGATCTCACGCCAGGAGGGGCCGCATGAACACACAGCGCCACCCCCACTTGCATAAGGAAACGCGCCCTATGGTAAGAGTCCCGGCCTGGCTCGGGTCGGTACTCTCGGCCATCGTCCCGGGCCTGGGCCAAGCGCTGAGTGGCTACCTCAGCCGCGGATTGCTGATCCTGCTGAGCTTGCTCACCGCTGGCGGCCTGTGGATATGGCGTATCGGCATCGCCTCCCGCCATGTAGGAACCTTCTTCGAGCAGGTCAAGAAGGCATTCCACCTCGAACCCATCCTGCTGGTTCTGTTTCTGGGTTTGATCGCCATCTACATCTGGAATCTCGTCGACGCCTATCAAATCATCGCCAGCAAGCGACGCGGCAGCGTGGTGCTGTTCGTCCTGGTCATTCTGGTGTATTTCGGCCTGGGCTGGCAGATTGGCGAGATCAATCCTGCCAGCATCGTGACGGGCCTGGAGGAAGGCGGCCAGAAGCTCGTCCAGGTGATGTGGCCCTGGGAGCGTGCCATAACGCGCGTCGAGGAGCGGATTGAGGCGACGGCGGATATCGGCGTTCCTTGCGATGAAAGTCCGCCGCCCGCAAATACGATCGATCCAGAGCAGCCCTACTTGATCGTTGAACCGACCTGCGGCAACCTGAGCGAACAGGAAGGCGCATCCGGGACGGTTCTGCATCTTGTCGGCGGTAATTTCCAGCCGAATGAAATCGTCGAGCTGTGGTGGGAAGACCCGATCGGAAATGAATTCCGTCAGCGACAGGGCGGAGAGTACGTGCGGCCCATGGCCGATGCGGATGGTGGATTCGAACTCGACATTATCATGCCCTACCGCCTCGTGCCGCCCAGCGTGAGCGAAGAAGAGCAAATTTGGGAGTTGAAAGCACGCCAGGTGGCGGGCATCGGGCCTGCTGAACCAAGCACCGAGCTCAAGCTGGCGGTCGAGCGCATGATCGAGACCATCTTTCTCGGCATGATGTCGACCTTCTTCGGCATCATCCTCGCCATCCCGGTCAGTTTCCTCGCGGCCCGCAACCTGATGTCGGGAACGTGGATCACGCTCGCCATCTACTTCCTCACTCGCACCGTTCTCAATATCATCCGCTCGATCGAACCGCTAATCTGGGCGATTATCGCCGTGGTCGTCGTCGGTCTGGGCCCATTTGCTGGCATCCTGGCCTTGACGCTCCACAGCATCGCGGCTCTCGGCAAGCTGTATTCCGAATCGATCGAATCCATCGATTCGGGACCGATTGAAGCGATCCAGGCAACCGGCGCCAACTGGCTGCAGACCATCATGTACGCCGTCGTACCGCAGATCATCCCACCCTTCGTCTCGTTCACGATTTACCGCTGGGATATCAATGTGCGTATGTCAACCGTTATTGGCCTGGTCGGTGGCGGTGGCATCGGCTTCCTGCTGGTGCAGTGGATTCGACTGTTGGACTACCGAGCAGCCGGTATCGCCGTCTGGTTCATCGCGATCACGGTTGCCATTCTCGATTACGTAAGCTCGGAGATCAGGCAGCGATTCGTTTAATTTCCGGCTAAAACGCAACCGGCCCTGGTCGATGACCAGGGCCGGTTTTTATGAAGCATGACTTTCGCTGGTAAATCCGGGTGATATAATTTTCGACCAATCGGGAACGATCATGATGAACCTGCCGGTGCTTGTGCTCAACGCGAACTACGAGCCATTGAACGTGTGCTCGACACGCCGGGCTATCAACCTCTATCTGTCCGGCAAGGCTGAGATGCTTCTCAATGGCCGTGGGTATATTTACACCGTGCGCGAGCGTTTTCCCCGACCTTCGGTCATCCGTCTCGGGTACATGGTCAAACGCCCCTACCCCCGCGTCCGGCTTTCAAAACGTGAGATTTTTCGGCGGGATCACTTCACCTGCCAGTATTGCGGAGCCCAGACAAAACACCTGACGCTGGATCACGTTGTTCCGCGCCACCGGGGCGGCGAGTATTCGTGGTTCAATCTGGTGACGGCGTGCCAGAAATGCAATCTCCGGAAAGGCGGGCGGACGCTGGAAGATGCCTCCATGACCCTTCGCCATCCGCCCTTTGAGCCCCGGGCGACGGCATCGTACCTGTATTCTTCCTATCTCGAGAAAAACGAGGCCTGGCGGCCGTTCCTAGACGGTTGGTGATCGGTCCGCAGCGATGCTCTCCAGCAGTGCGTAGATCCCTCCCGCCACCACGCCGTACCCCCCAAGCAATACCGGAAAATCCACCTCGAGCGAGGCTTCTGTCAGGTCGCGAAGCGGTTTGTCGGCGATCCAATCCACCCTGCCGAGATCCGAGGCAAAACGATCGGATGCTGATGGCCATTCCCGTCCCATCCCCATCCATACACGCGTGTCCCACAGCAAGCCATCAGCCATTGCGCCGATTCGCTCCAGGAACGTCTTGGGTCCAAGCTGGTTGACCATCTCTCCGATCAAAGAACGGACTTCGCCATTCGCAAGCCGGCGACTCGCGACCATTCCCCGTTCTTCCGTGAAGACCCTGATCCAGATCTGGGTAGCCCTTTCCAGGGCCTGCCACACCTGCGACCCACAACGGCCGATGATCGCCAGCGTGCTGGCAGGGGTCATAAGCAATCGTTTGATCCGTTCAATACGCTCCAACGTCGTTGGCTCGAGGGAAGCAAGGAAACCTCGCAGGTGTGGTCCAAGCGCCGGGTGACCCGCGAGCAGCGCCAGGTCAGATGGGGTATCGATATCCAGCCGCGTTGCCGCCTCCGGGGACATCCCCGCCACCTCAAGGCCAAGGTCATGCGAAAGAACGTATCCGATGGGATTATCCGATGGCAGCCGCTCCGCGATCTCCAACAACAGGGAAGAATCGTTGATCATGAACCAATCGCTTGAATAGAGATTGTTGACAATCGCCATGGGTTTTGTGGCTATACGAAGCGTTTCCAACTGGCGATGGAGGTGATCCTGCGTCAGGAGCGGCGCACTGGCTCCGCCAAAATACGCCGCCTGTCGAAGACCCCGGTCACGTATGATCCGTGTCAATGCCTGCCCGAAATGAAAGGGACCCGCAGCAGATTCGATGTTGACGACACCCAGACGGGAAAGCGCCTCGCGCTGCTCGGGTTCTGCCGCAGCCATGAGGATTGGCTCGAAACCGCCGGCGCCCTTCAAGCGCTCGATCAAATCCGAAGCCGCTGCCAGCCGGCCCGCCCCCACCCAGCGCTCGGGCTCGGAGCTGCCGTTCGGCGGAAGCATGATGATGGTCGGAATGGGGTCCATAGAATATATGAGGCCAGCGGCTCGAACCGCCGGCCTCATACAGGAAGCTCAGGCGATCTCGGTTTCAATCAGACCCAGGGAACCATCGTGCCGCCGGTACAATACGCTGACCTGATTGGTGTCTGCGTTGAGGAAGATAAAGAAATCCTCATGCCCAAGCAGTTCCATCTGCTCAATCGCTTCGGTCTCGTCCATCGGAATCAATTGGTGCCGCTTGCGGCGTGCGATCATAGGGGCTTCTTCCAACAGCACGGATTCATCAACCATCAACGTCGCACCAGCCGCTTCCGCTGCCGTGCGGCCGTCACCACGACCACGCCAGCGGCGGCCTTTGTACCGTTCGATCTGGCGCGAGATTTTATCCAGAGCCTGATCCACCGAGGCATACATGTCCTCGGTTCGATCCTCTGCCCGAAGAACAACTCCCTTCCCACGAATCGTGATTTGGGCAACCTGCCGGTCCTGCGCGCTGCGTGCGGTCTGGGCATAGGTCAGGTCGACTTTCGCTTCTTCAAGAATATCGAGATAGCGATCGAGTTTGCTCACTTTTTTATCCACGTAATCGCGCAGCCTGTCGTTCAAATCCATGTTCTTCGTGTTGATGACGACTTTGACTGACATCGTAGCTCCCTTTCTATTCAAACAGTGTGGTCATTACTTCCCGGATGCCTGTCCAACAGTTAATGCAAAAACATCCGCCGCCCCGGCTGCGAAGCACGCCGCTGAACAGGCGCGCACCGTTGCGCCGGTTGTCACCAGATCGTCGACGAGCAAGATTACTTTTCGATCGCAATACTCGGGATTGGCCTTGAACGCGCCTTCGACGTTGGTCATGCGGGCTGTGTAATCACGGCCGACTTGAGAGCCTGTATCGCGAACACGTTTTAATGCGTTCCGATAATGCGGCAAGTTCAAAGCCTCCGCTAAGGGGCTGCTTATCAACTCAACCTGATTATAACCTCTTTGTCGCTGGCGGGCGACCGACAGAGGTACCGGTGCCACCAGTTCTGCCTGCCACCCCAACGGCCGGTACATCGAGGCCAACCAATCGGCCATGACACGGCCGAGAGCCTGGTTGGGGCGATACTTAAGCTCAAGGATCGCCTTGATGAGAGGGGCCCGGTAGAGAGCGTAGGAACGGATCACCGGCGAGTCTTCGATGCCGCGATTTGACGTGGCGCCGCGTCTGAAATTCCTGTCGAGGGGACAGCGCGTCAGGCGAGCATGGCAGCGAGAGCACCAAACTTCGCCAGGTTGGCCGCAGCCCGGGCAGCGCGGGGGAAAAAGCGCTTCAAGCGCTGCCTGGAAGAAGCGTTGAAGGATTCGGAATGAACTCTCTGAGTTGCTCGACACCGGGCCCCCTTCCCGGGTGAGATGGAGATGATTCTGGCTTTCTCAGCGAAATAGAGCGCCCATCGGCGATCGGAACAGCAGGAGCGCCGCCGGACCCAGCAGAACCATGAGAATGGATGGGAAGATCAGCAGGCCAATCGGGAAGATCATCTTGATCGGCGCCC
>JBJYWH010000105.1:0-1676 GCA_046259355.1 Anaerolineales bacterium
CGGAGCAGTCGCTGGGCCTGAACGACGGCCCCTCGGCGATGGCCCGCACCTGCGAGGAGATCCTCCCGGCGGCCGGACGCTGCGAGGATGCCTACCGACGCTTCGCCTACGCGGCCAACCGGGCCGGGTCCCACCTGGCCAGCTTCCCGTGATCAGAAATCACGCTCCACCTTGAACGCATTGATGAGTATGTCGCTCGCGGACATCACTGCACCGTGATTCAGGCCGTCGAGTATGTCCGCATCGCTCCACCCCAGCGCGCGCAGCCGGTCCAGGTCCGGCGCCTGGACGGCGAGCGGATCGGCGACGGCGTCGACGACGAATCGGAGCATGGCCTTGTCCTTGTCGCTCAGGTGGGCGGCGCCGATGTCGGTCCGGGTCGCTGCCACTTGGTCCTGGCTCCAGCCGAACAGGTTGATCAGCAGACTGGCATTGAGGTCGATGCAGTAGGCGCACTGGTTGCGCTGGGACACCAGCATGCGGATGCAGGCCAGCAGGGGCGCCGACAGGGTCGGGTGGTCCATGTAATGGGCCTGGCCTTCCAGCATCAGGCGCAGCAGGGTGGGACTGGCACTGCGCATCTGGACGACGGCTGGGATGAAGCTGAAACGCGCCTTCACCTGCGCGTAGATGGCAGCCACCTCGCCGGTGGCGGATTCAGGGGAAACGGTCTGGATCAAGGTCATGGTCAGCTCCTTCTCGATAGAAGATACCGACCGGTATGCATGTGTCAAGCGCGCGTTGAGGATGAGCGTATTTCTGGCATTCCCGCTCAGGACACTGATCCGCAAGCCGGGTCTCGCTTCTCGAGCGGGCGGCAGAGGCCGGCCCCGAGGTCGCAAAGACCCTGGTTCGTGTTTGTCCGGGAATCTGACGAGCCATCGGAAGCGCCGATCGGTCGGCGCTTCCGATACCCGTGCTACCCTTTTCCCGATCAATCACGAGATGTCGGTAATCATGAGCAGCCCAGCCGCCGAAGCAGTCATGCATGAGGTGCAGGTCGAGCCGGTCTCGAAGGCCGGCCTGCGGGTCTCGGAGGTGGAGTACTGGCGCCGGTACTACCTCGAACCGGATGTTCACTACGAATGGAACGATGGGCGCCTGGAGGAGAAGCCGGTGTCGGATTACGAGACCTATCTCGTCTATGCCTGGTTCACGGACCTCCTGCGGCGTTTCCTCTCGGTGCACCCGATCGCCGCCATGGTGGCGCTGGAGATGGGGTTTCGTCTGCCGCTGCCGCACAAGACCGTGATCCGTAAACCGGACCTGGGCGTCGTCACCAGGGGCAACCCGCAGCCCCTGCTGCCGCTGGACTGCTCGTATCACGGCATCTTTGATCTGTGCATCGAGGCCCTGTCCGACAAGGAGCGCCCCGGGATCGAGCGCGACGCGGTCACGAAGAAGCAGGAATATGCCCGCGCCGGCGTGCGCGAGTATTACATCCTGCACCGTGAGGAGGGCCTGATGGGCTTCTTCAGGCTCGACGAGCGCGGCGTCTATGTCCCGATGGAGCGTGCCGACGGCGTGATCCGCTCAGCGGTGCTGCCGGGCTTCCGGTTTCGGGTGCAGGACCTGCTGCATCAGCCGCAGATGGACGATCTGCGCGGCGATCCGCTCTATTGCGATTTCGTGCTGCCGGGGTGGCATGAGGCCGAGCGCAGGGCCGACGAGGAGGC
>JBJYWH010000106.1:0-8033 GCA_046259355.1 Anaerolineales bacterium
TCGGGTTGCCCGTCACGGAAGCCGTCCGGCTCGAAGCTGCGCTACGAGTCGACGACAGTGATGTTGCCGCACGTGCGACGACACACCGCATCAATCTGAGTTACCGGCCCGGCCTCGGACCGACCCGAATTCGCTTCACCGCTTGTCTCCTGCGACTCCATCATAAACCAATACGAACATGTGTTGCGTAGAAAAGGAACCGACCCAGTATCTCGCCAATCATCAACAGCATGAAAGAAGCATATACCGGCAAGAGCTGGTCATGGGAACGATTCTGTAGTCGCTTCAACTGGAGGGTATTGTAGGCTAACCAGGACGCGCCAATCAATACCAGTCCGATCCGCATGAATAATAGCGGTTGATACAGGCCAAACAGTAGTTCGAGGCTTGTCCTGGCCGGTCCAATTCCAGCCCTCAGGGCAGCGATCTGATAGAGCTCAATGGATATATCGAGGATAGCCGCCGCGAGGACAACAACCGCCAGCAGGGTCAAGGCCTCTGGCCGCCTGGTCAAGGTCTGCTCCGCACTTTGCGGGTTTCTGACGGAAACGAAGCGCTGATCCATCCAGAGAATGGCCAGTAAAGCGGAAGATCCAAGGAGAAAGGTTGTTCCGATGTAGTGCAAAATCGTCGTCGGAGAATTCCAGGATATCTGTGTGGGCAAGAGGTAGATCCTTGCCATGCAGTAGATCATCGCCCAGCCGCAAAGAATAGCCCCCCAACCAACGATATCGATTAATCGGCCTGCCGATGGACGCAAGCGGTGGAGAAGCCATATGGCAAAGGTAAGGGAAAAAAACAGGATGGTAAATACGATTTCCCGACTGAGCCACGATGTCCGAAAATTCGAGACCGCCAGCAGGGACAGGAATGGTTTGCTGAGATGGAAATGGGCCCCGACCATCGCGAAGAAGATCGTAACGAGAATGATGGTGAGAGGGATCTGCAGCAGACGGTCCTTTCCATATGGATCCAGCCTGCGAGATTCCCGGATGCGGATGAGCCATAAGAAGAAGAGTGACCCCATCGCGGTTTGCATCAGGATCGTATATACAGGCAGCGCCCATTCTCGAACATTCATGGCAGAGACGACCCGTTGATGGTTTTCGATGACTGGTTGCTGACCATCTCGATACTTGGGGGATGGATGCTCTCGGAAGAGAGACATGGGAATATCCCCACCACGCGTGTTCCTACTCCTGCAGCTGAAATGACACGTAGTTCACCCCCAATGCTATGTGCCCGCTCCCGCATCGTCTGGAGGCCAAAACTGCGGGGCGAATCCTTTTCTTCAAAACCGATTCCATCGTCAAAGACTTCCATCTTGATGCTGTCATTCGGTTTATCCACCCGCTCGATGGTCACTTCAACCGCTCGAGCTTGCGAATGCTTGCGCACATTGGTCAATGCCTCCTGAAGGATGCAGACCATTTGAACCTCGGACACCGAAGAGAGCTCTGGGTCACCATCAATCCTATTAATTAATCGGGTGCGTATTCCATTTTGAATGCCAAATTCCTCCAGGTATTCATCGATCGCGGAATACAAGCCCTTTTCACTTGCTAACGTTGTCCGCAGGCTGAGAATATTCTCGCGCACATCGGCGTGGGCAATCCGTATCGCTTCCCGCATGTGATCAAGCTCGGTCCTGAAGCTCTCGTGCTTTTCCTGCGCATAAAGTGAATCCAGTGTCTGGACCTGCAGGTTGAGGTACCCAAGGACCTGCGCAAGTCCATCGTGCATCTCTCGGGCAATGCGCGTACGCTCTTCAATGATCGAAAACGATTGGAGCTGCGACATCATGAGCCCGTGTTGGATGGCAATCACCGCCTGATCGGCCATGCATTCCAGATAAATCGAATCGGTTTCCGAGTAGGACAACTGGGCGTAGTTTGCGATCCACAACACACCGATCGGCCGGTTATCGAGGCTGAGGCAGACGATCATCGCGGAACCTACCGATCGCTGCGGGTGAAACGACAACCCTGCCAGCTGCGATTCCGGATCGCTAACCCTCGAGAAAACAGGTTGGCCGGTTTCGATCGCCCTCCGGATCAAAGCATTCTCAACCCTGGCAGGTTGGGTTGTCATCTGACTGCCCTGCCCAGTCGCAAGGTATTTCAGCTCCAGATTTCCACCATCATCATCCATGAGCGCGAGGCCGATGAAATCAGCGTGCAGCAGAAGGCGGGCATTCTCAATAATCTCCAGCAATATGCTGTCAACGCTGTTCAGTTCGGCGATCTTGCGATTGATGCTTACAAGCGCGTTGGTCCAATTCTCAGCCGTATAGCGAGCCGTAAGCTGGGCTTCGAAAGCAGCCCGCTGGGCACGATCCCGCTCAGCCTGGAGCAACTCGAGCTGATGGCGGCGAAAGGTTTCGAACACATCAAGCCCCCGCACCACGAAGAAGGTGACCGCGATGGCGGATAACATGCGCCAGAATTCGATCGGAAATCCAGTAAGGTTCAAAACCTGGGCATAATCAAGCCAGGCGGAAAGACCATAGGGCCGGTAAAGATCTGCCTGCTCGCCTGAAAACGCGTTGTAGACCACGCGATCATAGTTGTAATAGGAAGCGGGCCCATAGGGTGCAGCCGGCACAATCAGGCCTACAACGAAAGCTTCGAAGAGAAATGCCAGCCCCGCGCCCAGCATGAGCCGGGATACATCGTAAACACCCTCCCGACTCTGTGCGCGGGATTGGCGAATGAAACCGATCCCGGCTAGGATCGCCCCCGGAAGGTAAAGCAGGTAGCGGGACCAGATGTCGATCGGGATGTTGATCGGTGACGGGGTGATGAAGGTCGTGGAGGCATAGGCGATCATGAAAGCGACGGGGACAATCAGGATGCCCGGTATGAGCGTGGCCCAGGCTGGCAGCGGTGAAAGCTCCCTCAGCACGCCCCAGCCGAACCGCAGCAGCAGCAAGCCCGTAAGGGGGCGGGCGATGCTTCCCCAGAGAAGCAGCAGGTCAACTGTCGTGTGGGATATATCCGTGGCCAGGAACATTTCACTCCAGGCCGTGAAGCCGCTCAGGATGCCAAAGGCTGCCAACCACGGCATCTGCTTCTTGAGCGGCAGGTCGATCCCTTCGCGCATCCGGAAATACGCCACCAAGCCCAAAATCGCGAAGGAAAGACCGTAAATGAAGTTGATGATCATCGCAGATCACTCACCATCAATAACTACTCACAGGTGGTTTGAATCATGCTTTCGACGGACTAACCATAATCATTTTTAATCGAAAATCAAATATACCCTTTTGCACACACGATTCTCGCGTCTCCTATTACGAAAATCCAAGCCGAAACTCTTTGAGTTTCCGGCAAGTCCTCCTGAATCACAAGTATGCCAGCCGGTTACATGGTGTTTTCTTGGTCGGCACCACATTCGGTCCCTGAATCACGGTTGCATGGCGGATGAATCAACAATGCGCTCGGACGAGCGCATTGCTGCGTGAAACGTGCGTGAATACCTCGAGGATCAGTTCCGCGGGCGGCTCCAGTACCTGCGCCACCAGCCGATCTCACCCAGCCAGTAAAGCACCAGCTCAAACCAGGAAATATCGTCCTCAACACCCTCGAGCCATACATAGGAATCCGCTGCGAACGGCGGCAGGTAAAGCTGTTCGTCCTGCAATGCCTCCACCCGGCTCACCTCGTGCTCAACCACCTGGGGTCTGAAATCCGGTCGCAGTTTGCGTGTGTCCATCATAGGATCACCTCGGGCATGAACCCTTCTGGCTGACTCCAGCATAGCCGAGTTCAACCAGCGATGACCTTGCAGTCTCATTACAGGTCACGATCCGGGGTGTGCCGTGCAGAACCAGACGGATGCCTGGATCCAATCTCGCAACAAGGACCCCTCAAACTCCCGTTGAGAGCGCCAAAATAGGTCAGGGAAGAAGTGATTATGTCTCGTTCATGCCCTGGAGGCACGGTGAAATGAAGGCGATGCCGCTGCCAAATCGCCGCTCCCACTTCTCGGTCATCATTCACATTGTCGGGATAAATCTGCTTCTGATGTACACCGGCCATATACGAGGTGATTCAAGGATTGGACCTGACCCATCGACCAGGGGGCCTTCGGCATAGACCGACGCCTCGACGCCATCCAACCGAGGGTGATCCTGAGATGAAAGCGAACCTTTCGCAGGCGTATTAGGAGAACAGGCGCTGAGCAGGCTCCGACAGGTCGCCTGAGTGAATCGGGGATTGAGCGCAGGCAACCTCGAAGCATAAAGCCGCCGCAGCAGGCCGGATTTTTCAAACCGCAAAGGTCAATCGCCGATAATCTGCACCCGCACGAGGCGCTCGCGCGCACGCACCTGGTCGAAATCTGCAAAATAGATCCGGCCAAATTCACCAAGGACCATCTTGCCGCTTTCAACCGGAACGGTGATGGATCGGCCGAGAAGCACCGACCGCAGGTGGGCGTCCGTATTTAACGACCACCACGGCTCCTCGCCTCGACCCTGAGCGGCTTTGATGTGCAGCGGTCCCGGATGCTGGTACTGCCCCTGCGTGCGGCAGGTGGGGATGATCTTCTCCAGCGCCCCTACCAGATCCTGCATTAAGAAGTCTGTTCCCCAGTAATCGACATCATCGGAAGCTTCCTGGACCAGGACGCTGCAGGTGGTGTGCTGCGAAAACACAACCAGAATTCCTTCGGTCAGCCCGGAATCTTCGAGAATTCGCTCCACCTGCTCGGTAACATCCAGAAACGTCGGACGCAGCGCTGATTGGATCTTGAAGGTCTCATGATAATTGGGCATGGCTCTTCTTCCTCAAGTTATGGGATGGGTATCGTCCCAGGCCTGACGAACCGCGGCGATCATCTCCTCCAGCATGGAGCACGGATCTTCTGCCAGGATGACACCGCTGGTCGAGCCGGTGGCCTGGGCTCCCGCGGCGATGACGCGGTAGACGTCTTCCCCACAGCTGATCCCGGCCGCATGCAGCAAGAGAATGCGCGGGTCGATGGCATGCACGATTTCGTTGATATGCTGGATGGTTGAGGGATCTGCGCTGCGGTGACCGGTGCCGATATCCTGCGCGGCTTCGGCGATGATGATATTCGGCCCCATCCTGCTCACAGCCTCGATTTCCCGTATGTCCCCGGCACAGACCATGGTCGCCAGGCCGACCTCATCAGCCCGCTGAATGGTCCTTTCCAGGACATCCCCTGGAAGCGGTTTTTCCGCATGGTTGAGCAGCGTGCCGGAAGCCCCGGCGGCTTTCACGGCTTCAGGCAGGACGGAACCTATCCCGCGTCCAATCCGCAGCGGATCCATGTGCTGAGCGAAGATGAACAGATGTTTCGTCTCCCTGGCGAGGAGTGGAATGTCGACGCACTGTGGTGTCATGATGATCGGGACGCCGTATTGTGCGCTGATCCGGTCCGCGCACAGAGCCAGCTCAAGAACGTCCCGGCCATAAAGATAGGCTTTGGGGCCTAATTCGAAGAAAGGCGCTGTGAGATGGAATTCCGAATCCAACGGTGATCCTTTACAACCTTCGCTGTCAGCGCCGCGTTGTGCTCATGGCTGGTCTCACCCATCCGATCCGGCCGAATCCGCGGGTGGAATGAGATCAAACGACCATGTGGGTGCGCCGAGGGCGAGCAGATCCGCCGACACCCGGTCGATTTGCTCCGGCGGACAGAGCGCGATCATGCATCCGCCCCCGCCCGCTCCCATTTGCTTCGCACCCCACGCTCCAGCACGCCGGGCCGTGCGACAAAATAATTCCAACCGGTCGGTGGAAGTTCCCATCGCATGTTCCTGAACCTGCTGATGGTTCATAATCGATCCCAGCTGGGGCAGGTCCTGCGAGAGAATCGCCTTGCGTCCGAGCTCGACCAGCTTGACGACCTCGAGCAGCGGCAGCATTAATCCCGGGTCCTGCTGAGCGATTCGCTCCCGAATCCACTTCTGCAAGGCCTGCGTGTCGTGTTTTTCTTGCGTGTCGGCCACGACGACGGGAAGCGACTCGAGTGGAAGCTGCTCAACCCCGGCGCGATCTCCGGTTTCGATGTAGGTCACCCCTCCAAACGCAATGGCGTACTGGTCCATTCGGCCGCACTCGATATCCAGATCATAGCGTTCGATTTGGAAGGAAAGCTCTGCAATTTCAGCCGGGGTGAGCGACTGACCACACAGTCGGGCGATGCCCCGAATGGAAGCAATGCATAAAGCCGTGGAAGAGGACAACCCGGCGCTGACCGGGATCTCCGAATGAATTGCCAGGTCGAAACCATGGGGTATTTGTGTTTCAAACCTCCGGTAAACCCCCTTCACATATTTCAAAGGCGAGTCCAGCGTGATCTCCTCACCGAGCCGAAACGATTCGGTGAAGCCGATATCCTGCCCGTATAGCGTAATCTGGTCGTCTGACCGGGGTTGAATCTCCACGGTCAGGTAGGCCGAGATGGCCGCCGCAATGGCAGGCTTCTCGAGCAGGTCGGCATTGTCCCCGAGCAGGCAGATCCGCCCAGGGGATCGAGCCTGGATATCACGCATTGTCATCCCTTTTGTTGAAGGTCTGCGAGCCGCAGCTCGCGATGAGTTCCGGCTCGCAGACGTATTTCACCAACCCAACAGATCGGACCTCCCCCTACTGGGCGATCTGGCTCCAGCCTTCCGCGATGTTCGTCGCCGCGTCGGTCAGCTGCGAGAAATCCTGCGGGAAGCTAACGTACTGGTCGTATAGCGACTTATCCGGGAACGCAGCCAGCAGGTCCGCCGGCAGCTCGATGTCCCGGATGGGGTGCGTGTATCCCTGGGCGTAGGCCAGCTGGCCTTCGTCCGAGTACTCCAGCTCGAGCATCAGCTTGGCAGCGTTCGGATGCGGTGCCGCAACGGTCGCGAACTGGATATAGAGACCGGCAACGGTGCCGTCGCTCGGGATCACCAGCTGCAGCGGCATCCCGAGGTCCTTGGCCTTGCTCAGGCAGTCGAAATCCCAGAACAGCGCGATCGGTACTTCGCCCGCCTGGATGTTCGAGGTGCTTGGCGAGACTGCCCGCATCTGTCCCAGCTGGTACATTTGCGCGAAGTAGTCAAGGCCGGGCTGGACATTCGTCTCGTCTCCGCCGTTCCCGAAAGCAGCCGCCAGGACAACATAGTTGGCGGTGCCGGATTCGCGCGGGTCCTTCATCGAGATCATGTCCTTATACATCGGGTCGAGCAGGTCAGCCCAGCTCTGCGGCACAACCGGCACCAGGTCGGTGTTGACGCAGAAACCGATGGCGCCCCAGTAGCCCGCGGACCAAAGGCCATTCGGGTCCTTGGCCCAATCGGGGATCTCATCCCAGTGGGAGTTCTTGTAGGGTTGGGACAACCCTTCAACCACCACCTGGTTGGCGAAGTTGATGCCGAGGTCCGTGATATCGGCCACGCCATTGGTCTTCTCAGCTTCGAGAGCGGCGATGATCTCGCCGCTGCCCATGTCGGTGTCAAGGTGCGGGATGCCGTACTTGCTCTCATAGAGAGTCCACATTCCGCCATAGTTGACCCAATCATCGGGCAAGCCATAGCTTACGATCTCGCCTTCCGCTTTAGCTGCATCTTCCAATGCTGCCATGGGATCAACGGTAGGCTCGACGGCAGCCGGCGGCTGGGTCGCGGCCGGTGCTTCAGGGGCCGTGGTCGCCGGGGCTTCCGTTGGTGTCGCAGCGGATTTGCAGGCGGGCAGCAGCACCATCATGAGCACGAGCAGTAGGCCAACAAATCGCATGCTCTTCTTCATGGTTCCCTCCTTGAGGGGATTTAAAGTGGTACATCAACTTTCTTCGGGTCGATCCTTCTTGAATGTGATCTGCGGAGATGCTCACCTCCTTCTACTCTGCGCCGACCGCGGGTACGTACTTCAGGATTCCTCTTCCTTCATTACACGGCATGCTTCAGCAGGAAATGAAATCAGCACTTCCTCGCCGCGGTTGAAGCGGCTGCGCTCGTTCGTGTTCACATCAGCCAGCAAGGCGAAATCCCCGTGCTTATGCGACAGGCGAATGAGCGGAGCGAGGAGTGT
>JBJYWH010000107.1:0-4380 GCA_046259355.1 Anaerolineales bacterium
GCCCGCGGGATGTTGCGTTTGGGGTCGATGACCTCTTCGCCGGATTGGGCAATGATCTCATAGCCTTCAAAGGCGATGAATGTGAGCCCCATGGCGACGACTACGCTTAAGACGCCGTTCGGCAGGAAACCGGTGGTGAAGCGAGTATGCCAGGCCTCCGTGCGCGCCATCGCCAACAGACCAAAGATGACAAAGAGCCCCAGGATGAAAATCTTGGTCAGGGTGACGATGTTGCCAACCGTGCCGGTCTCGGACGCTCCCTTGAAGTTGATGTACGTGAAGAAAATGATGACAAGCGTCATGAAAATCGACGACAGCATCTCGACCGAAAGCCCGAAGGTCGGCAAGCCGGCCATGATCACCAGCTCGGAGGCGAAGCGCCCGAAGGCCAGCGCGTAGAGCGCACCGGCCACGGCAGGAGCAAACCAGTTCATCCAGCCCGAGATGAAACCCTGGACGCCCCCCATCGCTTCCTTCACCCACAGGTAGCCACCACCCGCTTCAGGAAACGCTGATCCTAGCTCCGCGTAGGACATCGCCGTGAAGGTCGTCACGATGCCGTTGAGTAAAAACGCCAGAACCAGGGCCGGACCTGCCACGCCGGCAGCAATCCCGGTCAGCACGAAGATGCCAGCACCGATCATCCCGCCGACGCCGATCATGGTGACTGTGAACAGGTTCAGGTCGCGGCTCAACGCGACATCGAACGACTTGCCATTCGACGCCGACCTGGTTTCATTCATTCACGCTGTCCTCCGAACCGGCTCAAATCTGCCTCTGGGCCACAGCGGCAAGTGATCGCTGATTGGCTTTCGCCCTGGTCACAAATGTTAACCGGACCTGGATGGGGTGGATACGAAGGGCTATTATACATGAGAACAAGCCTCTTCTTTCTCCGCTACACGCTCTGCTCAGCCTGAAACGATTGATTGCCATCCGGCTGGCTCGATCGTTAGAATCATGAAAGTCGGAAAGGGTTCTCCCTTTCCGACTCGATACCAGCGCTTTTTGACCTTCTACACTTCGGCAAGTTCCTTCTCAAGCTGATCCAGGTACTGGTCCAACTGCTTCTCTGCTTCGGCGCGTTCGACGCCATAGCGCTCATGAATCAAACCCACCAGCTTATCCCATGAGCCTTCAATGCGGTCGACCTCATCATCGGTCAGCTTCCCCCACTTCTGCTTGATGCTGCCCTTGATCTGCATCCACTTTCCAGCAAGCATATCTCTATTCATACCGCTGCAACCTCCTTTTGCTGGACAAAAACACGCTTTTCATTAACACCGGCTGCGGCCTTTCTCCCCCTACCAGACTGTCTCCGGTGTCGTCTATCACCATTCTCCACACGCTTCTTGAGGACTTCTCTCCCGGAGCACACCAATTCTTGCGAGAAACTTGCCTGCGTGTGAAATCACAATCCTGAAAACCAGCAGGTCCGGGGCAGGTTCGAAACCGCCCAAAGGTTCGATCCAGGGAGATCATGCTGCGGGAGAGCATCCGGAATAGGATCCCTTTGGCGTATAGAGGCTATCTCGGTGGTGGCGCAAAGTCCGCCGCCCAGATGGAAGAATGCGTGATATCGCACTCATCATCTGGGCGGTTCTCTTGGAGGAGGATGCAGACTGCGCGAAAGAACTTCGACCTGTTCGCTTCCGCTCCGATCTACGGCAGGCCCATGCGAATCTGGGTGGCATAGAACAGAAAGCGGCTTAAGACTTCCGACACCAGCACAACCGAAAAACCTGCAATCGTCAACGTCGCCAGGCGAGTTTGCCAGACGCCCTTTTCGGCGAAGCGGTAGATCAGGGCTCCCAGGACACCCGCGCCGAGGAAGACCAGCAGCAGGCGCAGCAGCAGTATCACGCCGTAACTCGTGAGCAGTTCCTGCAGGCTGGACCCGGCTGCGGCTGCGGCATCACCCAGCCCCGCCAGGTACACTGGCAGGGCGACAAACTGCACCCCCACCAGCGCAACGGCCAGGATCCCATACACACCAAGTGTCTGGCTCAGCAGCTTGCCGCGTTCTCCTCCTTCCTGCTCCACGCTGCGCGACAGCACCCGGTGCCGTAAGACCAGGCCTGATCCTGTGAGAAAGATACCCAGCAGAAAGGCAGCCGTGAAGAAGGAAACCAGCGTTTCAAAGCTGTTCCATGCTGGCTCCGTGGGAATCATGTAGATTCTCGACATCGAGTAGACCATCGACAAACCGAGCAGGCCGGCGATGATAGCCAGCACATTTCGCAGGCCGGAGGAGCCCCAACGCGCCCACTGCATCAGGCTGTAGATGGAACCAATCACGAAGAATGCCGAGGCGAAGGTGATCTCCCGGCTGAGCCATGATGAACCGAAATTGGAAACCGCACGGAAAGCCCGCAGCGGTGAACCCAGGTGGATCAAAGAAGCCAGCATGCCCACGCCGAGAATACCCATGATGGCGACGCCGAGCAGATCCGTAAAGCGGCCTGTCTTTTCCTGCATCCGGCTTACAAGGATTGCCCGGGTTATCTGGAGCACAATGAAACCGCCTGCCGCCATCTGCGCCAGCAGCGTAAACGTAATCAATGCCCATTCACGTGGATTCATGTTAGAACTCCTCCGCTAGATCTGTAATTTTCCCGATCCGGCTTCCGGTCGCCTGCGACGACCGGTACGGTGTCAGCACAAAGGAAGGACCGGTTATCTTTGCCTCCGGCAGCGGCGCCATCTCGGCCACGTCACCGTATTTCGCCTGCATCTCGCTCAACTCACCGAAATCCAGCGCCCGCATCACGCACGCGTCAACGCAAGCGGGATTCTCGCCGGCGGCCAATAAATCCTCACAGAACGTGCACTTCGACATCACGCCCAGATCCGAACGGTATGCCGGTGCGCCATAGGGGCAGGCCCATTCACAGTAGCGGCACCCCAGGCAGATATCTTCGTTCACCAGCACGATTCCGTCCTCGCGCTTGTACATCGCGCCGGAGGGGCAGACATGCACGCAGATCGGATCCTGGCAGTGCATGCAGGAAGTCGACAATGCGTAGGTGTAAATCCCATTCGGAACCATGACGTTATCCTGCATCACCCAGTCACCGCCGCCGTATTCGATCACCTTGCGCCAGATGATGCCGCCCGGCAGGTCGTTCTTATCCTGGCAAGCCACCTGGCAGGCTTTGCAATCGATGCAGCTGTTGGCATCGAAGTAAAAGGCATATTGCTTCGCCATGTTTCATCACTCCTTTATCGGCACCCGGTGCGGCCAGGTGTAATCCGCTTCCAATGCTGTTCCATTCCACTTATCCACCCGCACGATGGTGGTATTCCAGGGCTCCTCGCCCTGCCCGGTCGGATGGGTACCGCAGAGCGTATTGGTCGCTCCGGCTTTATCCACGCCCAACTGCTCGTCATATTCAACCCATGCGCCCTCGCCCAGGATCACCACACCCGGGGTTGTCCGGGTGGTCACGATGACCGGTCGGATCACCGTTCCATGCGGGCTGGTGACCTGAACCGTGTCGCCGTGGGCGATGCCCAACGGCTTGGCGTCGACCGGGTTCATCCACAGGCCCTGCGGGAACGCTTTTCTCAGCTGCGTGATGTTGTCGAAGACCGAGTGGCTGCGGCGCATGTAGTGCAGCGTGACCATCTGGAATGGGTATTCGCCTTTAACCTTGTTGTCCCAATCCTCGAACGTCGCCTGGTAGCCCTCGATGGGCGGGTTGTACTGGGCGATGGGCGGGATCGTGCTGAAGCCGTAGGCCGCGATCTTGTCCGACAGCGCCTGGCAGTGGATTTCCAGCTTGCCACTGGCCGTCGAAAGCGGGTTGGCCTCGGGATCCTCCCGGAAGGCCATCCCGGGGGTGTGAATGTAGCTGTCACCAGGTTTACGTTCGACCTGATAGACACCTTTTTCCTTAAACTCGCTCAGCGTAATTCGACCCTGCTGGGGTTCGCCTTCAACCCCCATTGCCTGGATGTCGTCTGCGGTTATCGTCAACAGTGGCTCGTACGTCGAACCGTCCTTGCTGATGACTTTTGCACCGGCCAACTGATTAAAGACCTGTTGAGCCGGTGTTACCGGGTACACATCATCGGGGTCGAGCCCCATGCGCTTTGCCAATTCGCGCTCGAGCCAGTAGCCACAATCTCTCGCTTCGAACACCGGTGGAACAACCTGACTGTAGAAAAACAACGCTTCGGGGTTACCGGTCAGGAAACCACCTGTATCTTCTTCCCAGGGAGTGGTATCGGGCAGCACCACATCGGCATACTTCGATTTTGTCGATAGCACGATGTCCGAAGAAACAACAAAGTCGACCTTACGGTAGGCTTCAATACCCTTCATAATCCCGGCAGACTGATTCAATCCGTTTCCACCGCTGCCGTGCTGAACCGTCC
>JBJYWH010000108.1:0-4556 GCA_046259355.1 Anaerolineales bacterium
CTGACCGGATGGTGGATGGCGCGGAACGGCTCGAACTCCTGTTCGGGCTCAGCGCGGCGGAGAGCGGCTACAATCTGCGGCTGTGGTTCGGCAACGGCTGTGAGGTATCTGCGGCGAACTGAGCCATTCGGATTGACTCTCGAAAACAGAACCGGCCGGGTGGGTTTTCACCGGGCCGGTTTTTTCTGCGTAAAGCTGGGAGCGGACCGCAACTTATCGAGGTACCGCTCTCCTGGCTGGTTGATGTGTCAGCTTACGTCCGTGTCGTTCGTTTCCTGCGGTGGTTCCAGCTGCTGCTTCGATCCACCCAGGAAGCCCCGACCGAGAATCCACACCCCGGCCAGGATGATGGCGATCGGCAGCAGGTATTCGACCAGCTGCACGGAGAGCAGCATGATCGCGCCGATCAGCGTCATGATGCCGCCAGGAATCAAGGCCCACCAATTTGTGCGGTCACGCAGGTAGACGAATAGGAATGGCACGGCGATTGCGAACATCACGTAGGCCGGGATCAGCATCTCGTCGACACCCAGTTCGCTGAGCGGGATGATGGCGCTGATGCTGAACATGGCATAGGCCGGGATCAAGGCCCACCAGCGGGTGCGGTCGAGCAGGTACACCACCAGGAAGGGCAGCCCAATCGAAACGAGCACGAAGGTGCCCACCAGGTAATCCGGCAGACCGCCGGTCTCGGAGAAAAGAATGATGAAAGCGATAACGACCATCACGTAGGCCGGAATGAGTGCCCACCACTGCTTGCGGTCGCGCAGGTAAACGACAACGAACGGAACCGCGATCGCCAGCATGACGTAGGTCGCGATCGCGTCATCGACGAGCAGGTTCCAGGCAATGACTGCCAGCAGACCGGCGATGGCAAGCAGGATATAGGTTGGAATCAGCGGCCACCAATCGGAACGGTCCGTCAGGAAGATCAGGAACATCCCGATTCCCCCGGCCGCGAATACGGCGGCCCACACCTTGATGTCCAGGTCGAGATAAAGCTGGAGCAGGCCGGCGATTCCGAAGAAGACCAAGAGCGAGCCCCAGACCAGTGATTGTTTTCTCGGTTGTGCGGTATTCATGGTTCCCTCCCGGTATAAAGGACAGAAGAATGATTTCTCATCTGCTCATGATAACCTATACGATATCCGCTATGCAGAAGTTTCACGCGTGGTCAAGCTCCTCTCCCGGAGGGATCGGGCGGAAGCGGCCCTCACGCCTTAACCGCTTCAATCCCACAACCACACCCGGTCACCTATAATGACCGGAGCGGATTCTTGCAAGCGATGAACATCTGCTTGCCTATCGGAAGGGCTTGACGTTGTTCAACACGGGATCACCGCTCTGGCAAATCGCTGTAATTCTCGGGCTGCTGCTGCTCGGCCTGGGCATCAGCTTCCTGCTCACGGCATTGCTTCGGCGCCGTCACCGCCGGGAACCGATCACGGTCGCCGGCATGCCGGTCCAGCTGGCGCACTGGCGCGGTCCGCTGCGCCTGCTGCTCCCGGCCCTCACGCTGCGCGCCGGCCTGGCCTGGATCGGCCTCACGCCTGAACTGCTGACGGCGGTCGAGCACATCCTCATCCTGTGGATCATCGCGGCCGTCGGATGGCTGGCACGACGGACGGTCAGCATGGCGCGCCAGATGGTCATGATCCGCTACCCGGTGGATGTCGAGGACAATCTTCAGGCGCGGCGTATTCGGACCCAATTCCAGGTTATCGAACGGGTGCTGGTGGCGGTGATCGTGCTGATCGTGATCTCGGCGATGCTGATGACCTTCGAGCAGGTGCGGCAGTTCGGCGTCAGCCTGCTGGCCTCGGCCGGGGTGGCCGGGGTCGTGCTGGGCTTTGCCGCTCAGAAAAGCCTGGGCACGCTGCTGGCCGGCATTCAAATCGCGTTCAGCCAGCCGATCCGCCTGGACGATGTGGTCATCGTGGAGGGGGAGTGGGGCCGGGTGGAAGAGATCACGCTCACCTACGTCGTGGTGAAGATCTGGGACGAGCGCCGGCTGATCGTTCCGATCACCTACTTCATCGACAACGCTTTCCAGAATTGGACCCGTTCCTCGGCTCAGATCCTGGGAACGGTCTACATCTACGCCGACTACAGCCTGCCAGTGGATGAGCTGCGGAGCGAATTGAAACGCATTCTCGACGAAAGCCCGCTCTTCGATGGAAGGGCCTGGGGCCTGCAGGTCACAAATGCCTCCGACCGGACGATCGAGCTGCGGGCATTGATGAGTGCGGAGGATGCCTCTAAATCCTGGGATCTGCGCTGCCACGTTCGCGAAGCGCTGATTCGCTACCTGCAAAAGCAGCACCCCGAGAGCCTGCCGCGTATCCGCCTCGAGCAGGAGGACGTTCCCGGCGAGTAGCGCCTCGGGATTTACCCGCGCAGGATTCCCCAGGTCAGCACGCTGATCACAAAACCGGTGATCAGCGTGAAGCGCCAGCTTCGTTCAACCAGCAGGAAATAGAAGAATGAAATCGCCACCCTGACGTATGGGGTAAGCAGCAGCACGGCGATCCCCAGGTTGAGCAGATCACGCGGCCGGGGCGGGCTGGACACGAACGAACTCAGGTCATGGGAAAAGAATTGAAAGACGGTCGAAGCGCTGATCAGGTATTTAAAGGTCAGGTCATGATAGCGGATGCAGTGCCAGCCCAGGCCGGCCAGAATGAGGGCACTGCTGAGCAGCACACCGCCCAGCAGCACGCCCCCGATCATGCGCTCGATCAAGCCCGTCGGGAGAGCTGGCCCCTTCTGTTTTGAGAAGGGACTGAACCGGGTGGGATTTCCCTCTCTGCTCAACGGAACACCCCTCGCAGAATCATCTCGCCTCCCAGTACAAGCAGGATCATCATGAAGAGTTGTTGAGCCCTGCGGTTGCTCAGCCGGTTCAGCAGGCGTGTCCCGACCAGCGCCCCAGCCAGCACGCCGAGAATGACCGGCGCGGTCGTGCCGGGATCGATCAGGCCCGCTGCCAGGTATACGCTCGAGCCGGCCAGGGCCGTCACGCCGATGATCAGGTTGCTGGTGCTGGTCGCGACCTTGGTGGGCAGCTTGAGAATCTCCTCCAGGACCAGCACTTTCAGCGCACCGGCGCCGACGCCGAACAGACCCGCCACCGCGCCCACCAGCAGCATCGTCGGGCCGGCAACCCCGGCCCGCTGCGGCTGGTATTCGATCTGAGTCCGATCGGCGAGGTCGTAGTAGCTTCCGGCCAGGCCTAGCGCGGCGGTGAAGTGATCGGCCGCCTTTTCTGGCTTGGGGTCGTCCTGCCGGCGGCGCCAGGTGGTGCTGGCCCACGAGAGAATGAGGACGGCGCCGAAGGCGATGAACAGCGGGCGCTGCGGCAGTGCAATGGTGAGCGAGGCGCCGGCGATCGCGCCCAGGATGGTAAACATTTCGAGAAACATCCCGGCCCGCAGATTCGTGAGGCGGTCATGAACGTAGGCCGCGGCGGCGCCGCTCGAGGTGGCGATGACCGAAACCATGCTGATGGCGATGGCATGCTTGATATCCATACCGAGGGCGGTCAGCGCCGGGATGAGCAGCGTGCCGCCGCCCATGCCGCCCAGGGCGCCGATCAGGCCGGCCAGGCTTGAGATCAGGATCAGTGTGATGAAGGACATCGCCTGCCCGGTATTCCGTATCGCCCGCTACTCGGGCTCGGTATGAATCGAGGGTTGAGCCCAGCTGCGGCCGTCCTGGGCGATCAGGAATTCGGCCTCCTCCGGCCCCCACGATCCGCTGCTGTAATTGGGAAAGTCGACCAGCGTTCCCTCCCAGGCCTTGAGCACCGGGGTGACCACATTCCAGGCGGCCTCGACCTGGTCGGCGCGCATGAAGAGCGTGGCGTCGCCGAGCATCGCATCCAGCAGCAGCGCTTCGTAAGCCTCCGGCGGCGCAGCGTCGAAGGCCTCCCTGTAAGTGAAGCGCATGTCGACCGGGCTGAGGCGCACTTTCAAGCCGGGGCGCTTGGCCTGGAAGCGCAGCAAGATGCCCTCCTCCGGTTGGATGCGGAGCACGAGACGGTTCGGCTGCCAGCTGCTGATGGCCGAGGCCGGGAAGGACTGATGCGGCACGGGTTTGAACTGAATCACGACCTCGGTCGCTTTGAGCGCCAGGCGCTTTCCGGTACGAAGGTAAAAAGGAACATTTTGCCAGCGCCAGTTATCAATGAACAGCTTCAGCGCGGCAAAGGTTTCCGTGTTCGAATCGCCGGCGACATCCGGTTCTTCCCGGTAGGCCACGACCTGTTCACCCTCGATCCACCCCTCGCCATACTGGCCGCGAGCGGCGTATAGATGCAGGTCCTGCAGGTCAATCGGCCGGATGGCGTGCAGCACATCGACTTTCTTGTTGCGGATCTCGTTGTCATCAAACGAGATCGGCGGCTCCATTCCGATCAGGCAGAGGATTTGCATCAGGTGGTTCTGGATCATGTCGCGCAGCGCACCGGCATGTTCATAATAGCCGCCGCGGTGCTCGACTCCGACCTGCTCGGCGACGGTGATCTGCACGTGATCGATGTAGCGCCGGTCCCAGAG
>JBJYWH010000108.1:4656-20535 GCA_046259355.1 Anaerolineales bacterium
ACGACCGAAACCATCGCCGGCGGGGTTGCCATATAGAAGACACGATTGGCTGCTGCCCCCCACGCCTCCTCCCGCGAGCGCAGTTCCTCCGCCAGGCGGGTGTAAGTGACGTCCTGTTTGAAATCGGCGCTGATGTAGCTGCAGATGTGCGTGGAAAAAGAGTCCCAGGTCTTGGAATCGGTCTTTCCGCGCCGGGAGAAGCGGTCGACGCCATCCTTCAGGTGCTGACAGAATTTACCCTCGTCCATCTCCTTGCGGTCTACGCCGATGATCAGGAACTGCTCCGGCAGCCATTCATCCAGAAAAAGGTTGTACACGGCGGGAACAAGTTTGCGCCAGGTCAGGTCGCCCGCTGCGCCGAAGATCACCAGCAGGGTGGGTCCGGGGTGGGTTGTATCCATGCGTCGGTTGCCTTCCTTCTATCTCTTCGAATCGGTATCGTGACGTGGCGGCCGTCCACTTACGACAGCGATAAGCCAAACTCGGCCAGCGCGGCCAGCGTGCTCGCGTAACCGTGGTGGACGAGGCCGCGTATGCCGAGGGTGCTGGCCACTTCGACGAACATCGCCCGGTCATCGATGTAGATCACCTCCTGCGGCGGCGTCTGGGCGACGTCGAGCGCCATACGGTAGATATCCAGGTCTGGTTTTCGAAAATGAACGTAGCACGAGCCGATAAAGGTATCTATCCAGCCGGGTAGTTGGTAATGCTGGATTCGGTACTCCATCAGCTCGCGGCCTTCGTTGCTCACGGCCACCAGGTGCAGTTGATAGCGTTCCTTCAAACCCTGCAGCAAGGAGATCATGTCCGGGAAGGTCTGTGTCTGCGAGAAGATGAAGTCCTTGATGTCCTGCCTGCTGAATGAACGCGGTTTGAAAAAGATCACCCGGTCGAGGTAATCATCGAAGCTTAATTTTCCGGCCTCATACGTATCGTATGTCAGATGGTGGCGTTCGTCGAGTGTCTCGTAATCAATGTGGAAGAGATCGGCTGTGCTGCGCCGCAGGTGTCGGTCCCAACCATTGGTCAGGATGACGCCGCCAATATCGAGGAAGAGGGTGCGAATTGATTCTTTGCTGTTCATCGCCATTCATTTCACCCGAGCGGTTGATCGCTCACGCTCGAAATCCGCCATCCATCGGGCGTGCTCAGGATCTCGAGGAAGCGTATGTTTTCGCCATCGGTCCAATTCGTGCTGCTGCCGTTGAGCGAGACCCAGAACCGGGCTTCATAGATCATGCGGTCCTGCAGCTCGGAGAGCAGTGTGAGGTTGGTGATCGAGAAGGCTCTGGCCTCCGAGGCGGAAGCCGCCAGTTGGTCCTGGCTGACCAGCGCCTGCGTGTCGGCGGTGAGCAGTCCCCAGGCCGCATCGGACGCTCCGCTCGCCAGATCCCAGGCGTACTGCAGAATGACCTGGCTGCTGTTGCTGATGTCGGTAGAGATCTCGTTCAGCGGCTCGGAGTAGCTGACGATGGTTTCGATCAACCAGCCGCCGCCGGCCCGGGTCAACACGAAGGAACGCAGAACCGGGCTGCCGTAGTTCAACCCCGCCGTGACCAGCGCATGCTGACCATCTTCCAGCAGCCGCGAAGGATCCACGCCGAATGTCCTGTACTGCCCCTGGATCGCGAGCAGCTCGGGAATCGAGTGGCCGCTGGATATTTCAGCCTGGAGCTCCGGGGTGAGGTACTTGGCGTTTGCGGTTCCCGAACTATCCGATAGGACGGAATTCAGGAATTCCCATACCACGGCAGCCGGTGCATCGCCGACGGGCGAAGTGGCCACCGGCGCCGGCAGGGATCCCCCGCAGCCGGCCAGCAGGATGCCGATAACGAGCAGCAGGCTGAGCTTGCTGTATCGTAATGTGAAGTTCCAGGTCGTTGTTCTTGCAGGTGTTTTACCCATCGTATTCTCTCCGTGTGAAATACTGATTATCCACGTGCATCCCTGCTCCGGACGGTCAAGAAGCCCGGATTCATCCTCCGACGGGCGACCGGTTCCATGCGGTCGCTGCAGGGAGCAGCAGGAGGTGGAAGATGACGCGCGCAGCTGCTGCCCGTGACAGGACGAGGAGGTGGAAACTCGGTCGCTCCTCGCTGCGATCCTGGAAGAGGCAGGTGAAGACCTGTTGGACCGTGATCATCCCACGCACCGGTGACGGTTTGATATCGGCCTGATGACATTTCAAGCATTGTAAAAATGCTAAGCGATGAAGCCTCGCGCCGTCTTTATCGAAGTTTGAAGTCCTTCTCAAGGAAACCTTAAGCCGCAGCGAGCAAGAAATACTCATCCAATCCGATAAGCAAACTCGCCCCGCTGTGAAGATCCGGGTAAGGAACAATCTTCAACAACCGGGCGAGCAACGGATGCCGCTCTACGAGATATGTGGGGCGGCGGCATTTTGCAGGATCGGTTTCGATCCACCGCTTGCTCCACGGTCCGACCTTCGGCATGCAGGGTTTACACAGCGCCTCCACCCGCTTGCCACCATGAATCTCGCGCCGGGCTTCCGATTATTTTCAACCCTGCCCTTCGACTTTACATCGCGCGCTCGCCACCTCCCCTCGTGGGTTGGCCTGAGCCCGAACCGGATGCCTTGGTGGGGGCGAGCGAAATCGGGGCGCCCGACCCGTTGCTGTCTTCCGGCCGGGGACCGAATATCTCCTGCAGTTCGCTTTGTTCGAGCGTCTCCTCTTTGAGCAGCGCGCTGGCGACCTTATCGAGCAGTCCGCGTTTCTCGGTCAGCAGCGATCGAACGTACGTATGGCGCTCCTCCAGCAGCTGGTGCACATCTTGATCGATCCGGGCTGCCGTCTCCTCGCTGTAGCGCTCGCCCTGGGCCAGTGAATATCCCAGGAATGGATTCTCCTCGTCGGTCTCGTAAGCGATCGTCGGTTGGGACCCCATGCCCCAGCGCGTGACCATGCGACGCGCCAGGCGGGTGGCCTGGACCAGGTCGCTCTCGGCGCCGGTTGTTATTTCCTCCAGCGCCAGCTCTTCCGCCGTTCGGCCAGCCAGCATAACGGCCAGTCTTGCCTCCAGGTAGCTCCGGCTGACGTTGTAGCGGTCTTCGCCTGGGACCTGTTCAGTCACCCCCAGTGCCTGGCCGCGCGGGATGATCGTCACCTTATGGACTGGATCGGCGGAGGGCGTGAACCAGGCGACGAGTGCATGACCGCCTTCGTGGTAGGCGACGACCCGCCGCTCGCGTGGATCGAGCAGCAGCGGCCGCACCCCGCCCATCAGCACCTTGTCCACGGCTTCCTCGAAATCGCTCATGTTGACCCGTTTGTGGCTGTAGCGGGCGGCGATGAGCGCCGCTTCGTTGCACAGGTTGGCCAGGTCGGCGCCATTGAATCCGGTCGTTGTACGGGCCAGCAAGCTGAGATCGACATCATCGGCCAGCGGCAGTTCGCGCGTGTGAATGCGCAGGATGCCCTCCCGGCCGGGCCGGTCGGGCAGGTTGACGACAATGCGCCGGTCGAAGCGGCCCGGACGCAGCAGCGCCGGATCGAGCACGTCCGGACGATTGGTTGCGGCCATCAAGATCAGTTCGTGATGTTCGTCGAAGCCGTCCATTTCAACCAGCAGTTGGTTGAGGGTCTGCTCGCGCTCGTCGTTCACCATCCCTAGGCCGGCGCCGCGACGGCGTCCGACCGCATCGAGCTCGTCGATGAAGACAATGGCCGGGGCAGTAGCCTTCGCGCGTTCGAACAGGTCGCGCACCCGGCTGGCGCCCACGCCAACGAACATCTCGACGAACTCGGATGCACTCAGGCTGTAGAAGGGCACATGGGCCTCTCCGGCCACGGCGCGCGCCATGAGCGTCTTGCCCGTTCCGGGCGGCCCGACGAGCAGCACGCCGCGTGGGATGCGGGCGCCCAGCTGGTGGTATTTCTCCGGTTGACGAAGAAAGTCGACCACTTCCTGCAGTTCCTGCTTGGCCTCATCGGCTCCGGCGACGTCGTTGAAGGTCACCTGTTCCATGTTTTGTCTGTAGAGGCGAGCCTGGCTGCGGCCGAAGTTGAAGATGCCGCCCTGCGCCCGGGCTGCCTGGCGCCCCATCCAAATCAGCACGACGACCAGCAGGACAAAAGGCAGGGCGTCGGTCAGCAGCACGGTGAACCAGGGCGTGGATTCGGGTTCGGCGACCACTTTGACGTTCTGCGCTTCCAGCATACCCAGCAGCCGCGGGTCGCCGACCGCATCCGGCAGCATGGTCTTGAATTGGTTGTACGTCGGAAGTCCTGTACTGGTGGAAGCTGAGCCGGTTGGTGCAGCAGCGGTTGCTTGCGCCTGCGCCGTGGCGGTCGCGACGACCGATGGATCGGCGATCGGCTGGGCCAGGCTGCCGGTGATCTGGCTGCCCTGGAAGACGACACTGGTCACATTTCCGGCCTTGAGCTGAACTAGGAAATCAGTGTAGGAGAGCTGGACCTGCTGGGGGGAATGCGGCCAGAAGAGAATCAGATTCCACAGGATCAGCAGGGCCAGCAGCCACCACCAGTAGCGCGGCAGATGCGGGCGAACCTGCTGCTCGTTCTTGTCCTGTTGTCCGGGATCGAACATGCGTCAACCTTTCGCCGCCGCGCATCGGTGTTCGTGATAGCAGGCAAAGCCTCCACAACGGTGTCGTCCTGCGCAGCGACCATGCGTTGAATCCATATATACCCGAAGCGGAGGCCAAAGGTCTTTAAGCGTCGATGGCTGCGAACTAAAGCTTGGATTAAGGGAAGCCACCGCCGCGAGCGACCCGGCGCCGGGAAGGATGCGAATCGAGGGGTCAGCGCATCGTGATCGGTTTCGTCGGGCGGGATCGTTCGCGCTTGAGGACAGGTCAGAGGAAAAAAAACGAGGCCGACAATCCGTCGGCCTCGTGCGCCTGCCCGGGGCGATAGACTAGTAGGAACTCCCGGGCGCCGACGAACTCACGGCGTTCGTGATCGGCTGTCCATCCGGCCCCATCACGTACCAGGTCCCGCCATAGCTCTCGATACCCTGGCCGTTCACATCACCTGGCGCTCGATCCGCGTTATAGGTGTAGAGTGCATGGTCGGCATACGTTAACTGCTGGCTGCCATCGGGACGGGTGAGAGTGCCCAGCAACGATGGATCGATGCCCTGCCCTGCAACCGGTTCGCCCGTGATCGTAACGGGAGGCCAGGCGGTGGCACAGCCACCACTGCATGTCGATTGGCCGCTAGGATCCGCGGTCAGGATGTAAAGCGTCATCTCGTCGTTATTCACCAGAATGTTGCCGACGGAGAGCGAGGCCACCTTCACACTGCTTTTTGCGGCCGGGACCTGGGTCGACTGCATGCTGGATCCTGCTGTACCGGTCGGGCTGGAGGTGACAGGCGCAGTTGACGCACAGCCGGCCAGGAGGAGCAGGAACATGAACGCGCCTACAACGTTTAAGAAACCCTTCTTATACCTGTTCACATTGGACTCCTTTTGTACCAATACAGAACTACCGACCAGATCTTTCCTTCGGGTGTTTGATCCCGTGACCATCGAGCCCTCTGCCTCGATGCTCGTTCCCCCGTCAGGTGCACGCAGACGGCAGGCGCAGGACAGGCCTCAATGGCGGCAATTTCAACGACCGCTGCCGCGCGTCTACGGCCAACCTGCCAACGATCATCCCACACCCGGGACGGAGCGTCTTTAAGCGCTGCTTGCAGTGGGTTAAAGGCTGGATTAAGCGGCGTCTGTATCAGGGGGGCGCTGCTGCTTGGAACGTTCGAGCGGCAGGCAGATCGTGAACGTGCTGCCTTTCCCGATTTCGGAGTGGAACTTGATATACCCCCGGTGGGCGTTTACGAGTTCCTCGGCGATGCTCAAGCCGAGGCCCATGCCCTGCGGGAAGCGGTGGCCGCGGTTGGAGCGAAAGAAAGGCACGAAGATCTTTTCCTGGTCTTCAACTGACAGTCCCGGGCCGCTATCGTTCACGCTGAAGCGAACCTCATCGTTTTGGATTTCAGCCTCGACGCAGATCTCGCCGCCCGGTTCGGTGAACTTGATGGCGTTGCTGAGCAGGTTTCCCCATGCCTGTCCCAGGCGAACCGGATCGATCTCAAGGGAAGGCAGATGTTGGGTGCGGGCATGCCAGCCGAGCCCTTTTTCTTCGGCCAGCGACTGCCAGGCCTGGGTAGAGCTGTGGAACCACTGGTTGAGATCCGTCAGCACGCGCTCGATTTTGGGCGTCCCACGCCCGCGTTCGTACAGCTGGGTGAGGTCCTCGACCAGGCGCTGCAGCCCGAGCGTCTGTATCTCCATGCCTTCGAGCAGCTCGGCTTTGAGCTCCGGGTTCTGGTCGGCGCCGCTGGCGAGGGCTTGAATCGCGGAGTGCAGCGCCCCCAGCGGTCGTCCGAGCTCGTGTACCAGGTTGGCAAGCAGTTGTTTACGGATGCCGGCCTCGTGCTCGAGCCGATCGACGAGCGAGTTGAACGCTCGAGCCAGCAGCTGCAGCTCCTCCGGGCCGGAGGTTTGCACCGGGCCGGGCGCGTCGCCGCTCGACATGGTGTCCATTGCGTGAACCAGCTGTTCGAGCGGCTGCTCCATCGTCGTCGCCAGGCCGAGGGCGATCAGCGTGCCCAGCAGCAGCCCTGCCAGCAGGAACGTGATCACGGTCGAGCGCAGTTCGGCGAAGGTGTCGAGCACGTCGGCCAGCGGCTGAGAGATGCGCAGGATGCCCTGCACCTGATCGCCGTCGGTGATCAGCATCCAGTAGTCGATCACGCGGCTTTGGAGGGAGAGGCTGTAATCATACTGGAGGACGATGGTTCCATCCTCCTGCAAATCCTGGAGCACCTCCGGCTCACGGATCATCTGCCCGTAGCGCGGCCGATCATCTTCAGAATTCGAAGCCAGGATGATGCCGTCGGATCGGACCAGCATCAGGCGCCAGGGGGCATCGCTGGCGTAGCGCTCGACGAAGGTCTGCGCACTCAACGGGCTGTCCCAGGTTTCGGGTGCGTATTCCAGCAGCCGGCTGATGATGCGGGCCTGCTCTTCGACCTGCCAGGTCAGGTTGGGGACAATGACCCGGTCCTCGATAGCCGAGATGAGCAGCAGGCCGACCAGCGGGACGCTGATCAGCAGCGGCAAGACATGGCTGAGCAGCAGGCGTCGGCGCAGGTTCAAGGAAATCAGCCTTCGTTCGCTTGAAGCTTGTACCCCACCCCGCGCACGGTCAGAATGCGTTTGGGGTCGTGCGGGTCATCCTCGATCTTCTCGCGCAGCCAGCGCACGTGGACATAAACCACCTGTGGCTCGCCGACATATTCGGCCCCCCATACCCTGGCGAGCAAGTCATCGGTCGAGATTACATTGCCGGCCTCGAGCGCCAGAGCGTGCAGCAGGTCGAACTCGCGCGGTGGCAGCTCGATCTGGCGGCCCCCTACGATGAGCGTGTGGGCGGCCGGGTCGATGCGGATGTCACCCACTTCGATGGGTTCGCTTTCCGAGATCGGGTGGACCGGGGCCTGGGTCCGGCGCAGCACGGTTTTGATGCGGGCCAATAGTACGTCCTGGTCGAAGGGTTTGGTCACGTAATCCTCAGCGCCGAGCTCGAGACCGAGCACTTCGTCGAGCTCACGGCGGCGGGCGGTGAGGAAGATCACCGGTGATCCGATCTTGTCCTGGAAGATGCGCAGCGCGTCGAGCCCATCCATGCCGGGCAATCCGATGTCGAGCAGCACCAGATCGGGTGGCTCGCGCATGGAAATGGCAATCGCATCCTCGGCCGTGCCAGCCGCCATTACGGCGTAACCGGCCTGCTCAAGGTTGAACGAAAGGCTGCGCCGCAGCAGTTCGTCATCGTCAACAAGCAGCAGCTTGGCGGGCGTCATATGCTTCTCCAAAGGTTAATTTACGGGGATCGGACTCCTTCTCAAGTCTACATCATCTCGCTCACTTTAAGGAAAAGTTGGATGCCCCTGTGAAAAGCCTTTAGGAGACCTTAAGCGCCTGAAAAGCGATCGATAATGCGTGCCGTGTGCATTCGTGATAAGGTTATTGTGCCAATGAAGCACCGTCCCGCGTGGAAGGAGGGAAGATGATCTCGAACGAAGAAGAGGCGATGAAAATCCTGCACGATGAAACGGAGAGCATCGCCCGCCGCGAGGAAGCCGCCAGCTTCCTCGAGGAAAACCCGAGCGTAGCCGGCATCGATAGACTGGTCGCCGGAATGGATGATGACGACCCCGGCGTGCGCTGGGCGACCAGCAATGCCCTGGCCGAACTGGGGGAAGCGGCGCTCCCGGCCGTGTTGCAAGCGCTGATCCAGGGGTACAACAGCCGCATGCGCGACAGCGCCTACCATTTCCTGCGGGGCAACAACAGCCCCTGGGTGCGGATGCACGCCGAACCGGTGCGGCAGGCGCTGCGTTCGGTCGCGCCGGAGGTGACCGCACCGAAAGCGGCTGCAGAGCTGCTGGCCGAGTTCAAAGCGCGCCGCTTGTAGACCGGCAGGGCATCCCCGCACGTCATTTTTGTAATTCGGACATTTAATGTCCACTTAATGAAACCACAATCCGCTGTTAAGGCGGACGCATTTCCTCTTCCAGTACGCTCAATCCAGTTCATCCCGCCTCAATCCAGTTGTCATGCGCTATCTCAGCGTATTCGATCGACGCTCCGGCGGGGCGAACGGTGAGGGATCCAGGGTATCACAAGAACAACCGAACAAAGGAGAGGGACATGAGCGCTGCGACGGAACGCTGGGACCGCCTGGTACGCCGATTCGGTTCGCCACGCGATCGAGCGACAAGCGTCGGCCAGGCTGTTCAGGAGCATGACGATTCGGCGACCAGGATCTGGCTGTACAGCTCCATCTTCTGGCTGACGATCGTGGATTTATTCGGGTTGACGCTGGCGATTGAACTGATCAGCCCGAACTTTTTTGCCGGCATCCCGTATCTGCTCTTCAGCCGCATCCGGCCACTGCATGTGAACGGGGTCATCTTTGCCTGGCTCTCGATGATGTACTGGGGCATGATTTTTTACGTGCTGCCGCGGCTGACGGGCTTGAAAAGCATGTGGAGCGAGAAGCTGGCCCGCTGGACCGCCTTTGGCTGGAACCTGTGGTTCCTGCTGGGCATCATCACCATCGCCAACGGCATGACCCAGGGGCGCGAGTACGCCGAATTCATCTGGCCGCTCGATATCTTCCTGATCCTGCTCTGGGGCAGCAACATCTTCAATGTGCTGATGACCGTGATGCAGCGGCGGGTGAAGCCACTCTACGTCTTCACCTGGTGGGCGATCGGATCGCCGCTGTGGCTGGGGGCGGACTACATCATCGGCAACGTGATCTGGCGCCCGGGGGCGATCCTCGGCAACGGGGTAAGCGGTGCGCTCTCGACCAGCATGGCGGACGGCATTCTCAACTGGTGGTATGCCCACAACTTGTTTGGTTTATGGCTGACGCCGATGCTGCTGGCCGGGCTGTACTACCTGGTGCCGCGTATCACCAAGACCCCGCTCTACAGCCACACCCTGAGCCTGATCTCGTTCTGGGGCATGGCCTTCTTCTACACGGGGGTTGGCCATCACCACCTGCTGCAGACACCGTCACCCGGATGGCTGAAGACGATCGCCATCCTCTCCAGTATGAGCCTGCTCATCCCGGTTTTCGCTTTCACGGTCAATATCCTGATGACAATGCGCGGCAGCTGGGAGAAGTTCTTCACCAACCTGCCGCTGCGCTTCGCGCTGACCGGTTTCGTCTTCTACTTCCTGGTCAATGTGCAGGGCAGTTTCGAGGCCATCCAGAGCTTCAACCGCCTGACGCACTTCACCAACTTCGTCGTCGCCCATGCGCACCTGGCGCTGCTGGGTGCCTTCACATTCCTCGGCATGGGGCTGATCGATTACATCCTGCCGCAGGTCCTGAAAAAGCCGCTCTTCAGCCGCAAGCTGGCCGAGTGGCAGTACTGGACGATCGTGATCGGCTTCCTGGGTTTCTTCTGGTCGCTGACGATCGCCGGTTTCGTGCAGGGTCAATCCTGGCTGCGGGGCATCCCGGAAGTCAACGTGCTGCCGCTCTTGCGACCGTACTACATGGCGCGGGCGATCTTCGGCGCCATGATCGTCGTCTCCGGCCTGATCCAGGCCTGGAACATCTATAAGACCGTGACAACCGATACCGAACGCGAATCACGCAACGAGATATCCAACGCACTCCCGACCATGGAGGTGGCCCAATGAGCGCTTTACCACCGATTCCCAGCGAACCGGTTCACCCACAGGAGTGGCCGCCACATCCGAAGAAGAAGATGATTATGACGCCGCTCATGGCTTCGGTTGGGGCTATGCTGGCCTTCTTCACCGTCGTGGCGATGGTGGTCGTGCTCCCCACCTCAACCTTCGAGCCCCCGCAGTCGGACAATTGGCGTCCGCTGACCGAGCAGGAACTGCAGGGGCGCAATGTCTTTCTGGCCAACGGCTGCATCTACTGTCACAGCGGCTTTACCCGCCCACAGGATGAACTGGCCAGCCAGTACTACACCTACTCACGCGTCTCTGAACCGGGTGATTACACCGGTGAGGGCGAAACGCCCAACCTGTTCGGCACCATCCGCACAGGGCCAGATCTTTCGCAATCGGGCGGCTACCACCCCGATGACTGGCACTACGCACATTACTTCAACGCCCGCTATACGACGCCGTTCTCGATCATGCCTTCCTTCAAGTTCCTGACGGTCGATGAGGTGCAGGCCCTGATTGCCTTTACGCAAAGCCGGGGTGGCAAGGCTGCCGACATCCGGGCGCATCACCAGGCAACGATGAAGGCGATCGGTGTCCCATCCATGATGAACATTGCCGGCGGGGAGAACGGCGACCGCAGTGACGGCTACCCGGCTGGGAGCGCGATCAAGAATATGGTCGAGATCGACCGCGGATACTGGTTTGCAGACAACCCGCTGCCGGTCACGACCGAGAACCTGCTGCGCGGCCGCCAGGTATACCAGGAACGCTGCCTGGGATGCCATGGCAGCCAGGGGGATGGCAACGGCCCGGCTGGTGCCTACTTCACCCCGCCGCCGGCGGATTTCACCTCCGTTGACGACCAGGGCCATGGCTCGGATACCGCACCGGGCGCCTACTACTGGCGCATCCTGCGTGGGCTCCCAGGCACGGCGATGGAGAATTTCGGCACGCGCCTATCGGTTGATGACATCTGGAAAGTCGTGCTTTTCCTGAAAACGATCCCCAATGGCGGGCTGACGGTCGATGTCCCTACGCCGGACCTCTACATCCAGTGGGTTGGTTACCCCGAGCTGTTCGACTGGGCGAACTGCTTCTACCCGGAAAGCTTGCAGTTTCCCGAAGGGCTGTACGGGCATATCCCCTCTGACTACGGCGATGTTCCGGCGATGGTCAAAGAGGGCGAGGTCAATCCAGTCTATGCCGTCACGCTCTGGGAGCTGAACCACAACGCTCGGCCATGCGGTACGCCGGGATATGAGAAGGTCACCCTGATGGACATTCTGAATGAAGCACAGGCTCGCACCGATGGCTACGCCCGGCAGAATGTTGATCAGATGCCGTTCATACCAGTCGATATGCGGCACACCGATCAGCTCCCGCCGCACCTGCTTGAGATGGTCTGGAATGCACCCAATCCGAATATTGGCCCGGCCGGTGGAAATTAAACGGACAGTGACGAGGGAGGATATGTGATGAATGGCTTGAAACGGACGCTGAAATGGCTCATCCCCGTGGTGGTGCTATTGCTGGTTGGTTTGAATCCCCAGCCAGCGCTGGCGGCACCGCTGACGCACGAGGCGCCGCAAGGCAGCGAGTGGATCATGGCGGACTGGATGTTCCTCAGCTTCGGCATCTTCGCCGGGGTGGCCTTCCTGGCTTTTTTGGCTGCCCTGAAACGTGGCCTGCTGAGCAATCTTGAGGACGCCAAGTACTACGTGCTCGAGATCGAAGAGGCCGATTACTACACGCCGGATTGGGCGCGTGAGGGAGGTGAATCATGAATCCCAATGTGCCGACGGGCAACACGACGGACGCGGTCCAGAAATACTACAACTACCTGTACAGCATCTGGCTCAATCGAACCGGAGGACAGCAATACACGATCCATTGGGACACAATCGCGTGGGTGGCACTGTGGATCTTCGTGCTGGTCGGGTTCTTCTACATCTACACCCGCTGGCAACGCCATACACGATCAGAGAAGGAACCCTACCCGGTCGAATCGTATGGTGGGTTCATCCAGGAGACGAACGGCCCGGTGGGACCTTTCTTGAAGCTGTTCTTCGCTGGCATGTTCTTCTGGGTTTTGATCATGACGATACTCAACCTGGCGAATGGCCAGATCTATTAGGAGGCGGGAACATGAGTGGAACGGTCGCCTATGCACAGGTCGTTGAAGCGGTTGTGCCGCGCGAGGCCTGGGATGAAACGTATTTCTCGCTGCTTTCCCTGAAATCCCATATCCAGTCGCTCCCTGGCTGGCAGCGTTTCGACCTCTGGGCGCGTGAGCTGGCGGACGGGGACGTCAAACTGGTCGTCGTTACGAACTGGGATTATGCCCACCAGCTCGAACTGTGGTTGAAGGATGGGGTCACACCCGACGCGGTGCTGCGCTCGATGCAGCCTTCGCCGAAAACGCTGGACGTCGATCTCTACGAGGAAATTGCGTGAATCGCTCGCGGGCTGGGCTCTGGCAGTCCGGCTCGCGCGTGGAAAGGACGTTGCCATGGATGACACTCGCGAAATGAATTCCGTACCCGGCCCCGGTCAACCCTCGCAGGAGGAACACCCCGATACGCACCTGGAGCGCGAGGACGCACGCTTCGAGCAGAAGGGCCGCCTGAAGGATTGGCTGACGCTGATCCTGATGATGGCCGCCTATCTGGTATGGACCGGGATCGTGTACTTCTTTGAGCCCGGCATTCGTTAAAACCGAGAGGGGGTTGCGATGTTTTTACTCGAATGGACAGCCAGCGACCTGCTGATGATTCTACTTGCCGGCGCGGCGATGATCGGCGCGGTGCTGTGGATCGTTCCGAGCGCACGCGTGCCGCTCAAACGAAGCTACAGCAGGGAGGAAATCACGTCCTACGACCGCCAGATCCCGCGCTACTTTCTGGCGGCCGCACTGGCCCTTGCCACCGGGGGAGTGCATATCATTATCAAGAACATCCCCGGCTTCTGGAACTGGCTGTGGGAGGCCGGGTACGGTGGTCACCTTTTCCGCGACCTGTCGAACTCGCACATCATCATCGTCGGCGGCGGGACGGTGCTGCTGACCGGCCTGACATGGTACCTGTTGCCGCGCCTGGCCAACCGCCCGCTGTACAGCAACACCCTGGCGAGCGCTTCCTTCTGGTTTACCCTGATCGGCGTGTTCGGCTTCTACCTGGCCTGGTTGATTCTGGGCCTGGTGGAGGGCAACTTGGTTCGGGGCGGGATGGATTACATGGCCGCCAAGGAGCTGATCGGCGCCGCCCACCGCGTGCCGACCCGCATGACCGCCAGCATCATGGGCGTTGGTTACTGGACTTACGTGCTGAACGTCTTCCTGACGATCACCGCCGCCCGCAATGTCGAGCACAAGCCGCACGCTCACCTGCTGAAGTTCGTGGGCGTTTCGGCTGCGGCGCTTTTCGTCGGGACAGTGCAGGGCGTGATCCAGGTGCTGCCAGCCAACGCAGATTGGATCCACGCCGCCGGCAAGTTCGGCGAGTACGTGGACCCGATCAGCCACGCTCACATCAACCTGGTGACCGGCATGATGGTCTCGCTGGCGGCGCTGTTGGCGTACTTTTCGCCCCGGCTGGGCGGAAAACCGATCAGCCGCCGGACGGCGAACCGCATGTTCTGGTCGATCGTACCCGGATCGCTGATCTTCTATCTAACCTTCCTGCTCTCCGGGCTGGTCCTGGGCAACGCCGCCAACGGGTACGGAGGGATTCACTCGCCGACGCTGGTGGCGTTCTTCAGCCGGTACCTGGGCGTCCTGCTGGCCGCAGCCGGATCGCTGATGCTGTTCGGCTTCTGGGTCTACTTCGTCACCTTATGGCGGGCGCTCGGCTGGCACTCCCTCGGCGGGCGGATTCGCACCGGCATGCCGGCTGCGTTCTGGATGGTGTCCAGCCTGCTGCTGGTCGTGGGTACATTCCAGGGACTGCTGCAGGCGATCCCGGCCACCTCGACGCTGCTGACCACCGCCGAGGAGATCCCCAACGTGCACGCACAGCTCAACATGATCGGCGGCGTGTTGCTGGCCTTGATGGGGGTGGTCTTTGCGCTGCTTCCCGAGCTGGTCGATGAGAAGCTCTCCAGGAAGCTGGCTGCCCGCACGCTGACCGGGATCACGACCGGAATCAGCCTGTACTACCTGGCGACGCTCGCCACCGGCCTTGCCCGCACCCGCCTGTTGGGCGAGGGTTTGAATGACGCCCAGGCTGCGGCTGCGCTCGGCCCGGCTGCGCCGGCGACGCTCATGCTGGCGGGCGTGCCGCTGCTGTACGGATTTCTTTCGTTCGGCCAGGCCATGCTGCAGGTCACAACCGAATATCGTTCGGAGATGGTCCGCGATTGGAAGGGCGCGCCGGCTCGCTTCAGCGGACCGCTGCCCGAGCGGGTGAAACGAATTCCCAGCACGTATGTACTGGGGATGGAGGCGGCCGGCGGGCTGTTCGGCTGGCCGGGCGTCGGCTGGCTGTACGCCGGGCAGGTGATGCCGGGCATCGCCATGCTGATGATCGGTCCGGCGATCGCCTGGGCGCTGCTGCCGATGCTCTTCTCGCCTTTCACCAACACGGTATTCTCGCAATGGAATTGGCACGTGCTGCTGGTCTGGCTGCCAGGGACAGCCCTCGTGAGCACGGCACTGCTGGGTTTCAGACTGCGTGCGCTCCGCACACCCCAACATGAAAAGGTCACCAGCGCTTCCAACATACAAGCCCACGAAGGCGGCAGGCGGCGGATGCGCCGCATACCGCGCAAGCTGGTTTTCGGCACCGGTTTTGTGATGCTGGCGTTGTTCAGCGTGCCGGTCATCCCGCTGCTGGCCGGCATTCCGGACAGCGGCAGGCCGCAGGCGGTGGCGGCTGAGCTGCCGGAGCGGGCGAGCGGTGCCTACCTGCAGATCCGTGATGGGGGCACGCAGGGCCTGCTGAAACTCTTCCCGTGGAGCTTCCCGCTCGACGAACTGCCGCACGAATCGCTGGCTGTTGCGCCCTCAGCCCTGGCGGGTTTTTTCATCCAGCAAAAGGGATTGGATGATCCGGAGGCTTACCGCCTGTATCACCTGGAGGATGGTGATGCCGTGGCGCTTACGGCGCGAATCCTGAGCTTTCAGAAGCAGATGGCGCTTGTCCCGAACGAAGCGCTCGAACCAGGAACCTACTTGCTCGACATTCCCAGCGGGGGGATGTTTGCCGGTCGCGAGTACTACTATTTCCGTATCGATCCGGCGGCGGCTACGCCGCTGCTGGCGGCCGAGGATGCAGAGGTGTTAAGCGGACGTACTCCCTGATTCCTTTCCTTCGCCATGCAGTCATCGATCATCGCATGGTAAATGCTGCAGGGAAGGGCAATACCTGCGTGCTTGCCCTCATCCCTTTCAAATGTGTAGCAAGTGGGCAGGTTTGAGATTCTCTTCGTCCTGGCTGTGCTGGCTGTCGTAAGCGCTGCTTTGGTCTATGCCTGGCTCCAGAAGCACACCCTGAATCGCGCTGAGGTGGATTGGGGGACGGATCCCGGCCTCTGGTTGCTGTTGGTGTTGACCCTGCTGGCGCTGGCCACCATAGCGGCGTTTCTCTGGTTCGCACTGCGCATCCACACCTGAGACGCAGGGTGTAAGCTTCTCTTAATCTCTTCTTCAAGGCCGCATAAAGACGAATCCGATCC
>JBJYWH010000109.1:0-9668 GCA_046259355.1 Anaerolineales bacterium
CCGCCAGGACAGCCTTCGCGGGAACTCCATCAATGCTATATTTTAGTTTCGTCAGGGTCATCTCTGGCTCGGGACAAACAACGGCCTCAACCGGTATGATCGCTCTACCGACGGTTTCCTGCGCTTCCAGAACGATCCGCGCAGTGTGTACAGCCTGAGCAGCAACGATGTAACCTCCATCTTCGAGGACTCAAATGGCACGTTGTGGGTCGGGACAACGTCCGGGTTGAACCGCTACGATCCACAGCGCAGGCGCTTCATGCGCTATAAGCACGATCCGGCACAGCCTGAGAGCCTTATCGATGATCGAGTGCAAGCCATGGCCGAATATCCGGTCGGCACGATCTGGATTGGTACCCCGGAAGGGCTGGACGAGTTCAATCCTTCGCAGATGACCTTCCAGCATTATCAATTCGACCTGATCGATCGATTCAGCCTGAGCAACCCCGATGTGAGGGACCTGCTCGTCATCGGTGATCAACTCTGGGTCGCCACCTACGGAGGTGGCCTCAACCTCTGGATTCCACAATTCAAACGGTTTGAGCGGTACGAGCATCAGCCGAATTTCCCGTGGACCCTGAGCGACAATCGCGTCTGGGATCTTGCAGCTGATGGCGATGGATTGCTCTGGATCGCCACGGAAGGTGGAGTCAATGTGCTTCGAACAGGAGACGATCGCTTTGTCCGCATTACCCATGATCCGCTCAACCCGCAGAGCTTGAGCTCGAATCGCGTACGATCCATCTACGAGGATCGCGGCGGTGTGCTCTGGATCGGGTCAACCGGAAGCGGTCTCAGCCTGACCGACCGTTACGCGAAAGCATTTGAGCATGTACGCTACGATCCATCCAACCGCTTCGGGCTGCAGGACAACAACGTCCTGTCGCTCTATGAAGATGAACAGGACGTCGTCTGGGTTGGGACAGATGGCGGCCTGACGGGCTTCAACCCCCGCACGGGCGCGGTCATTCGCTATACCCACAACCCTCTCAACCCGAACAGCATCAGCGGCAACCGGGTAACCGCGATTTATCAGGATCGTCAAGAAGGGCTTTGGATCGGGACGACGAATGGGCTCGATCGCTTCGAACGACGTAATGGAACGTTCAGGCACTTTCAAACAGAACTCGAAAACCCCGAGAGCTTGAGCTCAAATTCCGTAACCGCCATAAAAGAGGACGCCTGGGGCATCATCTGGATTGGGACGAGCACGGGATTAAACCGCTTTGATCCCGATTCGCAGCGTTTCCAGCGAATTTACATCGACCCGGATGATCCCAATTCTGACGAAAACTCGATCACGGATCTCATGATCTCTGCCGATGGCCTGCTCTGGATCGCGACGGATGGAGGTGGGCTGTACCGCATTAACCGCGACGGAGAGGTGATTGACCACTACCTGCACAGCGCCTCCGATGCGGACAGTCTTACCCATTCCAGGCTCACTTCGCTGCATATGGATCGTCAAAACCGACTATGGGTCGGAACGATTGAAGGGCTGAATGTCTTCAATTCGGCCGATCGGATCTTCCTTCGTATCCGCTCCAGCAACGGGCTGCCGAACGATACGATCAACTGCATCCTCGAGGATAACCAGGGGAGCATCTGGGTCAGCACGAATCGCGGCCTGGCAAGCATCTCCTCTGACCTGAAGACTTTCCGGACGTATACCATCCATGACGGAATCCAGAGCAACGAATTCTCCCATGCTTGCGCCCAGGGCCATCAAGGCACGCTCTATTTCGGTGGCATCAATGGATACAACGCCTTCCAACCGGATCAGATCAAGGATAACCCGATTGCCCCTCCGGTCGTCCTGACCTCCTTGACACAAGGCGGTGAACTGCTTGGCTCCGATCCAGCCGTCGAGGATGAGACCGAGATCACGCTCACCTGGCCCGATACGTTCTTCGAATTCGAATTTTCTGCGTTGAGCTACTCACAGCCGCAGGCGAACCAGTACGCCTACCGCCTGGCCGAGTTCGATGAGGGCTGGAACCTGATCGGCAATCGCCACTTCGGGCGTTATACAAACCTGCCTCCAGGCGATTTTACACTCGAGTTAGCTGCCTCCAACCATGATGGCGTCTGGTCCGAACCGATCAGCAGTCTGGTCGTGCATGTCGTGCCGCCTTTCTGGCAAACATGGTGGTTCCGCATCGGAGTCACCGGTCTGCTGGTCATCACGATTTTCACCAGCTACCGTCTGCGTGTAAGGAATATCGAACTCCGCAGCCGGGAACTGGAGCAGCAAGTGGATGAACGCACCCGGGAGATTGAAGAGCGTCGCCAGCAGCTCGAAGCGCTCTACCGGGCTGACGACGAAATGTACCGCTACCTTGAACTGGAAAGTGTGCTTCATGCCCTGGTCAACATCGCCGTCGATGTTCTGCACGCGGACAAGAGTGCGGTGTGGTTGTGGAATGAATCGCATGACCGACTGACGTTGCACGTTTCGCGAGGCCTGCGGGTGGAGGACGGCTGGCCGCCTGACCTGGATCCCGGAGATGAGGGGATCGAAAGCGCGCGCCGGAGAGGAGAGATCGTGAGCGCCGTTCGATTTCAGGAGAAGCAGGCCGATGACCTCCCCGATTCACCGCTCCTCCGCCAAATGCTCCAAGAAGGAGTGTGTTCATACCTGCATCTACCGGTCCACATCGAAGAGCAGGTGTTCGCTGTGTTCAGCGTATGCTACACATCGAAACATGACTTCACCGCCGAGGATCTGCGGCTTTTCGAAGCCCTGGCGAAACGGGCCGGGGTTGCGATCGAAAATGCACGGCTATACGAACAAACACAGGAAATCGCGGTCATGGAAGAACGCAACCGCCTGGCCCGCGACCTTCATGATGCCGTAACCCAGACGTTGTTCTCCGCCAGTTTGATCGCCGAAGCGCTTCCGGATCTGTGGAACCAGGACCCTGAGGAGGGCAAGACGCTGTTGGGAGAACTTCGCAACCTCAGCCGGGGCGCCCTGGCTGAGATGCGCTCGCTATTGCTCGAACTCCGGCCAACCGCCCTGCTCGAGTCCAATCTCGGTGACTTGCTGAACCAGCTCGCCGAAGCCGCGAAGAGCAAGCAAGGCCTCCCGGTTGCCGTACAGATTGACGGTGAATGCAAGCTCCCCCCCGAGGTCCATATCTCCCTGTACCGGATCGCCCAGGAAGGGCTGAACAATGCCATCAAGCATTCGCAGGCCTCCGAGGTTAGAATTCATCTACAATGTTCACAGGATCAGGAGGCCGGTACAACGTGCGCAAGGCTTACCGTGCAGGACAACGGGGTCGGCTTTGATCCGGCACATGTGTCTCCCGACCGCCTGGGATTGCATATCTTGAATGAGAGAGCCCAGGCGATTGGAGCACAGATCGAGATCACGAGCGAGCTCGGTCAGGGCACGGAGATCACGGTCAATTGGGAGGGAGACATCAATGTCTGATCGAAAAACGATCAAGGTGCTGATCGTCGACGACCACGATATGGTTCGCAAAGGCCTGGCTGCCTTCTTGAAATCGAAGGCGGATTTGAAACTCGTCGGTGAAGCACGCGATGGACAAGGTGCTGTGCTTTCGTGTGAGCAGCTGCAACCGGATGTCGTGCTGATGGATCTCATGATGCCCCAGATGGGTGGCGTGGAGGCGACGCGCGCCATCCGCCAACGCTTCCCCGAGACCCAGGTCATCGCCCTGACGAGCTTTCAGGAACAGGATCTCGTCCAGCAAGCATTGCAAGCAGGGGCAATCAGCTACTTGATGAAGAATGTCTCCGTGGATGCCCTGGCCGAAGCCATACGCGCCGCTGCGCGCGGCACCTCCGTGCTGGCGCCCGAAGCGACACGCAGCCTGATCGCCGCCTCGCGCGCCGAGCCCGGACCGGGACATGATCTGACGCCACGCGAAAAGGAAGTTCTCACCCTGCTCGTGGAAGGTCTGAGCAATCCCGAAATCGCCAAACGGCTTACGATCAGCCGCTCAACGGCACGCGCCCACGTGAGCAACATCCTCAGCAAGCTCAACGTTACGAACCGCGCAGAAGCCGTGGCGCTGGCACTGCGAGCTGGATTGGTCAACTGAACTAAAACCAACCTGTACATCTGTCCAATGTGTAAATCCCCCGGCCGCCTAATGTGGCCGGGGGATTTCTTGTCCATACTTTGAAGCGTGGTTCGGGACTGCGCTGGTAGGAATGGAAGGTATGCGGATCTTGCTCGCCGATCCACAGCTGCGAATACGCAAAACCATGCGGCTGATCCTACCCCGCATATCCGGTATCGAAATTGTCGGTGAAATTACATCAGACGCCGATTTAGTGCCCGGCGTACGATCGACCAAACCGAATCTAATCCTGCTCGATGTCGATCTCAGCGGAGCACAGCTGGAAATGAGAATTGCACAGATCCGCTGCGAAATGCCCCGGGTGATCATTGTCGGATTGAGCGGAAAACATGAATCCGGATGCGGCGGCAGGATCGATGGTTTGGACGAGTTCATCTCCAAGAGCGAACCAGCCGATAAAGTGCTGATGATTTTGAAGAAGTACACACAACGCAGCTGACAACGAAATTACATGAGACGATCTGAAGCGTTCTTCTCTTCTCCTTCCAAAAGGGGATGGGTGTTCGACCGGCTACCAGGCTACTGCACATCCATCCCCGGACAAATCGAGCGGTGGGGATTTCGGAGGCGAAAAATCCGATAGCAGCTGTCGCTGCCAGCCCCACCGCTTTTCTGTTCGAATTTCTCGAGCATAGCCAGGAAAGGAGGACCTTGATCAAAGAAAAACCCAATGCAATGACCCCGGCAAGACTACATCTGACTTTAGGAGAAGAAGATGTACCTTAAACGAAATTCACTGCTTGGTTTTGTGCTGCTCCTATCCATGATTCTTGGAGCCTGTGCTGGATCGGGAGCGCCCGAAACTGTCATTGTGACCGTCGAGGGTGAAGGCGGAGTGGAAACCGTCATCGTGACGGCAACTCCCCAGCCTGAACCGGTAGAGCCGGTGACATACTACGGTGCAGACCTCTCCGACATCCCCACCCTGGATCCCCAGATCGGCGAGGATGTCACCTCGATCAACTACGTTGAGAACCTGTTCATGAATCTGACCAACGTGGATGTGGAAACAAACGAAATCGTTCCCGAGGCTGCAACATCGTGGGACATCAGCGCTGATGGCCTTACCTACACTTTCACGCTGCGTACCGACATCCCCTGGGTTCGGCACAACCCGGTAACCGGTGAAACGATCCAAGAAGTCGATGCGGACGGAAATCCGCGCTTCCTGACTGCCTACGATTTCGAGTACGGCATCAAGCGCGCTTGCGACCCGGCAATCGGTTCCTACTACAGCTCGGTCATCGCTCCCACGATCAAGGGCTGCTCGGATTACCTGTTTGCCGAGACACCCACACCCGAACTGTATGATGCGATCGGCGTGGTCGCTCTGGATGAATCACTCCTGCAAATCAACCTCGAGTTCCCGGCCGCATTCTTCATCACCATGACGCCGATGTGGACGCTGGCTGCGACCCCCCAGTGGGCAATCGAAGAGAACGGCGAGAACTGGATTGAAGCTGGCAATATCGTGACCAACGGCCGCTACGTTCTGCACGAGTGGGTCCACAACAACCGGCGGATCATGACCCGCAATCCGTTGCTGCCGGAAGATCTGCGCGGCGAGGGCAACGTGGAACGGCATGTCGTGAATGTCGTCCCGGACCAGAGCACGGCGTACGCACTCTGGCTGAATGCTGATATCGACTACTTCGGTGCGGTGCCGGATGAAGAGCTCCAGGCCCAGCTGCAGCAGTTTCCAGACGAGACTGCCCAGATTGCCGACCTGACAACCTTCTATATCGCATTCCGTATGAGTAAGGCTCCATTCGACAACGTGCATGTACGGCGCGCCTTCAGCATGGCGTTTGATAAGCAGCTCTTCATCGATACCGTTCGCCAAGGCCAGGGCATCGTGATGAACCACTTCACCGGCCCCGGCATCTTCGGCGCACCTCCGATGGACGAAGTTGGCCAGGGATTCGACGCTGAATTGGCCCGCGAGGAACTGGCAGAAGCTGGCTATCCGAACTGCGAAGGCTTCCCTCCCGTCACCCTGCTCGGCTACTCGGGACAGAACACGCTCAACTGGATCGAGTACGCAGCCGCGCAATGGCAGGAAAACCTCGGTTGTGACGCATCCCGCATCACCATCGAGCAGCTTCCGTTCTCCGAACTGCTGGCTGGCACAAAGGCGAGCAGCCCGGATGAAGACGTCCCGCACATGTGGACGCTCGGATGGGGTCCGGATTACGCCGATGCGAACAACATGCTGGGTGATGTGCTCTGGTGCGAAGGAGAGAACCGCTCGAAGCGCTCCTGCAACGAGCTGGATGACCTGATCATCGAAGCCCGGTTGGAGACCGATCCAGCCACGCGAGTCGAGCTGTACCGTGAGTTGGAGGATGGGTTCTTTGGACGAGAAGGCGAGTTCCCGCTCTTCCCGATCTTCCTGCGAATCCAGTATGCTCCGCAGCATTCCTGGCTGAACCGCCCGCTATCGCTTTTCGGCGGACAGCAGGTCTACAACTACATCATCGATCAAACCGCTCAGCTTGCGGCCCGTGGTTGATCCAATCTGGTTCCGGTAGGTTCCAGGGGAGCGGCGTACAGCCGCTCCCTTCCATTTTCCCGGCTTCGTCCTCGCGCGTTGACCCCTTCGAGTACCTGGCGGCCTAGTACAGCTGACGGATGGAAGAATCCCCCCATTGCATCATGCAATCCGCTGCCCCGTGCTGGATACTGATTTTACAATGCGATGAGAGCGAGGCCGAGAGAACCGATGGTGAAGATCCTGGTGGCCGATCCCCAACTCCGTGTCCGCCGCGCACTGCGGATCCTGCTGGAGCGCCAGGCCGGAGCCCAGGCGATCGACGAGGTCAGTTCAGGGGATGAGCTGGAGATCCACATGGCCCGGAGCAGGCCCGATGTGTTGATTCTTGATCTCGATTTGCCGCAGTTTCAACCCGAAACCGGCCTCATGACCCTGCGTCGCCATCATCCCCACATGCTGATGATCGTATGGAGCGGTCGAGACGAAAACCGCCGCCTCGCCATGGCAGCGGGAGCCGATCTCTTCATTACTAAAAATAAGCCGCCCGACGAACTTCTCGCCGCCCTGCAGCAGCATGCATTTTGCTGAATGCGAAATAATCCATATCTCCCCCAAGGCTCGACCCGACAGGCGCTGTTCCCTTTACCCTTACCCGCACTGCAACCGTCGCGATCAAGTTGAAGTAGGAGTCGGTGTCTCGGTCGGCGTCGGAGTGGACGATGGTGTGGGTGTCGGGGTATTCGTAGGCGAGCTGGCAGCCCCGGTGCTGGTGGCAGTCGGGGTCGGGGTGTTGGTTGGTGACGCGACTCCCGTGTTGGTCGGCGTGGGCGAATCCGCCGGGATGAATGTCCCGGTCACCGTCGGGGTGGGAGTCACGGACACGGTAGGCGTTGGTGCCGTTGCCGTAGCACACCGATTAGCCACGTGGGTCGCGGTAGGCTCCGAGCTGTCGGGGCCGACATAGGAGTAACCAATGTCATAGTACGTCTGGGCAGCGCATGGATCGCCATCGGCCGCGAGCTGACCGGCGTATTCGCGGGCAGCCTGCCCATATTTGATGCAAGCTCCCCAGATGTTCGCCTGGCACAGGGAAGCGAAGTTCTCCGTCGCCAGAGCCCAATCCAATCCGAAATAGCTGTTAGCGAAAATGAAGAATTCAGCCGATCGCATCCAGCTCTGAGCCTGCCCATCGAGCGGCCCAAAACGCTGGGCCAGGGTCAGGTCGTAAATGCCCTGCTCCAGGTCACCCGCGAAGAGTTTGTCCATGCCCCGGTTCCTGAGTGCTCCTGCCATGAGCTGGTTGACTTCGGCCAGGCGGAATTCAGGGTCGTTGCCCCGCAGGCGAATCAGGATATCGAGCGTACTGGTCCAGTCTCCGCGCGCAAATGCGCTCTGGGCGCTGGCAAAGGTCGTGTCATAAGAGGTGAAATCTGGTGTTTCGGTCGGTGTCGGCGAAGCCGCCGGGCTCGCAGTTGGTGTCGGCTGGTTCAAACCGGCGAGGACATTCCCCAGCATTTCCGCTGCGCCCGGGTAGTTGGGGTCCAGGCTGAGGACATATTCAAACCGCTGCCGGGCGACTTCGAGATTCCCAGCCAACATCTCCTCGATTGCCCGATCGAATTGCTGCTTGGTGACCTGAGCCACTTCCTCCGTACTCAATTGTTCGCGCCGCTTGAGACCGCTGGCATAACCGGTGAGCACGGCCGTGGATATCACGGCGATGACAACCAGAGTCAGCACGACCCATAGGCGCTTTCCGGATAGCCAGGAACGTTTTTTCGGCCGGGCGGCACGGACGGGTTGTGTCTCCTCCTGGGAAACCAGGGGGCGGTGAGTCCTTGTCTTGCGTGTCGGATCGTCGCTGTTCATCGGTTCCACCACGCACCCTACGGCTGGTATCCGCCTTCAGGCGTTGGCTGAATGCTGGGCCCGAAGGCGCTCGTATCGACAAAGATCTTGTCGCGAAGAATTCGAATCTGATCGGGAACAAAACGTAAGACCTGCGCCCCGTCCGGTCGTGTATAGAAACCAACCATATTCGGCGGTTCGATCACACCGCTGATGATATTGGATTTCTGCACCCGGGTCGCTGTCCATGCGAGCGAGATCATCTGCTCCAGGCTCAAATTCGTGCGCACACCGGAGGCGATCTCCTGGTACAGCGCCGGCGCTCGGCTGACGAGCGTTGGAAGCATATCAAATCCTACAACACGATCCAGGACCGCCAGCACAACCTGCTGCTGCCGCTCTGCACGTCCAAAATCCCCGCCGCCGTACTTTCGAACCCGGGCGTACGCCAGGGCATCCGGACCGTTCAGGTGGTAGGGCTTGGCGTCCAGCCAGCGGGAGATGCCGCCGATCGGAGCGATCTTGATCCGCTCAGGCACCAGCACATCGATTCCGCCAATCTCGTCAATCACCCGCTCGAATGCCTGGAAGTCGATCACGGCGAAGTATTGTATCGGGACGCCGAGCAGATCCTCGACGGTTTTCATTGCCAGGGCCGGACCACCGCCCGGCAGGTCGTAGGCCTCTCCGAACATGTAGGCTGTGTTGATGCGGTTGTATCCAAAGCCGGGTATCTCGACCCACAAATCACGTGGGATCGACATCATTCCGGCCTTCATGGTGATCGGGTCGAGCGTGACGAGCATCATGCTGTCGCTGCGAGGGGCGCTCTTATCTTCTAGCCAATCGCGGTAATCGAGCCCCAAAATCAGGATCGTTACACGCGCTTTGCCGTCCCAGGGTTGAGGCGTGCTCTCGAGCTTGATCAGTGTCGGAGTTGCTTCTGGATTCGTGGGTTCGTTCGAACTGCCACCCGGTTGCGGCCGGAATGGATTCAGGCCGATCCCGGTGTAGGAGGCGGTGAGATCGCGCACGACAAAGTGCGTGACAATCGCTGCCATGATCAGGCTCAGGGCGAACGCAATGCCCACCAGCCAGACCACGCTGTTGGCAATCTTCGCTTTGCGCCGGGGATCCTGTCGGTTTGTCATCCGCCTACCCGAACTCACATAATTGGCGTGCAACGCGCCTGGCGACTTAGCCAGGCGCAT
>JBJYWH010000110.1:0-7652 GCA_046259355.1 Anaerolineales bacterium
TGCGGCTCTTCGAGATTGCGCTTCTTCCACCTTCGGTTCCTGGTCTGCGTCTCCAGGTGGCCATGCACCGAGCCCTGCAGGCCTATAACGTAGATGTGATCGAAGGCGCGATGGCAATTGGACGGTTTGACGGGTCCAGCAGCGGAAAACGGACAGCCGGCCTGGTGATCGAGACCGCGGGAGCCAGCCATAGCCTCGATGCAGACGCAGTGATCCTCGCGACCGGTGGAGTGCTGCACGGTGGAATTCTTGCACCACAGACACCGGAATTCCGGGAAGCAGTTTTCCAGATTCCGATTGAGCATCCCCAGCAGAGAGAACAGCGCGTTTCGTTCTCGCCATTTATGGCCCAACCCTATCAACTGGCGGGTGTGCGGGTTAATGCCGCCATGCAGCCGTTGGGACCAGACGGCAAACCTTTTCTTGAGAATCTGTTCGCAGCCGGCGGGATCCTCGCAGGAGCTGACCGAACCGGAGAGGGCAGTCGACAGGGAATCGACATTGCGACTGCGTATCAAGCTGTCCAGAGTGCGTTGAGGCTCCCGGGCAAACGCCGTCAAGCTTCCAGCGGGAAAAGGGCGAAGTGATTCATTCATGACCCATACCTTCACGTTTCTTCGCCACGGGCTGTCCGTTGGAAACAAGAATGACATTGTTCAGGGTCAGATGGATTTCCCGCTGTCGGAGGAAGGAATCCACCAGGCCAGGCAACTTGCATCTCACTGGTTCGCAAGAAAGGTGACGTTTGATTTAATCATCTCGAGTCCATTGACACGGGCTCGCAGGACAGCGGAGATCCTCCAGCAATCCCTGAGCTGTCCGATCGAATTTGATGATCACTGGAAAGAAAGGCTTTCCGGCATCGCCCAGGGGATCTCGTACGAGCAAATCGATCAGCTCTTCGGAGATCGGCCATTCCCCAGTTCTCATGATCCGATATTCGATCAAGGCGAAAGCGAGTGGGATCTATTCATGAGGGCAGCCGCTTCAGTCCAGGATCTTGTCCGTCGACCGCAAGGAAGCTATCTCATCGTCGCCCATGGAGCTGTGTTATCGGCTGCATTCCGATCGATAATGGGCATCAGCCCACCGGCCGGCAGGGTTCGCCCGGTACGGATTTCTTTCGAAAATACGGGGTACAGCATCTTCGACTACGATGCCGACATGGCACGATGGTCACTCCGAAAACACAATGTCACCGACCACCTCGAGGATAGCCTCTTGTCGGGTGACCGGGCACCGGAATGAAACCAACACAATTACTGATCAACGGGCATATATACGACGTTCACGACTCCACCTCGGCGCATGATGCCATGGCACTGGACGGTCCTACCATTCTCGCTGTCGGGTCGAATGATGACATCTTGAAATATCGCCACGCAGATACGAGCATCATCGATCTACAGCAGGCCAGCGTCATTCCGGGGATTACGGATTCGCACATCCACCTGCAGTTGTATGCTCTGACGCTTGATCAGGTAGACTGCGAGACCAATACCCGTCAGGAGTGCCTCGCGCGTGTGCATGAAAAAGTCAGCAATACACCGCGCGGAACCTGGATTCGAGGCCACGGCTGGAATCAGAACCAATGGAGCCGCTTCGGCACACGTGAGGAGCTTGATGCCGTAGCCCCAGATCATCCTGTTTACCTGACGGCAAAGTCACTTCACGCAGGCTGGGCCAATTCGATGGCTCTCCAGTTCGTGGGGGTCACGCGTGAGACTGGAGACCCGCCGCGCGGAAAACTCGGCCGCACGCCGGATGGCGAACTGGATGGCATCCTCTTCGAGGATGCCATGCGCCTGATTTCCGAAAAAATACCCCCGGCATCGATTGACCAGGTCACCTCAGCACTGCTGCATACTCAAGACAAATTGCTGGAAATGGGGATCACAAGCGTCCATGATTTCGATGGGCCCATCTGTTTCGCTGCACTCAATCGACTCCGACAGGCAGGACAGCTCAAACTGCGCGTGGTCAAACATTTCCGGCGCGAAAGCCTCCAACCCATGATCGATCTTGGATTGGCCACGGGCGTGGGGGACTACCATCTGCGGATTGGCAATCTGAAATTGTTCGCTGATGGTGCGCTTGGCCCCCAGACTGCCGCCATGCTAGAGCCGTATCAAGGCACCGAAGGCGATGTCGGCATGCTGACAGAAGACGAGGAGGAGATTCTTGAGATTGGCCGGAAAGCTTCCGAGTACGGCATCGCCCTGGCCGTTCATGCCATCGGTGATCGTGCCAACCGCACGGTGTTAAACGCACTCGAGAAGCTCATCCATGAACGTGAAATAACAGGCTGCCCCGCGCTTCTTTACCGCATGGAGCACTTGCAACTCTTGAATTCAGAGGATCTTTCTCGGCCCGGGAACCTCGGCATCGTGGCTTCGATGCAGCCGGTCCATGCCATTTCCGACATGGATATGGCGATCCAGAAATGGGGAGCCAGGGTGAAAACGAGCTACGCCTGGAAATCTCAACTCACTGCAGGGGCGAAGTTGATCTTCGGATCCGACGCGCCGGTCGAATCGCCAAACCCATTCATCGGAATTCATGCCGCCATCTCGCGCAGAAAACTCGACGGTTCTCCGGGGCCGGACGGGTGGGTTCCGAAAGAACGGCTCACGCTCCAGGAAGCCCTTACGGCCTACACCTTAACGCCACATGAAGCGGTTGGCTGGGGTTCAAAGCTCGGACGTTTGCAGCCCGGGTTTCTTGCAGACCTTGTGGTTATTCACGAACCGGTACTTGAGAAAATTCGCGAGTGGTGGCGGATCCGGCCAGTCGGAGTGATGGCTAACGGTGAATGGATTGTTCCGCTCAACGGATGACGAAGAAAGTTCATTTACTCGAGCAAACGCCTGGCATCCCCCTCCCGGATCGTGATACCGCGCGCATCGAGATCCTCCAGGATTGCAAGGGCATACTTTCGCGAGGTCTGAAAAAAGTCCCGTACGTCTGCGACGGTTAGCGTTCCCCTGGCTTGCATCTGCTCGCGAATGGTTGCTTCCATCTGGGAGTAGGTCTCAGGTTGGAAAAGCACCTCTTGACCGAGCTGGATCAACTGCTTGCTTGCGACAAGATAGGTCAGCACCTCGTCTCCGACCTGGTCGATTGCCTGCTTCACGGAAGGAGTGTTGAATGGATTGGCTCGGAACTGCACCATTAATTCAGCCACTCGCTGGCTCTCCACCCCGGACAATTGCGGCTTGAATAGAGGCAGAGAATATCGGTCATCGATCGCCTTGAACATTCCTGAATCTACGGCAGCCTCCAGCAGGTACGGGGTCTTTCGAGGATCACCTCCGAGGCGGCTTCGCAGTTCTTCTGCAGGGATACCGGCCCGCAAATGAAACTGCTGATGGTACTGCTCCAGAGACGTCCGTACCCGCAGGATGAAATTTGAATAGGTATTCTGGTCAACATACAGAGCCGTAAGCCTAGCTGCGGGATTTCTTGGCTTCAACTCCATGACCGTACCCTGTTCAAGCGCTTCTGCAACGCCTTCCTCGAACTCGTCATCCGAGAAGCCAATCTTCTTGCGCAGTTCATCGCGCCACAATGGGCCTGATCCGTGCAGCACCGCAACGATCTGCTCGGCCGCCGTTCCACCGATGAATTTCTCGAGACGGGTTAGCTGGTTCTCGTCATAGCGACGATAACGCCGTTCCGGGTAGGGATCCACGATTCGGCCGCCTCCGAGAGTCATTCCCGGCGACGGCCTTCGAAGGATAAAGCGGTCACCGCGAGCTGCCACGATCGGACGGTCCAGTTCGATCTGAAGCCAAGCCGAATCGCCCGGGAGCAGCTCGTCCTTGCCGAGAAGGCGGATTCTCGCACTTCGCTGAGCGGCGCCATGATAGAGCTTGGCGTACTGGTTGTGTTTGATCGGGCTCGATGCATCGGAAAGGTACTGGAATCGGGCATCGAATCGCTTTGTGCCGCGATAAGTTCCAGGCCTGACCACGACATCGCCCCGCTCGACCTGACTTGCCTCGATTCCCGTCAAATTCATTGCAACACGACTTCCATAATGGGCCTGCTCGATTTTTTCCTTGTGAGTTTGTAAGCCTCGGATGCGAGCTTTACGCTGGGCAGGAAGCAACAGGACCTCATCGCCAATCTGAAACTCTCCATCCAACAGGGTGCCTGTGACGATTGTTCCGAAACCGGTCAACGAGAACGAACGATCAACGGGCAAACGAGGCTCTCCAGTTGCAGGGCGTTCCGGTGTGCGAGCGAGGACTTCCTGCAAAGCATCGCGGAGCCGCTCGAGCCCGGCTCCGGTCACGGCTGACACCGGAAGAATCGGCGCATCAGCAAGTGATGTGCCTTGCAGCAGCTCCCGAACTTCCTCGATTACCAGATCCATCCAGTCCGGATCCTGGACCAGATCGGATTTCGAGATCGCGACCACACCAACCTTAACTTCAAGCAAGGTGAGGATTGCCAGGTGCTCACGCGTCTGCGGCATCACGCCTTCATCCGCCGCGATGACGAGCAAGGCCGCATCGATCCCCCCCACTCCGGCGAGCATGTTGTCGATGAAATCGATGTGCCCGGGTACATCGACGATCCCCACCGCTTCGCCATTCGGCAAATCCATCCAGGCAAAACCGAGATCGATCGTCATCTCCCGCTCCTGCTCTTCCTGCAGGCGATCCGGGTTGATGCCGGTTAATGCTCTCACCAGTGTAGATTTGCCATGGTCAACGTGCCCGGCTGTTCCGACGACTTTCATTGCCAACCTGCTGTGCTGTATCTACATTGAAGGATTGCGTTCGGAAGATTCACCGCTTGCGCTTTTCAACCGCCGAGGCCCATTCCCGGATCATAGCGACGAGTTCTCGAACGCGATTCTCGTCCTGCTCATGCATCTGCTGTATTGCCTGCGTATCCGTTTCCAGCACCTCGCCCTGCTCTTCGATGCAGTTTTCAATGCGGCCGTGCTCACGTTCGTGATCGCGCCACTGTTCGTCGTGGGTTAGTTTGAATGTATTCCAACGCTTATGCTCATCAGCCTGAAAACTGTTCCACTCCTGCTTGAACCGTTCATCAGCCAGCCGCTGCATCTCGCTCACTTCGGTGATTCGCCGTTCCAATCGTTCGATCAATCCGTCAAGTGATTCACGCAGTTGCTTCATGGTCCGAAATGTCTCATCGTACGCAATCAATTTTTCATTCATGCTGGCAGCTGTGTTTTCAATTTCCTCGAACCGCTGTTCCCAATCACTCCAGCCCTTCTCGAACTCGACCAGCTTTAACTCCTGCCGGTCGAAGAAAACAGCCTGCCCTTCGCGGCGCTCCTCTTCGCCGGAGCTTAATTCGGAGGTTTTTATATCCAACCGGCGGATATCATCGGTCAGCGCTTCGATCTCATGGCGGGCGCTTTCAAGCCGACGCTTGAACTCGGTCACTTCTCCCTCTTGCTGACCGAGATTCTTGCGGTCCTTCTGCTGAGCATCTTCGATCCCCTTGAATTTTCCGCGCAATTCCTGCATTTGAGCCAGTTCTTTATCGAATCGCTTCGCGAGCGCATCCTGCTGCTTGTTAAGACGATTCTGCTCGTCCCGTCGAGTCTCGAGCGTTTCGTCAATTTGGTCGAGGCGATCCAGCTCGGCGCGTACCGAATCGATGCGCTTCACAAGCGCTTCCTGGTCGGTCTTTCGCAGTGCCTCGATGTGCTTCTCCTTCTCAGAGCGACGGGATTCTGCCGTTTCCAGCTGGCGAGACACTTCCTGGCGGTGCTTATTCAATGCTTCATCCATTTGATGAATGCGCGTTGCCAGTGCTGCAATACGCGCTGTCTCTTCGCTAAGCGCCTCGATTTGCTTTGCCTGCGAATGGATCGACTTCTCCAGTTCGGAAACATTTTCCTTAACCTCCCGAAGAAGGTCAGCGTCTTTCATGCGCTGCTCATCAAGCCATTCAAGCCGTTTTTCGATGTGCTCAGAATCCATGGTCTGACCCTTTCGGGAGATTTCGCGCATTATAGCATGCAGCTCCGGCGGAAAGATTTACTGAAAGAGACGGGTCAATCCGGCTACCGTCTCAACCACCCAGGGGAACACGGCTTGTGGGAACACGCCAAGAAGGATTGTCAGGACTACCCCGCCCAGCATGAAAACCCGCTGTTCGAGAGGCGCGGGACGCACGACCATATCCACCTGTGGGCTGAACAGCAGGAAAGCCCATCGGAGTGCGACAGTCGCGAGCAGCGCCATGCAGCCAAATACCGTGATCGCGATGACGATGGGGATATCGGATATCCCGCTAAGGAGCGACCATCTGCCTGGAAACCCGGCCGTGAGCGGCAAACCAATCAGCGATAGCAGGCCCACCAGAAAGGTTGCACTGGCCAACGGCCATCGGTATCCTGCCCCGCGCAAATCGACAGCATTTTCTCGCGCCAGGTATGTCAATCCCAGGCTCAGTACGCCCAGGCTCAGAATACGTGAAGCTGACATGACAAGCGCCAAACGAAAGCCCTCCCCGGTTCCGGTTCCCATTGCGATCAGCATGACCCCGAGGTCGGCTAGCAATGCATAGACAGACAACAAGCGAATATCTCGTTGAGCTGCCGCCCAGAGCGAACCGAGCAACAGGGTCACAGCGCCGATCCACTGCAGGGCAACAAGCAAGTCCTGGCTGTCCCTCAGCCATGGATAAGAGTCCAGAAACCGGAAGAGAAAAAGTAGCCCTGCTGCTTGCAGAATCACGACGATGAATGCCACGACATAGGGATTGGATTCGCGTATAGCCGATGGCAGCCAGAGGTGGAACGGAGGTATGGCGAGCAGAATCCCAAAGCCAAGCCCGAGCATGACCGCCATCCTTCGCGCCAGGTCCTGCGCCGCAGAGGTTACGGCACCGGTTTCGAGCTGCCATCCCGCGACCAGAATAGCGATCATGGCAATCGTGTACAGCGTCAGCAGACGCAAGCCGCCGTTGGCGGCTCTTGTTCCGGGCGATACGATGATCAACACTGCCCCCATGGCAGCAAGCTCGATGAAAACTGCGGAGAATAAAAAGGGCTGAACCATGATCGAGGCGGCGACAGTTGCCAGGATCAGGGGTGCGATAGCGGTGAAATAACGGGGGGCATCCACGAGCCAGGCTGGAGCGAGCAAGAACGCTCCACTCAAAAACAAATAGCCGATCATGGGTCGAACTTCCTGGCTCAGCGCGAAGGATCGTCCCAGTATCACCCAGCGGCTGGAGAACTTGATCGAGATTCCCAGAACATCATAGGGGTGATCGAAACTGAGCAGCAGCACAATGGCTGCCAGAATTGCCATGCCCCCGGCCGCCACCATGCTGGATCCGCGCGGTCGACCACGCAGCGCGAAAGCGCTGAGTGACACCAGCAGGCAGAGAGAGAAAAGTACCAGGGGAGCGTTCATGGTGTCAGGTTCTCGGGAGCTCCCTGCCCTGTGGATTGCAGCAGGATATAAGAACAGGTCAGTGCAACACCCAGGTGGACAAGGGCTAGCAATGCCACCACGGCAAGCGAAGGCTCTACAGCAATGTACAGCGTGGAAAAACCGGTAAGGGTACCCAGCAAACCGATCGCGATTCGAAAATGACTGCGCGTCAGGCTGAGCTGCATCAATCCCAGGATCATCGTGAAGATACCACCGAGAACA
>JBJYWH010000111.1:0-4132 GCA_046259355.1 Anaerolineales bacterium
CGATGTCACTGATATGATAGATTCGGAAACGTGCCGAGGTGGAATCTCTGCATAGGTAGATCGTTTCGACATGATGTTGACTGCAGGTCCAATTTGGGGCCTGAGAAATTCGAGCCTCGAACTGCTTTATGAGGTCGTTGCCGATATCGTAAAGCAGCCCCTGTCCTCCCGAATCCACTCAATCGCCTCAAATGGGAACAGCGCAATCAGGCCCTGCAGGCAGCCGCGCTGATGTGTCAGCAGAAGAAATGAATCGTATGGATGGAAACCAAAACGAAGCAGGGAAATCTGACGAATCGGAGAACACCAAGCTGAAGGTGCCGTACGGGGACGGGAAGCATGGTGCAGGTACGGTCACTTCGGTGCGGGGCAGCGTGGTGATCGCGCAATTCCCGGATGAGCTCCCCCCGGTTCACACCGAGCTGCTGGCCGGCGAGGACGGCCGGATCGTGCTGGAGGTCATCAACCACCTCAGCCCCGAGCGGGTTCAGTGCATTGCGCTTACAAGCACCCAGGGTCTGGCGCGCGAGGCGAAGGTCGTCAGCAGCGGCCATCCGCTGCAGGTCCCGGTCGGGAAGCGTGTGCTGGGCCGGGTGTTCAACGTGCTCGGCGAGACGATCGACCGCAAGCCGCCGGTGACGGGTGGTGAGTGGCGGGCTATTCACCAGCCGATCGTACCGCTGACCCAGCAGGCCGTGCATTCCGAGGTTTTTCAGAGCGGCATCAAGGCCATCGATGTACTCTCGCCGCTCGAGCGCGGGGGCAAGGCCGGTTTGTTTGGCGGAGCCGGGGTCGGAAAGACCGTCCTGATCATGGAGCTGATCAATAACATGGTTGGCCAGTACGAGGGCCGAAGCGTCTTCTGCGGGATCGGTGAGCGGGTGCGCGAGGCGGAAGAGCTCTACCGCCAGATTCAAGAGGCGGGCGTGCTCGAAAACACGGTCATGGTCTTCGGCCAGATGAACGAATCACCGGGAGCCCGGTTTCGAGTCGGCCACGCCGCGCTGACGATGGCCGAGTATTTCCGGGAGGACCTGCACTCGGACGTGCTCGTTTTGATCGACAACATCTTCCGTTTCGTCCAGGCTGGCTCGGAGGTCTCGGGGCTGATGGGGCAGATCCCCTCCCGGCTCGGCTACCAGCCGACGCTTGCCTCTGATTTGGCGGAATTGGAGGAGCGCATCTGCAGTACGCAGAGCGGATCGATCACCTCCGTGCAGGCGGTCTACGTGCCGGCCGATGATTTCACCGACCCGGCCGTTGTCCACACGTTCAGCCATCTCTCGGCCACGATCGTGCTCTCGCGTGATCTGGCCAGCAAGGGCCTTTACCCGGCTATCGATCCGCTTCGTTCCGATTCGAAAATGCTCGATCCGGTCATTGTCGGGCAGCGCCATTACGAAATCGCCCGCAGTGTGCGGGAGACGCTGGCCAGCTACGAGGAGCTGCAGGATGTAATCGCCATGCTGGGGATCGAGGAACTTTCCCAGGAAGATCAGCGCACGGTCAACCGCGCCCGCCGCCTGCAGCGCTTCCTGACCCAGCCGTTCTTCGTAACGGAACAGTTCACGAGCCATAAGGGCCGGCTGGTGGACCTGGAGGAGGGCCTGGGTGGGTGCGAGCGGATCCTGAATGATGAATTCGCCGACTATCCCGAGCAAGCGCTCTATATGATCGGTTCGATTGATGAGGCGCAAAAGCCATGAGGCTCAGGATCGCGCTGCCAACGCAGATTGTCTATGACGGGGAGGTGCGCAAGATCAGCGCCGAGGCGATCGACGGCTCGTTTACGCTGCTGCCGCGTCATATCGACTTCGTCACGGCGTTGGTTCCCGGCATCCTGTTCTTCGACACAGCAGGGGAGACGAGCGAAGAGATCTTCTTCGCCGTGGACGAGGGCATCATGGTCAAACGCGGGCCGGAGGTTTTTGTCTCGAGTCGTAATGCGGTCTGCAGCGATGACCTGGAGCGGTTGCACAGCACCATTCATGATCACTTCGAGGTGCTGGATGAGCGGGAGCGCAAGGCGCGCTCGGCGCTGGCCCAGCTGGAGGCGGACTTCATTCGACGCTATCTGAAGATGGGGAGCGAGAGGTATGGATAGCGCAAACGACGATCCCCTCCGAGGGCAGCAGCAGGACGGGCGGGATCAGATGGAAACCGAGATTCATGAGAAACAGGCTCGAAAACTTCGGGCCCGCCGTACGCGCGAGCAGGGCGTCTGGTTCGGCCTGGGCATGATGGGGACGGTCGGTTGGTCCGTATCGGTGCCCACGCTGATCGGGGTGGCTCTGGGTATCTGGATCGATCTGCATTGGCCGAGCCGGATATCGTGGACGCTGGTGCTGCTGTTCTGGTGCTTGTTCCTGGGCTGTATGAACGCCTGGTTCTGGGTGGCAAGGCAGCAGGAGAGCATCGAGCGGGAAAAGGAGGATGTGGAGGATGAGTGAGTGGCTTCCACTTGCATTCTCGTTTCTCGTCGGCGTGGCGTTCAGCGCTTTTTACTATGGCGGATTGTGGCTGACGCTGCGGTCGCTGGACCGCTTCCGGCATCCTGCCGTGATTTCGATGGGCAGTTTCGGGTTGCGGGTGGGTGTTGTGCTGACCGGGCTGTACCTGCTCAGCCGCGGCGATCCACTGCGCATCAGCCTGTGGCTGTTCGGTTTCCTGGCCGGCCGCGCGCTGTGCATTCGGTGGGTCGACGTCCGTCTATCCCTCGGGCAAGGGAGCTGATACGGTATGAAACTCAGTCCTGATCAACTCGTCTTCTGGCAGTGGGGGCCGGTGGTCATCAACGGCACCCTGGTGTTCACGTGGATTGTGATGGCGGTGCTCGTCATCGGTTCGTGGCTGATCACCCGCCGGCTTTCCGCCGAACCGAAGATGTCGCGCTGGCAGAACGCGCTCGAAACGATCGTCGGGTACATCCGGGATCAGATTCGCGATATCGGTCAGCGTGATCCCAGGCCCTATCTTCCTTTTGTCGCCACGCTCTTCCTCTTCATTTCGTTCTCTAATCTAATGGGCCTGGTTCCCTATTTCGAGCCGCCCACGAGCTCGTTGTCGACCACGGCAGCGCTCGCGCTGTGCGTGTTCGTAGCGGTACCGGCCTATGGCATCAGCCAGGATGGCCTGCTGCCGTATCTGAAGCACTATCTTGAGCCGACCCCGCTGATGGCTCCGTTCCACGTGATTTCTGAGCTATCCCGCACGCTGGCGCTGGCCGTGCGTCTCTTTGGCAACGTCATGAGCGGCGGTTTGATTGTCGGCATCCTGCTTTCGATCGTACCGCTCTTCCTGCCGGTTATTTTGAACGTGCTCGAACTGCTCATCGGCCAGATACAGGCCTATATTTTCGCCGTGCTGGCGATGGTGTACATCGCCTCGGCGATCAATGCTCATACTCAAGCAACCGAAACTTCGAGCGAGAAGGACTAAAGGAGATCCCTATGGACAAGACGAGTTTGATCGGCCTGGCTTCGATCGTCATATCGGGCCTGACTATCGCCATCGGTACCCTTTCAACGGCGCGCGCGCAGGGTGAGGCCATTGGCCAGGCGCTGCGGTCGATCGCCCAGCAGCCGGATGAATCGAACACCATCACCCGCACCCTGTTTGTGGGCCTGGCGATGATCGAGTCGTTCGCGATCTACTGCTTCGTTGTGGCGATGATCCTGATCTTCTTCAACCCGTTCTGGAACCAAATCACACAGGCGGGAGGCTAGGCTGTGCAGATTGACTGGTTCACGCTGGCAGCGCAGATCGTCAACTTCCTGATCCTGCTCTACTTGCTGAAGCGCTTTCTCTACCAGCCGATTCTCAACACGATGGATCAGCGCGAGCAGTCCATCGCCGACAGGCTGAAAGAGGCTGAACAGAAGCGGGCTGAAGCCGAGCAGGAGGCTGCATCCTACCACCGCCAGCAGCAGGAACTGCAGGAACAACGGCAGCAGAAGATGGCTGAAATTCAGCAGGACGTCGAAGCACAGCGCAAGAAGCTCTTCGAAGCCGCGAAACAGGAGATCCAATCCAGGAAACAGGATTGGCAGGAAGCCTTGCAAAGAGAGCAGGAGAACTTCCTTCAGGAGCTGCGCCTGCGGGTGGGCCAGCAGGCGGTGGAGGTCGCTCGCCA
>JBJYWH010000112.1:0-5595 GCA_046259355.1 Anaerolineales bacterium
AGAATGGATGGGAAGATCAGCAGGCCAATCGGGAAGATCATCTTGATCGGCGCCCGGTGCGCTTCTTCTTCCGCCATCTGGCGGCGCCGGACACGCATCTGGTCGGATTGAATGCGGAGAACCTTTGCCATACTGACGCCGAGCTGTTCCGATTGAATTACAGCTGCAACGAAGCTGGTCAGCTCGGATACACCAAGACGATCGGCCATATCACGCAGGGCTTCTCGCCGCAGTTTCCCTAACCGTATCTCCTGCAGAACCCGGCCGAATTCAAGCGCCAGCTCATCCTCCCACTTCATATTGACCTGAGCCATCGCGGCATCAAAACCCAGGCCGGCTTCAACGCAGATCGTCAGGAGATCGAGGGCGTCCGGCAAAGCACGGAAGACGGATTTCTGTCGAGCCTTGATGCGGCTGGTGAGCCATAGATCGGGAAACATAAAGCCGATCACCAGGAAGAGAGCTGACAGACCCAAACCGGTCAGCCAGCTGCGCTTGGTAACCAGGAAGACCAGGAAAATACCACCGCCGAATACCGCCGCCAGCACAAAGCGCAGTGAGAGGAAGAAGGCCGGGTCCATCTGCATCGGGTTGCCGGCCATTTCAATGCGCTTCTTGGCATTTTCGAGCGTGGCCTGCGGGGTGAAGCGGGAAGCGAGTTCGCCGATCTTGTTGAAGATGGGCAGGATGACGCGCTCGTAGAAGCGCAACGAAAGCTCGATCTCTTCGAGCGTCATCGGCTCATCCCGGGTGCTGTATTCCGCAAGACGTTCAGAAATGGGATCGGAAATACGCGGCGCCCGAATCCCCGCGACCACAAGAATGACCGCCAGCACCAGGATGATCACAACGATACCGATAATCGCAATGGGCATAACCCTACCCGCCTCTCGTCGAGATGACGAACTGAGCTCTAGATGTCAATTGCCACGATCTTTTGTGTCGCGATGAAACCGCTGACTACCATAATCCCGGCCAAAACCAGGATCGGAATACCACAGCTGCGCGTTTCAGGGTTGAAGAACTGCATGACATACTCACGGTTGAGCAGGAAAAGCAGCACCACCAGCACGATCGGCAACGCTGCGATCACCCAGGCCGTTGCACGACCCTGGGCCGTGAGCGCTGAGATCTCGCCCTTGATGCGGACACGCTCTCGAATCGTGTAGGAAATCGTGTCCAGGATTTCAGCCAGGTTACCACCGACCTCGCGCTGCACGTTGATGGCGGTGATGACCAGGTCGAGGTCCTCACTGTTTATTCGCCGCAGCAGGTGTTCGAGGGCGTCATCCATGGAAATACCAAGCTGCATTTCCTGAACCACCCGCCGGAATTCATCGCAGATCGGGCTCGGAAGCTCACGGCTGACAGCTTCCATCGCCTGAAGCGTCGAAAAACCCGCTCGCAGGCCGTTAACCATCAGGTTGAGCATATCGCCAAGCTGGTTGTCAAACTTCTTCAAGCGAGTGCGCTGGGACATCTTGACGTAGACTGATGGCAGGTAGGCGCCGACGGCGGCAGAGATGATTGCGAAGAAGACCGAAAAACGACTGATGACAAATCCAACCAGCGCGACGAGAATGCTCGAAAGGACGATCGAGGCAATATATTCGGCTGGCCGCAGCTTGATATCGGCCCGGGCAAGGTTCTTCGATATGTTGTCGAACATATCGGTTCCCTCGCCCATCTGGTCGAACATCTCTGTCAGGAACGATGGCCCCTTTTCTTTCTTCTCCCCGGCCGCAGTCGTCACGAGCTGACCGGCTTCGGTGTATCGACCGAGACGTTCCTCCACAACGGAGCGCTCGCCGAAGATGCTCATCCCAAAGCCAACAACCAGGAGCAGCAACCCCAGGCCGCCACCGATGATCAAAATTGTGTTGGAATCCATGGCTTAGTAGCGCGTCCTTTCGCCAACCCCAAAGATCGAGGCGGGCAGGTTGATGCCGCTCGCTTCGATGCGATCGATGAACTTCGGACGCAGTCCGGTTGGCCGCAGCCTGCCGATTACCTTGCCATCCTCGAAACCCGTTTGCTCGAAAACGAAAATGTCCGTCATCGTGATGACGTCACCTTCCATGCCCTGGATTTCGGAAACATTCGTCACCTTACGGGTACCATCACGTAGGCGCTCGAGATGCACGACCAGCTGCAACGCCGAAGAAATCTGCTCGCGAATCGCCCGGACGGGCAGTTCCATGCCAGCCATCAGGGTCATCGTCTCGATGCGTGCCAGGGTGTCACGTGGGCTGTTCGAGTGTGCCGTGGTCATCGATCCCTCGTGACCGGTGTTCATGGCCTGGAGCATGTCGAGCGCTTCTTCCGCGCGAATCTCACCCACGATAATCCGATCGGGACGCATTCGGAGCGAGTTGACCACCAGGTTCTGAATGGTCACCTCGCCGCGTCCCTCAATGTTCGGTGGGCGGGACTCGAGGGTCACAACGTGCTCCTGACGCATCTGAAGCTCGGCCGCGTTCTCGATCGTGATGATACGTTCGTCATTCGGGATGTACTGCGAGAGGATGTTGAGCATCGTCGTCTTACCCGAACCCGTGCCACCCGAGATCACCATGTTGATGGCTGAAATGACCGCGGCTTTCAGGAACTCGACTGCTTCGGGTGTAATCGTCCCCCATTCGATCAGCTGCTCGACCGTGATCGGGTCGCGTGCGAATTTTCGGATGGTCAGGGTTGGCCCGACGAGCGAGATCGGGGGGATGACGGCGTTCACACGCGAGCCATCCGGCAATCGAGCATCGACATAGGGGCTGGACTCATCAATGCGGCGTCCAAGGGGCGCAACGATACGGTCGATGATGCGCATTAAATGATCGTCGCTCTCAAACGTGGCCGGTTCGCGGTGCAGCTTGCCGGCACGCTCAATGTAGATCTGCTTCGCGCCGTTGACCATGATCTCTGTAATGGAGCCATCCGCAAGAAGCGGCTCGAGCGGGCCGAGGCCGAGAATCTCAGCCACAATCTGTTCGAACAGGCGGCGGCGTTCCGGCCGCGAAAGGACAATGTTCTCTTCGGTGAGGATGGTCTCGAACAGGTCTTCGATCGTCTGCCGGACTTCAAGCGTCTGGCTGACATCCATCGAAGGATCCAGTTCGGCAAGCAGCTTATTCTGCACGCGTGTCTTGAGGTCGTGGTATGTGTCGCGCTGCTGCACACCGGGAGGGGCCACCCGGCGCGCGGCGATGCCGCCCATTCGGGACCCGCCACCGGTTGCGGGGGTGGAACTGCCGCTGCTGACGCTAGGAACGTTGCTGCTCTTGTTGTTCCCGCCGCTCGGGACGGGCGCGCTGTCAGCCTGGCCCTGTTCAATTCGCTTCAATAACGACACGCTGCACACTCCTTACCCGTTGCCGGGCCCTACCATTTCGGCACTATCGGCTGAACAATCGCGGCTTTTCGACCTCTTCCGGTTCCTCGGCCTCTACCTCTTCCTGCATCAAGCGTTCTTTCAGATCGCCAAGGATTTTGAGCAAGCTGCGGGCGACGGGCTGTCCTTTGTCGTTGAGAAGGATCGGCGAGCCCCGGTTGATCGAGGTCGTCACAACCTTTTCGTCGAATGGCACCTCACCGTCGACCGGCACTTTGAGGTTCTCGGAGACGGCTTCGGCCGTGATGCCCGATTTTCGATCCATGCGGTTCAGGACGAAAAACACTCGCTGCTTCGGGAACTCGAGCACCCCCAGGAGATCAAACAACAGGCGCGTATCCTTGATGGAAGGGATCTCCGGTGAGGCGATGGTCACGAGCAGATCGGCGGTATCCAGAACGGCGAGCGTGATGTCGTCCATGTTCGAACTGGTGTCAACAACGACATATGCGAATTCCCGCTTGAGAAATTGCAGAACGTTCCTCACCTGCGTGGCCGCAATTTCGTCGGCCATTTCGGGTCGCGGTGGCGCAGCCAGCACCCGCAAGCCGCTCTCGTGGTGGATCAGCACGTCAGCGACATAATCAGCGTCCAGTTCCTCCGAACGAGCCGCAAGATCGACAAACGTGTTCTTGGCCTGCAAGTTCAACGCGACCGCAATATCCCCGAACTGAAGCGATGCATCCACCAGTACGGTCGGTGTATCCGCGGTATCCAGGCCAACAGCAAGATTGGTGGCCATCATCGTGCAGCCTACTCCACCCTTGGGGCTGTATACCGCGATGATCTTGCCCTGTGGTCGCAGCGGGCCGGTGAAACCACGTCCACCCGGGCCCTGCACCATGACCTGGGGAACGGGTGCTGCGATCTTTTCTTTCTGCTCATGCGCCATGACCGAGAGCGTGCGAATGGTGGAGATCAGCTCGTCCCCGGATGGCGGTTTGGCAAGGAAGTCGCGGGCACCAGCGCGCATCGCCCGGCGGACATAGTCCGCATCGTTGTTGACCGAAAGCATGACAATCTGCGCAAAGGGGACGTCACGCAGCAGGGCTTCCGTCGCCGAGATGCCGTCCATATCCGGCATGTTGATGTCCATGATCACGACATCCGGTTCGGTCTCCCGGGCGAGATCGATCGCCTCAACCCCGGTGCGCGCCGCGCCGACGACGAGAACATCCGATTCAAACTGAAGCAGTTTGCGGATGTTCTCGCGCGTCTCGGCGATGTCATCGACGATCAGTACGCGGATTACATTCTCCGCGTTATCCGTCATACCATTTCTCCAATACCCTCAACCGATCTTCCCTTGGTCCCGCTTTACTGCTGAGGCGTTACCGCTGGTTGATCATTGGACAGTTTCGGAGTGATCAACGAATCCAGCGCGGGTTCGAGGCTGTAAGGAAGCTGGGACGGGAAGGTTATGTTGTAGCTTTCCATCAAGTACTGCAGCGTAACGCTCGTCGTCTCGGTCGGCTCGCTATCGTTCGGCGCACGAAGCGTGAGCGTGAGATCCGCCCCGACTTTCATGGCCCAGTTCAATGCCAGGGCATCCTGGGGGGTGACAATGAGCGTGATGATATCGGGCGGTTTGACCGTCGTGGCGACCACCTGCTGGCCTTCCTGGCCTGCGGGAGCACCCGCGCCCTGTGTTTGCTGCTGCTGTTGATTGACAACCTGGGTGGTCTCGCCCTCCAGCGCGAAGGTGCCAACATGCAGAACCTGCGCGCTGTCCACCAGACGCTGCGATACGGCGCGAGGGCGCTGTTCGCCGCGCGGGATGACGTGGAAGAGTGTCCCGGTCTCCTCTTCTTCGATGACCTTCCCCAGGAGCAGCTGATTGCCCTGTTCCTTATCCTCGTACTGCCCAACGCTCCCGACGATCGTGGGTGAAGGGAATTCGGCCGTTCCGCCCGGAGCATTCAGCGGCGTTGAGAAGTTCGGGAGCGCAGTCTGGAAATCAGGATCCACATCGACGACCAGGAGCGAGATCAGAACATCGACCACATCGCCGTCACGCAGAGCATAGGCCACGCCCGAAAGCCGGTCCATCGGTATGGCGATTGCGGTATACCCGGCCGGAATCGCCAGCGACGCATCCGAACCACCGGCCAGCAGATCCCCGGTGCCCTCTGAAATCATCGCGTCGGTAATGGGAACGCCGCGTCCGATATCCTGACGTGCGACACGCCCGACCACACGGGAGCGGA
>JBJYWH010000113.1:0-8610 GCA_046259355.1 Anaerolineales bacterium
GCCGGCGCAGATGTGATTCTGGTCGAGCCGGTTGTGCAGCCGGATTACACGAAATCGCGCGATGAACGCTCGGGCGATGTGGGGCTCACGCCGGCCAACTACAAGATCACCCGCCAGCTGCTCGAAACGAAGGCCAAGTCGGATGCCGTCCTGCTGCATTCGCTGCCCCGCATGGATGAAATCCCGCCCGACGTCGATGCCACCCGCTGGTCGCGCTACTGGAAGGAAGCCTTCAACGGCGTGGTGATGCGCATGGGGCTGCTGGCCCTGGTGCTGGGCGCGATGGAATAGGCCCCGACCTGCAGTCGGGTCAAGGAGAAATCGAGATGCAAACGGATTTGAGCGGCCGAGATTTCATCGGCGACCTGGATTTCAGCAAGGAAGAAATCGAAACCATCCTGGACGTTGCGCTCGATCTCAAGCGCAAGCGAGCCCTGGGCGAGGAGCATGCCTATTTGCGTGACAAAGTGCTGGCGATGCTGTTCTTCTTCTCGAGCACGCGCACGCGCGGCTCTTTCGAAGCCGGCATGGCGCAGCTGGGTGGACATGCTGCTTTCATCGAATCACGCACAACCCAGATCTCGCACGGAGACACGGAGAAGGAGCTGGGCGAGATCTTTGGACGCTACTTCGATGGCATCGCCATCCGCCATGTCGAGTTCGGCACAGGCAACCGCTACCTGAACCTGGTGGCGGCGGCTTCGCGTGTGCCGGTGCTGAACATGCAGTGCGAGATCTACCACCCGCACCAGATCCTGGCCGACCTGCTGACCATCATCGAGAAGAAAGGGCGCGACCTGCGTCGCAAGAAGATGGTCGTCTCGTGGGCCTATGCCTCATCGTATCTCAAGCCGATCTCGGTGCCACAATCGCTCATCCTGCAGATGCCGCGTTTCGGCCTGGATATCGTGCTGGCCCATCCGCCGGAGTTCAAGCTGATGCCGGAGATCATGGATCAAGCGCGGGAGCAGGCCCGAAAGTACAAGACCGGCTTTGAGGTGGTCGACGATATGAGCAAAGCCGTCAGGGATGCCGATATCGTCTACGCCAAGTCCTGGGGTCCGCTTCTGACGACCCAGGATGCCGATGAGGGGAAGAAGATTCAGGACAAGTACGAAACCTGGATCGCCGACGAGAAGCTGATGAGCCTGGCGAAAGACGACGCGATCTACATGCACCCGCTGCCGGCCGACCGCAACATCGAGGTCACCGACGGGGTCCTGGACGGGCCGCACAGCGTGGTCTTCGATGAGGCCGAGAACCGGCTGCATGTGCAGAAGGCCGTCATGGCCCTGACGATGCGCTAGGTGCGGGAGACAGCAGATGAGCAAAGACAAACAAATCGCGGTCGTCGCGGTCGGCGGGAATTCGCTGATCAAGAACAAGGACCACAAGACGATACCGGACCAATACATGGCGGCGGATGAATCGATGAAGCACATCGCCGGCATGATCGAAGCCGGCTGGGACGTCGTGATCACCCACGGCAATGGCCCCCAGGTGGGCTTTATCCTGCGCCGGGCCGAGCTTTCGCTGCACGAACTTCACCCCGTCCCGCTGGATTACTGCGGCGCGGACACCCAGGGCGCCATCGGGTATATGTTTCAAATGGCGCTCTACAACGAATTCCGCGAGCGGGGGATGGAAAAGCAGGCGGCCACGGTAGTCACGCAAGTGCTCGTCGATCGCCATGATCCAGCCTTTGAAAACCCCAGCAAACCGATCGGCTCCTTCATGGATGAGGCCATGGCCAAGGCCCACGCCGAGAAGGAGAGCTGGGTGGTGGTCGAGGATTCGGGACGCGGCTGGCGCCGGGTGGTGCCTTCTCCGACGCCTCGACGTATAATCCAGAAGGATGCCATCCAATCCCTGATCCAGGCGGGTTTCACCGTCATCGGGGTAGGTGGCGGCGGCATTCCGGTCATTGAAGATGAGCACGGTGACCTGGTGGGCGTGGAGGCTGTAATCGACAAGGATTTCGCCTCGGCGCTGCTGGCGGCCGATCTCAAAGCCGACTTGCTGCTCATCTCGACTGCGGTCGAGAAGGTTGCCGTCAGCTACAACAAGCCGGACCAGCGGTGGCTGGATGAAATGAGCCTCGAGCAGGCCAGGACCTATCTTGCAGAAGGCCACTTCGGGAAGGGCAGCATGGAGCCGAAGATACGCGCCATCATCAACTTCCTGGAAGCGGGCGGAAAGCAGGCTTTGGTTACGAACCCGGAAAACATTGAGCGTGCGTTGGCCGGGGAGACCGGAACGCGAATCATTCGCTGAGAAGACCTGGCCAGATCAAGGTCAAACGAAAAAGGAGGTGGTTCTCGCTCTTCTTGTTCGACCTGGAACACCCTATCAACCTATAGTCAAATTAAGTTCAGGAGGAGTTTCGAGATGTCTCGAAGCAAGATGCTCGGCCTGGTCGTGCTGACCGCAGTTCTGGCGCTGGTGCTTGCCGCCTGCGGTGGTGGAGCTGCAACCCCCGAAGTCGTCGGCGGGTTCGAGATCCCCGCTGTGGAAGAGGGCAAGTTCAACGTCGCCATGGTGCTGATCGGTCCGCATGACGATGGCGGGTGGTCGCAATCGCATTACGAAGGGCTCGAGTACGTTGCTGAAAATGTCGACAACGTGCACGTCGCCTACGTGGAGAACGTGCCGGAGGGAACCGAGTCCGAGCAGGTCTTCCGCAGCCTTTCCCGCAAGGGCTTCGATCTGATCTTCGGCACTTCCTTCGGGTTCATGGATCCGATGGAGACGGTTGCGGCGGAGTACCCGGACACAACCTACATCCACATCAGTGGCTACAAGACCAACGGTACGAACTTCGGCAACCTGTTCGGGGCGATGGAAGATATGAAGTACCTGGCGGGCATGATCGCCGGTGCCCGCGCCCAGATGGACGGCAACCCGAAGCTCGGCTACATGGCCACCTTCCCGATCCCCGAAGAAATCCGCCTGGGCAACGCCATTGCTCTCGGCATGCGCGAAACCTGCCCGGAGTGCACGATGGACGTGCGCTGGCTCAACACCTGGCACGACCCGATCATCGAGAAGGACGGCGCGGCTTCGCTGTTTGACGGCGGGGCGCAGGTCGTCTTCACCGGGGCTGATACCCCGGCTGTCGCTGACGTGGCGCAGGAAAAGGGCAAGTGGGGCGTAACCTACGACTGGTATGGCTCGTGTAAAGTCGACGCCTGCCTTACGGCTCCCTACTGGAACTGGGGCCCGGTCTATGCCGGTATTACCCAGGGCTTGATCGATGGTACCTACGAAGTTGGCTTCCAGTACTTCGAGGCCGACTCGGGTGGTCTGGGCCTGTTCGGCTTCATGGATGGACAGGACCTGACGGTCGGCATGCAGGATTTGCCGCCGGAAGTCATCACCAAGGTCCGCGACACGCTGGATCAGATGCTGGCGGGCGAGTTCACCCGCTTCGATGTCTTCTCCGGGCCGATCTACGACAATCAGGGCAACCTGATTATCCCGGAGGGCCAGAAGTTCGAGTACGCGGACATCGATCAGTTCCCGCCCGGCGCTCCTGGCCTGGAGTGCAAGTACTGCATGTACTGGTGGGCGGAAGGTGTCACGGCTGAACTGCCGTCACTCGAGTAGTCCGAACGCGAACAGAATCACAGGGTCGACGTCCATTGCAGGGCGTCGACCCTGCTTCCCCCCATCGGCCAGACCAAAGGCAGGCGCATGGACGAACACACTTCTGCGGTTGTAATGAAGAGCATCACCAAGCAGTTCCCGGGTGTCCTTGCCAATCACGACGTTGATTTCGATCTCCGCAAAGGGGAGATCCATGCCTTGCTGGGCGAGAACGGAGCCGGTAAAAGCACCCTGATGAATATTCTCACCGGCCTGTACCAGCCCGATCGGGGAACGATCATCGTCAACGGCGAACTGGTGGAGTTTCGCTCGCCTCGTGATGCTATTGCTCATGGCATCGGAATGGTTCACCAGCACTTCATGCTCGTGCCGACCCAATCGGTCACAGAAAATATTCTGTTGGGGCTGGACGAACCACGTTTTCGTCTGAATCTGTCTCATTATCATCAAATCATTTCCGAGCTGGGTGAGCAGTACGGTCTGCATGTGGATCCGCGGGCCAAGATCTGGCAGCTCTCGGTCGGGGAACAACAGCGGGTCGAAATCCTGAAGGTGCTTTACCGCGGCGCCACGATGCTCGTCCTGGATGAACCGACCGCGGTGCTCGCTCCACAGGAGATCGAAGAACTTTTCAAGACGCTCCGTTCGATGGCAGCGGAAGGCAAGTCGATCATCTTCATCAGCCATAAACTGGATGAGGTCATGGCGATTGCTGACCGCATCACGGTGCTGCGGAAGGGTGAAGTCAGCGCGGCCGGGGTCGAGGTCTCCAAGACGAACAAGCAGGAGCTTGCCCGGATGATGGTTGGCCGTGAGGTCCTGTTCCGGCTGGAGAAAAAAGAACAGGAACCGGGTGAGGTCGTCCTCGGCATCACCGACCTCAAGACGCTCAATGACAAGGGACTGCCGGCGCTGCGCGGGATCTCGATCGAGGTGCGCGCCGGTGAAATCGTCGGGCTGGCCGGCGTCGCCGGCAACGGGCAGCGCGAACTGGCCGATGTCATCACCGGGCTGCGGCCCCCCACCGGCGGCTGCGTGAAAGTGTATGGACGGGTTCTGGTGGGCGAAGGGTGTGAAGAGCCGCGCGGTTCCAACACGGTGCGCACCGTCATCGACGCCGGTGTATCCCACATCCCGGAGGATCGCACGCATGTCGGCACCGCACCCAATTTGAGCATCACCGACAACGCCATCATGAAGGGTTATCGGAAGGCACCGATCGCCCGCGGCTGGTCGATCGACCGGGCGACGGCGAGAGAATACACCGAAGGTCTGCGCGAGGCCTACGACATCATGGCTCCCACCGTCGACACGCTGGCCCGCCTGCTTTCGGGGGGAAACCTGCAGCGCCTGATCCTGGCGCGCGAAATTTCGAGCGAACCGCGCTTGATGATCGCCATGCAGCCCACGCGTGGGCTCGATGTCGGGGCGATCGAGGGCGTGCAGCGGCTGCTGCTCGAACAGCGAGAGAACGGCGCGGCCGTCCTGCTGGTTTCGGAAGAGCTGGAAGAACTGATCTCATTATCGGACCGGATCTACGTCATCTACGAGGGTGAAATCATGGGTGAGACGCGGGAGGCGGATCCGGAGCTGATCGGGTTGATGATGACCGGAACGAAGCTCGAAGATATCGAGCGCACGGGTGAGGTGCAACCATGAATGCCGCCGAGACGAAAAGCGCACGCATCCGGCTTCCATTCCGCATCCGACTCGAACCCCGGCTCAGACAGCCGGGCTGGCTTTCGGCATTGATCTCGCTCGGAGCTGTCGCCCTGGCGTTGGTCCTGGGTGGGGTGGTTTTGAAAATCGTCGGCGGCAGCCCGCTGCGGGCGTACGGCTTCATGCTCAAAGCCGCCTTTGGGGATATCGGGGTGATCTCGGATACGCTGACGAAAGCTACGCCGCTGATCCTCGTTTCGTTGGCAGCGGTCATCGCCTTTCGGATGCGGCTCTGGAACATTGGCGCTGAAGGCCAGTTCTTCATCGGAGCCTTCGGGGCGAGTGCGGTTGTGCTCACACCACTGCTCCCGGAGACGACCTCCCCCTGGCTGATGATCCCGGCTATGATGCTGGCCGGGATGGCAGCCGGAGCCGTGTGGGGCTTCATTCCGGGTTTTCTGAAGGCGAAATTGAACGTCAACGAGATCATCACAACCCTGATGATGAATTACATCGCCGTCGCGTGGAACAACTTCTTCATCTTCGCCGTCTGGACAGAAGGCGGATTTCAGATGACGCGGCAGTTCCCGAAGACGACCTGGCTTCCCCGTCTTACCGACCTGTCCGCTCAAGTGCCGGCCTTTCGCGGCCTCACCACCCATCTTGGCCTGGTATTCGGTATCATCGCTGCGGTCGTCGTCTGGTGGATCCTCTACCGCAGCCGCTGGGGGTACGAGATCCGGCTGATCGGTGACAACCCGCGTGCGGCACAGTATGCGGGCATCAATATCGTCCGCAACACCGTCCTGGTGATGATGCTTTCGGGTGCGCTGGCCGGACTGGCCGGGATGGCGGAGATCTCCGGTGTCGTGCACCGCCTGCAGGGCGCGATCTCCCCCGGTTATGGGTTTACCGGCATTATCATCGCCTGGCTTTCAAAACTGAATCCGCTGGTCGTGATCCCGATCTCGGTGCTGTTCGGCGGGCTGCTGCTTGCCGGACGTGAGATCCAACCCTCCGGAATTCCGATGCTGATCCAGGGCATCATCCTCGTCTGCCTGATCGCCAGCGATTTCCTGCTCCGCTACCGAGTCCGGTTCGTCACCCGGGTTGAGGAGGCCTAGCCATGGACCTGATCATCATTCTCCAGGCTGGAGTCGCCTCAGGGACGGTCCTGTTGTTCGCCACGTTGGGCGAAATTCTCGCCGAACGGTCTGGCATTCTCAACCTTGGATTGGAAGGCATGATGCTCATCGGTGCGATGAGCGCCTTCAGCACGGCCCTCTCCACCGGTAACCCTTGGCTGGGCGTGCTGGTCGCAATGCTCGTTTCCGGTTTGCTGAGCCAGGTGCATGCCCTCATTTCGATCCAGTTCCAGGCTGATCAGGTGGTCAGCGGCCTGGCGCTCACATTCCTCGGAACTGGTCTGAGCCTGGTTTTCGGTGAGGGCTTGAGCAAAGCGGGGGCGGTCTCGCTGCTGCCGGCCTTTTCCATCCCGGGGCTGGTGTCCATCCCGGTATTGGGTCCGATCCTGTTCGAGAACCAGAGCATCATGGTCTATCTGGGTTACCTGATGATCCCGCTCATCTGGTACTTCATCAACCGGACCCGGCCTGGCATGCACCTGCGGGCCGTGGGTGAGTTTCCGGCTGCGGCGGACGCACTCGGCATCAACGTCGCCGCCCTGCGGTATTTCTATGTCTTTATCGGCGGGGTATTCGCGGGCATCTCTGGAGCGACGATCAGCCTGGCGGTTTCACCCGGGTGGTTCAGCCAGCTTACGACCTCCGGCCAGGGATGGATTGCGATCGGCCTGGTGATCTTTGCCCAGTGGGATCCGATCCGCGCCGCGGCTGGCTCGTACGCCTTCGGCGCCTTGCGTCGCCTGATTCTCGATATTCAGGGCCCAACGCAGCTTTTTGGCTTGCGCAACCCTTTTTACTTCAACCCTTATTGGGGCTTCTTCCTGCAGATGCTCCCGTATGCTTTCACGATTATCGTCCTCGTGATCGGGTCGCGAGAGGCTATCCGCAAACGCCTTGGAGCGCCCGCAGCGTTGGGACTGCCCTATGTTCGGGGTGAGCGAGGTTTATAAAATGAGCGCATACAATGGTTTGGTTTGTTCCATTTGTGGGAAGCACTATGCACGGGATGAAGTGACCTATACCTGCCCAGACGACGGCGGCAATCTGAGCGTACGGTTGGATTGGGATCGAGTTCGGAAGAGCTGGAGCCCGGAGAAAATCGCAGCCTCGCGCGAGGGATCGATCTGGCGCTACCTGCCGCTGCTGCCGGTGGACGATCCCGGTTTTGCCGGGACGCCGCTGCATTCGGTCGGCTGGACGCCGGTTTACGATGCCGCTGCGCTCGCGGCCGAGGTGGGGGTCAGGAAGCTCTGGCTGAAAGATGATGGACGCAACCCGACGGCTTCTTTCAAAGACCGCGCCAGCGCCGTGGTCGTCGCCCGGGCGCGTGAGATCGGCGCGCAGGTCGTCATCACAGCATCCACCGGTAATGCCGGTGCGGCCCTGGCAGGGATGGCCGCCGCCACCGGAGTCCCGGCCGTCATTCTTGCACCGCGGACGGCGCCGCCGGCGAAAGTCGCCCAGCTGCTGATTTTTGGCGCCCGGGTGGTCCTGGTCGATGGCACCTACGACGATGCATTCGATTTGAGCCTGGCCGCGGCGAGTGAGTTCGGCTGGTACTGCCGCAATACCGGCTACAATCCGTTCACGGCCGAGGGCAAGAAGACGGCAGCCTTCGAGATCGCCGAGCAGCTCTCCGGTCCCGAAACGAAGGACGGCTGGCGCGTGCCGGATGCCGTTCTGGTTTCCGTGGGGGATGGCAACATCATCTCCAGCCTGCACAAAGGCTTTAAAGACCTGCTTGAGCTGGGCTGGATCAAGCGCATGCCGCGCATCTTCGGCATCCAGTCGATCGGCTCGGCTGCCATCACCAACGCCTACCGAGCCGGGAATGAGCAGATTCAGCCCGTGCAGGCGGATACTCTGGCCGACAGCATCTCGGTCGACCTGCCGCGCGATGGCTTGCGCGCCCTGCGGGCTGCCACCCAGACGGGTGGGGCTTACCTGGCGGTGCCGGACGAATCGATCCTGGCGGCGATCGCGGAACTTGGTCGCCGGGCTGGTGTCTTCGCCGAACCGGCCGGCGCGACGCCCTATGCCGGCTTGAAGGCAGCCTGCGAAGCCGGACTGCTGGGATCCAGCGATGAAGTCCTGGTGCTGATCACCGGCAGCGGGTTGAAGGATGTGAAAGCCGCCATGCAGGCTGCCGGCCAGGCGAGCGTCATCGAACCCACGCTCGAAGCCCTGCGCGCTGAATTGG
>JBJYWH010000114.1:0-1660 GCA_046259355.1 Anaerolineales bacterium
CTGGCGCCGTTGGATTGAGCGCCGGAGGCGGAGACGCTGATGCGCTCGATGCCGCCGTCCTGCAGGTCGACGAGGAAGATATCCGCTGTGCCGTTCGTATCGTCCGATACGAGGTTGGAAGCCGTCGAGGAGAAGACAACCCAGCGGCCGTCGGCGCTGATATCGGGCCAGGTACTGGCGCTGTTCCCTTCAACCCCGTCCGAGCTGAGGCTCAGCCGCTCGGTCCGTCCGGTCGCCCAATCGTGCAGGAAGATATCGTCGGCACCGTTGCTGTCCCCGGGGACGAGGTTGTCAGCCCTGGAGGCGAAGACGACCCAGCGGCCATTGGCACTGATAGCCGGAGTTTCGGAGACTCCGTTGCCTTCCATGCCCTCGGAGCTGATGCTGACGCGTTCGGTCACGATCGATCCCGCCAGCGCGGGCTGGACGAGAATCGCCGGGAACGCCATCACGGTGATGATGACTGCGTTGAGCAGCTTCAGGGGTGATCGGGGTTTCGGAGTGGACATCTATGCCGCCAATGCCTCGATCAAAGCATCGAGAACTTGAATGCCGCCGGACAGTGCCTGGCGCCGGCGGTTGGCCAATATTCTCCACTCCAAGGTCCTTGCGGTAGTGCCTTTGTACCACCATCGCCCGGTCAGAGATATAGCACTTCGTTCCTAGCCCGCCGGCCGAAAAAATGTGGAACGATGTATATGGTAAACCGGGCACACTGCCCAATATGGAGCAGTGCCTTCGATGTCCTACTTTACGACGAATTGCACCCTGCGTGTTGGCTTTGTAAGGTAGCTGCAAAGTGGAAATCGACAGTTCGTTGCTATGCTACATACGGCGACGGGTCATGCTGGACCTGGGCTTTCAGCCATTCAACGCCGCCTGGCGCAGCGCTTCGGGATTGGATCGAGCGGGCTGGGCGGCGGTAGAGTCAAAGCATGTTTAACTGGAGCGATCGCAAGCTGGGAAAGTACATCCTCGTGCGCAAGATCGGCAGCGGCGGGATGTCTTCGGTATTCAAAGCTCTCGAGGAAGGGACCGAGAACGCGGTGGCGATCAAGGTCCTGCCGCCTGGTCTGGATGACGAGGAGAACTTCAAGGCGCGCTTCGAACGTGAGGCGCGCATCTTGATGCGCTTGCGGCACCCGCACATCGTCCCGATTCTGGACTTCGGCGAAGAGGACGGCATCTTTTATATCGTGATGCCGTTGATGGAAGTAGGCACGCTGCGCGAAAGGATTCGCAAAGGACCGATCCGGCCCGAAGAAGGCGCACACATCATACGCCAGATCGCCGAAGCCCTGCAGTATGCACACGACAAGGGGATGGTCCACCGCGACGTCAAGCCGTCCAACATCCTGCTCGACGCCCATGCCAATGCCTGGCTCTCGGATTTCGGCACGGCGCACGTGGCCGATGCGACCGCCAGCCTGACCGGTTCGAGCGTGATCGGCACGCCGCAGTACATGGCGCCGGAACAGGCGCGCGGCGAACCGGTCAGCCAGCAGACCGATGTGTACGCACTGGGTATTGTGCTCTACCAGATGTGCACCGGCCAGCTGCCGTTCAATGCCGACACGCCGCTGGCGATCGCCATGAAACATGCCAGCGAACCCCTGCCGCCGCCGACGGCGATCAACCCCAACATCCCGGAAGAAGTCGG
>JBJYWH010000115.1:0-5191 GCA_046259355.1 Anaerolineales bacterium
TTTTTATTCCATCCCAGACCCTGAGCGAGAGCATTGTGCAGTTGCTTTCGGCGCTGGCCGAAACCTGCCCGGCCGAGATCGAAAAAAAATCCTAACTGTTCCACTGGAATCCGTGGTGCCGAAAATCGATCGATACGGATCACGGCAGAATCGACCTTGGGCTGCGGGAAAAACGCCCCGGATGGTATGACATCCTGAATGGTGGGCACTCCATAGATCTGAACACTCAGCGCCAATAGATTCATATCTCCCGGATCGGCAGTAATGCGCCGGGCGACTTCTTCCTGGATGGTCAAGACAATGGGATCCGCGGGAAACGGGCTCTCCATCAGCTTACGGATCAAATGCGATGTGATGTTGTATGGAATATTGGCGACAACGGCGTATCGTTCATGCAGACCGAGATTCCCCGGATCCATGGAAAGGATATCTCCAGGGATTACCCGCACATTGGAACACTCTGACAGCACCCACCTCAAGGCCGGAAGCAGGTCTGCGTCGAGTTCGACCGCCACGAGATTCTTTGCTGATTTCGACAATGCAAGAGAAAGTGTGCCAAGGCCTGCGCCAATTTCGAGCACATCTTCTTCGCCCGTCAGCCTGGCCGCATTTACGACCTTCTCGATCCCGGCCGGTGAAACAAGGAAATTCTGCCCCAGTCGTTTCTTCGGCTGGATGCTGAAAGCCCTCATCAACGCACGTGGATCGCTGCGCAGACGGTCATCCAGCGCTGATGAACCGGTCACAATCGCCCACTTCCATGTCGGAGAAAAGTGCTCATTCTGGAGCTATTGGACGCCTTTCATTTGTCGATATTTCTCACGGTTGGCCCCCCGAGCTGTCTTCCCGCTGCTGGTCTTAATCAACCAGCCGCGTTCGACAGTTTCGACGAAGCGCACGGCGACATCGGATCCCTGATTGACGACGGCACGGATTTCGCGTGCGATTTCGATCTGCTGTTCTTCAAATTCCTGGTCGATTTCAGCCACGATGGCAATCTCTTCGGTGCCGATCGCTTCGTTGTAGATCCCGAATGCAACCACACGTCCGGGATGCACGCCCGATACCTGACTGGCCAGGTATTCCAGGTCCTGTGGAAAGATATTCTTGCCCCCGACAATGATAATTTCCTTACGACGTCCCGTTACGAAGAGCTCGTCACCAACCCTGTAGCCAAGATCGCCCGTCAGGTACCAACCGTCTCGAAATGCCTCCGTGGTCAGGTCCGGCCGGTGGTAATAGCCGCTCAGCAAGCTGTCTCCCTGGAGCGCAATCTCACCGATCTGCCGGTCGGCAAGGTCCTTGCCCTCCGTATCCAGGATGCGCACACGCGTATTCGAGATGGGTTTTCCGGCCGAAAGCATTCTCAGGGCCGCTTCATCGTTTTCGATCGGAACGGCCCTGCCCTCGCTTCGCAGTCGTTCGCCATCAACCCGGTCGATCAAGACCGATTCACCGATCCCTCCCTGGGTGACAGCGAAGACGTTCTCGGCCATCGCATAGCAGGTTGCAAGCGCTTCACGCCGAAATCCATAAGGCTCGAAGCGCTGATAAAACATTTCGTGGCTCTCCCAGCGCATCGGTTCGGAACAATTAATGACCGCCCGCCAGCTGGACAGGTCGACACCCTCCAGATCCCGGTCACGGATCTTCTGGCTGCAGAAGTTATAGGCAAAATTTGGAAGCCAGGTCAGGGTGCCGTGGTATTCGCTCACTGAACGCAGCAAACGGTATGGTGCTTTCACCCAGTCGAAGGGTGACATCAACACGAGTTCTGCACGGGTCAGGATCGGCATGATAAAACCAGCAATGAGACCCATGTCGTGGTAGAGCGGCAGCCAGCTGACGATGACGTCATCGTGCGACATCTGAATGGCGTCGCCATAGCTCATAATCTGGTTCAGGACCGCCTTATGCGATAGGGCCACACCCTTTTGTAAACCGGTCGTTCCGGAGGAGTGTTGGAGAAGGACGATATCATCCGGCTCCCTTCGCATGCCGGGGAGCGTGGAGAGCTCCGGTTCAACGAGGGATGGGATATCGTTGCTCTGGAGCAGAGCCCTCACCGAATCGCCTTCTCGCCGGGCCTGTTCCACCTCGGATCGAAATTCGGGGTAGGTGACAAGCCCAGCAGGCTCTGTGATTCCGATCAACGCTTGCAGCGATGCCCGATAACGCTCCGGGGAGAGCTTCTCCGTCAGGAACGGCATGATCGATGGAATCGAGCCATTCAGGATCGCACCGAAGAAAGCTTCTACCAATGCTTTACCCTGCTGCAGAAGGAGTATGACCGGCTCGCCGGGTTCGATCCCCTCAGCCCGATAAGCCCGCGAGTAGGCTGCGGCGCCGTGCAAGAGCTCACGATATGTGACGATCTCGTCGCCCGCCGGTGACTGCAGGACGAGCGCCGGTTTATCCGGCACCTCGAGGTAGGATTGGTAAAGATTCTCCGCAACCGTCTTGATCACGTCTGGGGATCCTGACGCGCCTGGACCAACCCGGTGAGCTGTTCGAGCGTGTCGAAGACATCCGCCGTCAATTCGGCATCATCGATCCGTACGCCGAAAGTATCTTCGATGAATAAAGCCAGATCGACCAGGCTGAAAGAATCGATCAGCCCACTTGAAATGAGAGGCTCGTCCGGTGCGATCTCGCGCCCGGGATCCTTCAGAATTTCCGCTGCGATATAGGACGCAATTTGATCTTGAATTTCGCTCACAGGCATACTCACCCTTCGTCGTAAAATGTTATCAGGGCTGCAAAACGGCCCTGCGGACGGCATCGAGCGACTGCAGAGCCGTCAGGTTCCTCCAGGGCCACGCAGACTTCATTACCTCTGGGTCGTCGAACTCATTCACATCGAATGTCAAATGAAACTGGTCTTCCGATAGCCCATGATTGGGAAGCGGTTGGACCGCCGCCCAGAAATTCCAGAGCGGGATGTCATACTCCATTGCCAGCCGCACAAGAATCTGATTGATGCTGTGATCGCCTTCAAGATTGTCGGCTTTGGTGGCCAGGATCGGAAGGACATCCTGATCAATCAACCCTTCGATGATTTGCCGAACGTATTTTTCGTAATTCTCCGGCTTGCCAGCCCACCAGGTTTCAAGACTCACGATAGCGATGCTAGGGTTGTGAAGCCGGATTTCACATTGGAGTGGAGTCTCACCCTGTTCGCAAAACTCCGGATCAGCCCATAAGGGTGACACCACCGAGGCTGCGTTGAAGCCCCTTCGTACGGCCTGGCTTTCCCGACTGAAGGACCCCTTGAACCACTCGATGGTCCTCTGCAGGTATTCGTACGGTTCACCGAGCGTGTAGAAACCGGGGTGATCGAAGATTGAGAGAAACATCGAGGGGACGTTCTGGCAATCCCCGACTTTCGAAAACGCTCTGGGATCATGACCAGCTGCGATGCCCCGGGCATAGATCTCAAGCGCATGCTCACTGATTGCGGGGATTACCGGAAGCTTCATCCAATCCAAAGCATCCGACGCATCCGCCGGCGACGCATCTTCGGGCTCGTCCGTTCCCGGGACAGCCGTACGTGAGGATTCGGGAGAAACGGTCTCCGGCGGGGGAGATGGTGGTTCTGCAGTGCGGATGGCAGGATCTGATTGTTCCGCCGCCTCTGCAGGCAAAGGCACATCCCCACCCTCTTCAGAATGCAGGACGCTGCCTTCCACTGCTTGGCAGGCGGTAAGGATCAGGATACCAAGCAGCAAGATGAGTATGACTGATAACTTCCGAATGGATTTATGGGCAAGGACAGACGGATTCATACCAGATCAGAATACCTCGCAGAACGAAATGGGATTCAGAAGAGACTAACGCCCGGAAATGTAGGCGCCAAGTTCCACGGCCAATAACCGGGATCCTTCGGGAGAATAGTGGATAGCGGAATCAGTGAATTCATTGGAAGGCAGATAATTCCACAAATCAACCAGCTGCCAGCCCTCATTTTGTGCTCGTTGCGCCAACCATTCCCGGTACTCATCATAAGCCCAGCGTGGGTAATAGAAGTTATACCTCAATTCACTGTTCGAACCCTGGCTGATGAACATCGGCTCGTTGACGAGCAGCACCGGCGTTCCACCCGCGGCTTCAAACCCGGATGAGAGGACTTCAAAGGCCAGGTTCTGCTCCCCGAGTTCTCCGGGGTTAAAGCCCTGGAAAGAGATGTCAGCGGGCAAATCTTCCATCCGAAGATTATAGGTTTCAGGAATATCCTGGTCAACGGAGGTCGCCGCCCAGAGCAAACCGAAAAGTTGAAGGCGGACCCAATCAGCCAGCTCGCGCCGCTGCCCAAAGATCGTTTCCTGCCACAGTCCGCCTTCTTCCGCCTGCAAGCCCACCGTGGGAATAGGGAGCTGATTGCGCTCGATTAAGTCGGCCGTGACGGCTGGATTTAAGGTCAGGATCGGCGAGTCGAGTTGTTTTTTCCAGGGTACGGATTCGAGTGTGAAAAGCCAGACAATCAGATCCGGCTCAAATCTCATGCTCTGCTCAAGGAACAACAGATCCTTGGTCAACGACATGGTCGGATAGCCGAGATTGTAAGCGCGAACCATTCGCCCGTCGCCTGATCGCAGGGAGAGGGCGTTGAGCTGCTCGGCCAGCGTTTGCTCCGATGTCAGCAGGAAACCCCAGGTCGCCGAATCACCAATCAGGATCACCCGGTATTCATCAGCTGGCTTGGGATCGCCGGCGATGCGATGTGAGGCAAACATCGCATCGAGCAGTGTAATGCTCAGGTTGAACGATCTCTGAGGGTCATCGCCATAGGGGAGTCGTTCCCTCCCAGGGAAGATCACGTTGTAGGCTGACACGCGCCCGATCCACGGCATCGGTCTCACAAACACGAACAGCAGGTTGAACGCAGCCAGCAGAAGCATCGCCTTCGCCAGGATCCTGAGTATCATCTTTCCGTTGATAGAACTTGCAGTAGTGGACGCCGAGGAGGATTCCATCGAAGTTCAGACTCCAAGAAGGCCGCGGAAAACGAGCAGGGAGAGGCCTGGATCGGATAAGGCGAACCAGACCCAGCCAAGGCTGACGAAATGGAAGGTTATCAAGCCACCAACGAACGGCTCAATACGTGCTAAGAAGCCGGGCTCGAGTTGAAGCTGCCGCACTCGTCGAAATTCGACCCAGCGGTTGTGCACGAACAATCCGGCGGCGTGCCATA
>JBJYWH010000116.1:0-1836 GCA_046259355.1 Anaerolineales bacterium
CACGCTGTTCGGAATCGTGGAAACCGTAGGTCAGGCGCTCAAATTGCCGTATGTCGGCATTACGCTGGGAGACCAAGACTCATCTGCGATGGAGTTCGGTGAACCAGTTGACGATCTCCTTCAGCTCCCTCTCACCTTCCAGGGGCAGCGGGTGGGCACGATGCACGTCGCCCGGCGAGCGGCGGACGAAAAGTTCACACCCGAAGATTTGCGCCTGTTGGAAAATATCAGCCAGCAAACCGGCGCCGTCGCTCACAGCGCTCGCCTGACCGCCGATCTGCAGCGAGCTCGCCAGCGGCTGGTCACCGCCCTGGAGGAGGAACGCCGGCGCATACGCCGGGATCTGCACGATGGCCTCGGGCCGCAGCTGGCTAGTTTGTCGCTCAAACTGGATGCTGCACAAAATCTGCTCGAAAGCAAACCGACGAAAGCGGGTGAGCTCTTGATGGAATCCAAACATCAGGTGCAGGATGCCGTAGAAGACATCCGCCGCCTGGTCTACAACCTGCGCCCGCCGGCGCTGGACGAATTGGGATTGATGTCAGCCCTGCGTGAGCGGGCTGCGACATTCGGTGAGGGAGGGAGCCCGCGAATCATCATCGAGGGACCCGATCGAATGACAGAACTGCCGGCCGCTGTCGAGGTGGCAGCGTACCGCATCATTCAGGAGGCCATCAACAATGCTTCCCGTCATGCCGGTGCAGAAAACTGCTGGGTCCGAATTCGAGCGGGAGATGCTCTCACAATCGAGATCGAGGATGACGGCAGCGGATTGCCTCCATCGATGAAAACCGGCGTCGGGATCAGCTCCATGCGGGAACGGACTTCAGAGCTGGGGGGACGGTTTGAGATCGAAAACCGTGCAGGGGGCGGGACTCACGTCAGGGCCTGGCTGCCGCTTGAACCGGGAGAATCAGGATGAGCGAAAACATTCAGGTCTTTGTCGCCGACGATCACACACTCTTCCGTGATGGTCTACGGGCGCTGCTTGATTCGATCGAAGACATGGAGCTCATCGGAGAAGCTGCGGATGGTCAGCAGGCTATCGCGGGGGCAGCCGAGATGCAGCCGGACATCGTCCTGATGGATATCCAGATGCCGGGGGTCAACGGCATTGAGGCGACGCGCGAAATCGTCGCCACCAGCCCTCATATCGGGGTGATTGTGGTCAGCATGCTGGAAGACGACGATTCGGTCTTCGCGGCGATGCGTGCAGGTGCGCGCGGCTATGTCCTGAAAGGGGCCGGGCAGGAGCAAATGCTGCGCACCATTCGCTCCGTTGCTGCCGGCGAGGCGCTGTTCGGTCCCGGGATCGCCGAGCGCCTGATGAATTTCTTCGCCAATCTCGAGCCGTCGGCTGACGCACGAGCGTTCCCGGAACTGACCGAGCGCGAGTTTGAGGTGCTCGAACTCATTGCCCACGGACGCAACAACAGCGAGATCGCCCGACAGCTGGTGATCTCGGCAAAAACGGTGCGCAATCACGTTTCGAATATCTTCAACAAGCTGCAGGTCGCCGACCGGGCGCAGGCCATCATTCGGGCACGCGATGCCGGCCTCGGGTCCTGAGCGACCAATTCATTGGTTTTTGCGTTCACGTCATCTCCCATCGTCGACGGCCGGGCGCTCCTTTCGCCTTCTTCCTTCCTGACAACCACAGGCCATACCGAACGAATTCTTTCGAGTCCATCCTGCCTATCAACCACTTGAAGGACGGTCCTACCCCGGCAGATGGAGGTGCACCCTTCGGGTCGGCAGGGAAGATCAACTTGAGGACTTAATGCTTCTGAAGTAGACTAACTTTTTCGTATTCGTGTCGGTCATCGTATTACATCC
>JBJYWH010000117.1:0-5681 GCA_046259355.1 Anaerolineales bacterium
TCCCCGAGCCGTCAGCCTCCGCCCGCGCCGCGCCCCGAGCAGCGGCCGCCCTGGTCCCAGTTCCGCGGCACGTACGGGCTGATCGCGTTCACGGCGGCAATCTTTGTCATCCAGTACGCGGTGCAATCGCTCACCGGCACCGATTTGCTGCTGGAGTGGGGAGCCAAGTCCAGGACTGAGATCCTGCAGGGCCAGCTGTGGCGTTTCATCACGCCGGTCTTCCTGCATGTGAGCATCCCCCATGTCTTTGTGAATATGTATTCGCTCTATGCAATCGGCCCGGCGGTGGAACGCTTCTTTGGCACGCCGCGCTTTCTCGCCATCTACCTGCTGTGTGGATTCTCGGGCGTGATTTTCAGCCTGGCCTTCAGCCCATATCCCTCAGCTGGGGCCTCGGGTTCGATCTTCGGTTTACTCGGAGCGCTGGCCGTCTTCCTCTACCGGCATCGCGAGCTGTTCGGGCGTTTCGGTCGCCTGCAGCTGCGCCAGCTGATCATCGTGGCGCTGCTCAACCTGGCGCTGGGCCTGATGCCTGGCATCGATAACTGGGGGCATCTTGGTGGGCTGCTTGCCGGCAGCGGGTTGGCCTGGACCGTCGGCCCTTCACTCAAGGTCATTGAGGTAGCGCCCGGCCAGGGGCGCTTGATCGACCAGCGCCCGTGGCGTTCGATCGGCGGCAGCCTGCTGATTGCGGCCGGCCTGCTTTCGGCGCTGGCGCTTGCGGCACTCGTTCTACCGTTTGGTTCCTGAAGCACTTCCACTGAACCGGACTGATTGACACCTTTTGCGGGCGGCCTTTATAATCCGCCCCGTTCACCACCCCAGCCGAAGGAGCAACCGATCTGCAATGGCGAAAACCAGCATGGAAATTTTTGACATAACCTTCATCGGCGCCGGACCGACAGGACTCTTCGGCGCCTTTTATGCCGGCCTGCGGGAATTGAAGGTGAAGATCATCGATGCGCTGCCGCAGGCCGGAGGCCAGCTCATCACGCTTTACCCGGAGAAAATCATTTACGACACGCCCGGTTTCCCCGAAATCCTTTCAAAGCGCCTGGTCCAGAACCTGGTCGAACAGTCCAGCCGCTGGCAACCCGCCATGGCAATGGGGGAGCGGGCGCTGAACCTCTTTCAAGAAGCCTTGCCCGGCGGCGAGGCGGATGAGAAATGCTGGGTGATTGAAACCGACAAAGCACGTCACTACACACGCACCATCGTCATCGCGGCCGGGATCGGTGCATTCGAACCGACGAAGCTGAAGAACGAGAGCATCGATCGCTTCGAGCAGCGCGGCGTTGACTACATGGTGGAGGATCTCGAGACCTACCATGACCAAAACGTGCTGATTATCGGTGGCGGCGACAGCGCAGTCGATTGGGCCCTCGCGCTGGAGCCCATCGCGAAACACGTGACTCTGATCCACCGCCGGGAGGGTTTTCGCGCCCACGACACCTCCGTCAACGCCCTGATGGCCTCCGGCGTTGATGTACGGGTGTTTTACGAACTGCGTGAACTGCAGGGGGACGGAAAGCTGGAACGGGCTGTCATTTTCGACAACCGCACCGACGAAGAGCTGTCCATCGATATCGATCGCGCTATCCTGGCACTGGGCTTCAAGGCTGATCTCGGTCCGATTCGAGAATGGAATCTGGAGACGATCGGCCGGCGCTACATCAAGGTCAACAGCAAGATGGAGACGAACCTTCCCGGTGTATACGCTGCCGGGGATGTCGCGCTGCAGGAGGATCTCGACCCGCTCAACCTGATCGTCATCGGCTACGGCCAGGTCACGATCGCTGTGAACTACGCCTACGCCCACCTGAAGCCAGGCGGCAAGGTTTTCCCGGGCCACTCCTCCGAAAAGATGGCGAAGTAGCGGCTTGAAGCCCACATCTTGAAACCCAGCAGCAGGGGCTGGGTTTGCCCGCTCCTGCGACCATGAACGAGCCGCTATGAAATACGCGAGGGAACTGTCCTTGGGATGGCTGGAAGAGCGAAACGCCCGCATCGATGCGGGCGTTTTCTTGGAGTTCATGGGATCAAACGGAGGCCGGGGCGTCTGAATTGGCAGCCGGTGGAGCCGATGCGGCTGCCGGCGTATCCTTCCCTTGCTCGCGAGTGCGCCGCGGCCAGTACAGAATAACACCCAGCAGGCTGAGGACTACACCGGTTACGAGCCCGATCATCTGGACCGGTCCGAAGAAGATATTCGGCATATGCTGCGCCCCGACACCGATGAAATCGGCCAGCGAGGCGGTGGCGGCGACGACATATCCTGTCGCGATCAGCCGCAAGCCGATATCCGCCAGCAGCGAGGTGGGTTTGCCGTTGCGCACCACGCGCACCGTGGCATAGGCTCCCAGCAGGATCAGGGCCAGACCGAACAGCCATACACCGATCTGAACGAAACCGACGGTTTGACTGCGGTTCATGCCAATCAGGTCGGGCTGCACACCGATCAGGAAGAAGAGCAAGCCAAACAGCACGAGCGTCATCCAGCGTCGCGCACGTCGAACCTGCTTGTGGGTAAGTGGTGGCATGAATCAGGACTCCGGAAGCGATTCGTCGAGCATGCGAAGCCAATTGCCGCCCAGGATCGCCTGGACGTCCGCTGCGGGATACCCGGCTTCGCCCAATGCATCGCCAATTAACCGCAGGTCGGCGACGCTGTCAAGGCCAGCCGGAACGCTTTCAAGGCCGAATCCGCCGTCGAAATCGCTGCCGATGCCAACCCAGCGTGATTCGCCCAGCGACTGACAGATGTCGTCCATAGCCTGCACGACATCCTGCAGCGTGACAGCAGCCCGGTCCTGCCCATATACCCAACCGTCCTTGAGAAAGTCGTTCGCCAGCACCAGCCCCATTACAACCCCTCGCTCGGCACACAAGCGAATGATCTCGCGTGTGAAATGTCGCTCCGGTTTGGCGGCGTTGGGCACAAGCTCCAGCGGGCTGATGTGCGAGGCAATGATCGGCCCCTGGTACCGCTCTAGCGCTTCCAGTACACCCTCCTGGGAGAGATGGCTCAGGTCGAGCACCATGCCGTACTCGCTCATCGATCGCAGCAGTGCCCGCCCCAGGTCGGTCAGCGGACCGGGAGCGCCCGTTCCGCCGGCGTAGCGGGTGCGGGACCAGGCCGGGCCGAGAATCCGCAGTCCGGCATCATACCACCAACCCAACTCATCCGGCTCCCGTACCCCATCTGCGCCTTCCATGAGCATTACCAGCCCGACCGGCGGGGGCTGATCGAAATCCGATTCCCAGGCCTTTCGAAGCGCTTCGAGATCCGTCCGTGACCGAACAGGGCACAGGCTCTCCGGGTGATCCGTGAACAGTCGCTGATAATAGTCCAGGTTCGCACGATAGCATGCGCTCGCGCTCTCCACGTCGTGGTACACCTGGGTATCCCAATCACCTTCCTGGCGTTCGATGGGCGAGGCAAACAAGGTTGAAAACACCACCGCCACCCTGCCTTCCACCCATTCCGGATGCCCGATCATCGCCTGGCCCTTGTTTCGCTCGGGTATCGGCGTGCCGCGCTCGCGGGCACGCGTCGCTTCGACCGGACTCAAGTAATCCCGCCCAAACGTCAGGGCATTCCATGCCAGGTCCTCGTGCGCATCGACGATGATCATGACTCCTGCATACCCTCCACCAGTTTCGACCAGAAATCGTCCTGTGTGCCCGGGTAATAGGGCATATACGGAATAACTCGTTGGGAAAGTCCTTCGTAGCGGGAGCGGATCGCATCGGGAAGTTCATCCACGCCAGCCACAATCGCAAACGTCGAAAGCATGTCGTCGCGGATCAGCGTGGACATCCCGTTCCAGTCCTGCCGCCGGGCCAACTGCGACAACTCCTCGGCCTCATCCTGCCAGCCGTGGAGTTCCATGACCCGCCGGTAGGAGGGCGTGGAGGCGTAGAATGCAATCTGGCTCCGAACGAAGAATTCGGAAGATTCATCCGTCACGATGAAGACAGACGTTGTCAGCGTAATGTCATCCGGGCTGCGGCCCACCGCCGCGGCTCCCTCTGCCAGTGCAGGTCGAATAACCTCCCGCAGGTATCGCTCGCTGTGAAGCGGATGCGCGTGAAAGCCATCCGCAATCTCCCCGCACAAACGGGCCATGCCGACATTGACGCCGGCCAGGTAAATGGGAATGTGTGGGTATTCGATCGGGCCCGGGTTGAAGAACGGCGACATCAGGCTCAGGCGGAAGTACTCACCCCGCACCGCGAGCGGTTCTCCATCCTGCCATGTCCGCCAGAGCGCCCGCACAGCTGCAACGAACTCGCGCAGTTTTCTGGCCGGCGACGGCGGCCATTCCATGCCAAAGCGGCGTTCGATATGAGGTTTGACCTGGGTGCCCAATCCGAGGATGAACCGGCCGCCGGACAGCTGTGCCAGGTCCCACGCCGTATACGCGACGACGCCCGGGCTGCGGGCAAAGGCAATGGCTACGGCCGTGCCAAGCTGGATGCGTTGGGTGCGGCTGGCAGCCAACGCGAGCGGTAGAAACGGATCATGCTGGGTCTCGCTGGCCCACAGCGCGTGGAAACCTACCCGCTCTGCTGCCGCGGCAATCTCTCCTGCCTCCGACAGCCCGACCGGCGGCAGGGAGGCGTCCAGAACAAGAGACGAACGATCCCGGTCCTTCATCCTTCACCCGCCTCAAAGGCCTTGATGCGCCGCTTCCAGCCCTCCGGCACGGCGATCGACATTCCTGCCAGATAATCATATGCCACCAGGACGGTTCGCCCGCGGGCGAGTTCACGCTGATCCTCGCTATCACGCATGAGATATTCCATCTGAAGACTCTTGGTTCCGATATCCGCCGTCCGGACGCCGACTTCGATCCGCTGACCGAAGCGAATGGGTTGTTGATAGGAACACGACTGGTCAGCGATGATGATGCCGATGGCCTCGAAATCGTCGCCCGCCCATAATCCCAGCGCCTGCAGGTACGCGGCCCGGGCCTGCTCCATGTACGTGAAATAGCGAGCGCTGTTGACATGGCGCTGCGCATCAATGTCGCTGTAGCGCACCTCAATCGGCTGAAAGAAACGGAACGACACCGTGACCTCGCGAACCAAGATTGGAATGGGCAGACAGGATCAGCCGAGCCTTAAGAGCGGACGCCACCAGGGTATGGCGAAGATAATCAGCGCCAGCACCAGGGTGAATCCGAGCGCGGCACGGCGATGTTTGATGGCATCTTCCGGAGCTTTTTTGCTCCAGCTGCTGGTGAGATGACCGATGACCACGGCAACGAGCATGATCGGAATGTGTTCAATCACGATGAAACGCAGCCCGGCATCTTTCATCGCATTGCCGAAGTTGGCAAATGCCAGCTGCACATAGGGGCTGAGAACAGCCAGGATGATTCCGAGCGCGACCTGCAGGTCGAGGAAGATCGTGAAAAACAAACCGGACTGTTTATCAACCGGGGTATACAATCGGCGCCCGAGCCAGCCCCAGTAGGCCCGGAGCAGCGCCCAGGCTGCGGCAATCAGTACTGCCCAGCGCATCAGGTTGTGGGCTGTGATGAGAATCCGAAAGACCATGTCCTTGATAAACCTCCCAATGATCGCACTATCCAGGGATTTATCCCTGCTGGCTGTCCGTCCATTATACGTCGTCCCGGTGGTCAGGTCACCCGACAATTAACCTGTGCTATGGC
>JBJYWH010000118.1:0-11309 GCA_046259355.1 Anaerolineales bacterium
GGTGTAAGCTTCTCTTAATCTCTTCTTCAAGGCCGCATAAAGACGAATCCGATCCAACCGCGGGACAATGATTCCAAGGGAAGTCAAGAACCGGGCGTTTCTCATTCCTGCCCGGAGGAGGTGTGTGGATGGATCGCAGATCATTAGCTGAGAATCGTTCTTCCGTTTCTCACATCGAGGAGCCGCCTTTTGCGCGCGACCTTTTTGGCAGCACTCACTGGGCATGGTTGTGGCTGCTGGTCAGGCTTTACGCTGGATACCAGTGGATCGAGGCCGGTTGGGGGAAGCTGACGAACCCGGCCTGGGTCGGTGCAAAATCCGGCACAGCCCTGACCGGTTTCATTCAGGGAGCGTTGACCAAAACGAGCGGCGCTCATCCCGATGTACAGAGCTGGTATGCATGGTTCCTGAACCATGTCGTCCTGCCCAACGTGAAGGTCTGGAGCTACCTGGTCTCGTTCGGTGAGTTTATGGTAGGCCTGGCGCTGCTTGTTGGCCTGTTCGTAGGGATCGCGGCATTCTTCGGGCTCTTCATGAACACGAACTACCTGCTTGCCGGCGCTGTCAGCATCAACCCGATCCTGCTCCTGCTGGGGATGTTCCTGGTCCTGGCCTGGCGCACAGCCGGATGGTGGGGGCTGGATCGATGGGTTCTGCCTGCATTGGGCACGCCCTGGAGCCCGGGCTATGTGTTTCATCTTGAACATGGCGGAAGCGAGCTGCAGGGCGGAAAACAGTCGGCCTGAAAAGGAGAAGTCATGATGACATCGAAGGAAGGTGCATTGGACCTGCCGATGAAGGCCCTGGTTTACACCGGTGCCGGGACCTGCGGCAAGAGTGTTTGTGTGGTGATCAATCCGGCGACGGATCGAGTGACCGATGTGGTCATTGAGCTGATGAAACCCGCCGGCCACCAGGTGATGGTGCCGTTGAAGCTCATCCGTGAGGTAACCGAAGATGGAATCGAGGTTGACCTGACTTGTGATGAGATCCGCAAGCTGCCCGAATTCCGCCGGACGGACTTCTACGAGGTGGAAGTGCCGGCTGAGTTCGCCGGCGGTCCCTTCGTGATGTGGCCTTACGTCGTGCCCGAGGCGCATGAAGTGCCGGTCGACACCGAGATGCTGCCGGCTAACGAGCTCGCCATCCATCGCGGGGCGGAGGTAATCTCGACCGAAGGGCCGGTGGGAAAGATTGATGAGTTCATGATCGACCCCGAAAGCGAGAAGGTCACCCATCTTGTGATGCGCGAAGGGCACCTATGGGGCCAGCGCGACGTCGTGATCCCGATATCGGCCATTGCTCGTATGGACGATGATGAGGTGACGGTCAAGCTCTCCAGGGCCGAAATCGAAGCCCTGCCCCAGATCCCTGTCGATCGCGAATATCACTGGCGTCGGGGTGAATAGCAGGAATTTTTATCACCCGTCCGGAAGAGGGATTGGGAGATCGTTCGCTCCCGGTCCGGTCGGGGATTTTCTCTGGAGATGAAGGATATGCGCAGACATACGTTTCCGCTCGGAAGGTTATTCGGCATCCCGCTCGAGCTGGATTATTCATGGTTTCTGATTTTCGCACTGATGACCTGGATGCTGGCCGTGAGCTATTTCCCCGCGGAGTTCGCCAGCTGGCCGAAGGGTGAATACTGGCTGGTGGGCGCCATCACGGCCTTGATGCTCTTCGTGAGCGTCGTGCTGCATGAACTGGGGCATTCAGTCGTCGCGCAGCGGTTTCATATCGTCGTGCGCCGCATAACGCTCTTTGTCTTCGGAGGTGTCTCCGATATCGCCTCCGAGCCGCCCAGTGCGGGGGCCGAATTCTGGATCGCGATTGCCGGACCGGTGGTCAGTTTCGCACTGGCCGGGATATTTGCGCTGCTGCAGACGACAGTTGCCGGCACGCAGCCGCTGCTCGCGCTGGTGAAGTACCTGGCATACATCAACGCCGTATTGGCCGTTTTCAACTTGATTCCCGGATTTCCGCTCGACGGCGGGCGCGTCTTCCGGGCCATCGTATGGGGGGTTACCAAGAACCTGCGCCGGGCGACGGTCATCGCAGCCAACGTCGGGCGCTTCATCGCATTTGGCTTCATCCTCTTCGGCGTATGGCAGGTGCTGACCGGCAACCTGGTGGGCGGGATCTGGATTGCGTTCATCGGCTGGTTTCTGGAGACCGCCGCGGTTTCCCAGATTCAGCAGCAGAACCTATCACGCCTGCTGCAGGGGCACAGCGTACGCGAGGCAATGGACACGCATTACGCCTCAGTCGATGCCGATGAAACGCTCCAGCAGCTGGTGGATGAGCGTATTCTCTCAGGGGGTGGCCGCAGCTTTGCCGTGATGAGCCAGGGAGAGCCGATCGGCTTGCTCACGATCCATCAGGTGCGCGAGGTGCCGCGTGAGCAGTGGAGCAGCACGCGCGCCCGAGACCACATGCTTCCGCTCACCGCCCTTCATACCATCCGTCCCGAAGAGGATATGGTGGAAGCGATGAAGGAGATGGACAGCGATGGGGTTAACCAGATGCCGGTCATACGGGACGGGCATATGATCGGTTTGCTATCGCGTGAATCGATCATCACCTACCTGCGCAACGCCCAGGAACTGGGATATTAGCCATGCCGGTTTGCCGCCCCCCGAGTATGCGTCGCTGTCTTCAGGAAGGTCAGCATGACAGAAGATAGGATGCTGGTAGCACTCGACGGATCTCGGCCGGCGCAGTCCGCAGCGATGATCGGGTTGTGGCTGGCGCGCGCCATGAACTTGAGCGTGCAGGCACTCTACATCGTCGAGGCGGCCGAGGTCGAGGATCCCTACGCCGAGCGGGGGCCTGAAATGACGGCCGGCCGGAGCGTCCGATCGCCGGGGGAAGCGGTCGCGCTGGACGAGGAGTACGGCCAGGGAGTGCTGGACGAGTTCATCCTCGCCGCCGAAGCCCTGAATCTGGAGGTCACGGCAGAGATCGATTTTGGAGGCGTGATCCCACTTCTGGAACAAACCGCACAGGGCAGCCGTTTGGTGGTGCTGGGTAAGAATGGGCAGGACCATCAAGACGACCCGGGTGTGCTGGGAACCAACTTCAAATCCCTGCTGGGTTTGATCGATCAGCCACTGCTGATCGGAGGCAATCTGCTGGCGCGGTCGTTCGACCGCATCCTGCTGGCCTATGATGGTGGCGATGCAGCGGGTGATGCGATCGAGTGGGCCGCCGCCCTGCGAAAAAATCTGGAAAACCTGCACGTCGATATTCTGGCCGTGGAGGAGGGGGAGGCTGATGCTAATTGGGCTGAAGAATGGCTGCAGGAAGCGCTGGCTGCATTCCCTGATCAAGGCCAGCCGCCGCAAGCGTTCGCACACCGGGGCGATGCCGGCCATGAGATCCGGGCCGCCGCCGATGAGCACGATTCCGATCTGATCGTGATGGGCCGGCCGGCCCATTTGCTTTCCGGTGCTCCGGGCAGAACCCTGCTGCACGTGCTCCAGGGCGGGCACACCATACTGCTGCCATGAAGGGGAGAAATCCGCCGGACCTTCCGGCTGGAAAAGGAAGAACGCGTTCCGGAGAGCGCCGGGCAGATTCCTTGCGAAACCCATGCTGGACATTTCGTTCCTGGCTGACGTTCTTCTCGCTCGGCCTGGCGATCTGGTTCGTCATCGCAAACATAACGCTCATCGTCGAGACCTTCTCGCTGCTTTTCGGTGCCCTGCTGATCGGGTTGGCGCTCGAACCGCTCGTGGGGCGCGTGTCGCGATGGATCCCGCGCTCTTTGAGTGTGCTGCTGCTCTACCTGATCTTGATCGCCATCCTGTCCGGCCTGGGCAGGTTGCTTGTGCCGTTTATCAACGAGGAACTGGCAACGCTGCAATCCCAGGGCCCGACGCTGTGGAACGATATCTCGACCACGCTCTCGAATACTCCGCTGATCGGTCAATTGATCCCCTCATCGAGCAGTGCTGCCAGCACGCTCGCCCAGCGCACGGATACGCTCGTGCAGGCCATCGTCGGCGCGGTTAGCGGGATCGGCAACGCCGGCCTGGATATCGGTGTGGTTTTCATCCTGGCCTACTTCGGGGTGGTCTCGAAGGATGAGTTCGCCGACGCGCTGAACCGCTGGGTCCCGCGAGCGGCCCACGCCGACCTGACGCGGATTCTCGGCCGGGTGCTGGACGGCCTCGGCCGCTGGGTGCGTGCCCAGCCGCTGATTGTGCTGTACTTCGCGTTTGGCTTCAGCGTGATCCTGGCATTGCTCGGCGTGCCGTTCGCGCTGGCAATTGGCCTTGTCGGCGGCGTGCTGAGCATCATCCCCTTTGTGGGCGGTTTCATCGCCATCATTCTCGGTGTGCTGAGCGCGCTGACCGTCAAGCCAATTCTGGCCCTGTGGGTAACGCTGGCGTTTGCGGCCTGGATCGAACTGGAAGGACACCTGATCGCGCCGGCGATCTTCGGGCGGGCGCTGCGCCTGCATCCGGCGCTGGTCCTGATGGCGATGCTGATTGGCACCAGGACCGGCGGCCTGATCGGTTTGCTGTATTCCATCCCGCTGGTGGTGGTCCTGATGGTTTTGCTGGACGAACTGCGGAGCCGCTGGATGGAGGAAGAAGCGTCTGAGCCCCCGGGCGGCTTGGGCGCCTGATTGCAATTGCCATCGATCAACCCCGTTTTCCATCCGCACAGATACTTCTGATTTATACAGGTCCCAATTCTGGATGAAAGGAAGACCGCATGGAGAGCCGACAGCATAACGAACCTCATTTTCAAGCCTCGGACACGGTGCGCGATATCGTGATCGGAATGTCGGATGGTCTGACAGTTCCCTTCGCGCTCGCCGCTGGCCTCTCCGGCGTTGGGGCTTCGACGACGATCGTCGTCACCGGCGGCCTGGCGGAGATCGCCGCCGGAGCGATCGCCATGGGGCTGGGTGGATATCTCGCTGCCCGCACCGATACGGAGCACTACGAAGTCGAACGTGAGCGCGAGCAGCGCGAGGTAGAGAACAAGCGCGAGGCCGAGCGAGCGGAAGTGGCCGAGATCCTCAGCCGCTACGGACTGTCGGACGAATCGACCTCGGCTGTGCTGGATGCCTTCGAAGACAAACCGGAAAAATGGGTCGATTTCATGATGCAGTTCGAGCTGGGGCTGGACCAGCCCGAGCCGCGCCGGGCAATCCAGAGCGCGCTGACGATCGGCATGTCCTATATCGCCGGCGGTTTCATCCCGCTCACTCCCTATATCGTACTGCAGCAGGTCGGCAGGGCGCTGCCGGTTTCGGTCGGCGTTACGCTGATCGCGCTGCTCGTCTTCGGCTACGTGAAGGGCCGCATCATGGGGGTGCACGCGCTGCGATCGGGCCTGCAGACCGGCCTGGTCGGCTCGTTGGCTGCGGGTGCGGCGTTCCTGCTGGCGCGTTTGATCGGTTGATCGTGTGACTGAAAATTTGCGCGGCTCAGACCTGAGTGAGAAAGCCCGGCGAGTATTACGGGGTGAGGCGGGCGGCAACTGGTTCACCCGCCTGCTTCCTTTCCTGGGGCCGGCTTTCATTGCCAGCGTGGCTTATATCGATCCGGGCAATTACGCCACCAATATCCAGGCCGGGGCCAGCTTCAACTACACGCTGCTGTGGGTGATCGTCGCCAGCAACCTGATGGCGATGCTGATTCAGGCCATCTCGGCCAAGCTGGGCATTGCCACGGGAAGAAACCTGGCCGAGCTGTGCCGGGAGCGCTTTCCGCAGCCGGTCGTCTGGGGCATGTGGGTCATGATGGAGCTGGTGGCGATGGCGACCGACCTGGCCGAGTTTCTGGGCGCAGCGCTGGGTTTCAACCTGCTCTTCGGCATGCCGCTGCTGCAGGCCGGCTTGCTGACCGGCGTGGCGACGTTCATCATCCTGGGGCTCGAGCAATATGGATTCCGGCCGCTGGAGGCCGTGATCACGGCGCTGGTCGGGGTTGTGGCGGTGAGCTACCTGATCGAGACCGTGCTCGACAAGCCCAATTGGGCACAGGTGCTGCAGCACGCCGTGGTGCCGGAGTTCAGGGGACCCGAGAGCATCGTGCTGGCGGCCGGCATCCTCGGCGCGACGGTCATGCCGCACGCGATCTTCCTGCACTCGGCGTTGACCCAGCGCCGAATCCAGACCGATCAGGCGGCGCAGAAAAAGCTGCTGTTCCATTATGAGAGCCTGGATGTGCTGCTGGCGATGGGGGTGGCGGGGCTGGTGAATGCCGCGATGCTGATCATGGCGGCGGCGACATTCTACCGGGCCGGAAGGACGGATGTGGGCACGATCGAGCAGGCGCACCGCACGCTCGAGCCGCTGCTCGGCAGCGCTGCCAGCTGGGTCTTTGCGATCTCGCTGCTGGCTTCCGGGCTTTCCTCCGCCTCGGTCGGCACGATGGCTGGCCAGGTGATCATGCAGGGCTTTCTGGAGCGCAGGATCCCAATCGGGGTCCGGCGCCTGGTGACGATGATCCCTTCCCTGATCGTGATCGCGCTCGGACTCGAACCAACCACGATCCTCGTGCTCAGCCAGGTTGTGCTGAGCTTCGGCTTGCCGTTTACCGTCTACCCGCTATGGCGCTTCACGCGAGACCCGCAGTTGATGGGGGAGCTTGTCAACCGCCGCGCCACCACCGGAGTGCTGGCCGCGATTCTCGCGCTGATTGCGCTGCTGAACATCGTGCTCATCGTCCAGACGGTGCGCGGCGGCTGAACCCCGTCCTCACTCCATCGGGTAGGCCGCGATAAACGGATCACCCATCACGGTCGTGATTGCGGCGCTGGCGTCGGGATGATCCCCGACCATGATGATCAACTGGCCGTTCGCCCACATCGTAGGCTGGTCGGCCCAATCGATCGCCTGGCCGTTGATCATGTAGCCGTCGGGCGCAATTAAGGCGGCCGCATCAGCCCGCTCTGCCTCGGAAGCATATTGATACACCTGCACCGGCGCGCCATCGACGGTGATTTGCTGGCCGGTGACGGTGAAGTAGGGCAGGTTGATCTCGCCGGCCTGTTCGACTGCAGCGCCGTTCGCCTGCAGTGCACTCACCAGCCCGTTGAAGTCTTGGGCTGTGACAGGCTGCGCGGCGGATGAGGAATAGCCGGCACAGGCGCCGAGCAGGAGAGCCGCTCCCAGCAGTACAACAATCGATTTCATCTCAAACCTCCATGGCTACCGTTCCCATCAGGATGGATCACTACGGGCAGGGGCATCCTGTCGTTCGCGGTGAATCCAGTCCTTCCTTATGCATGCAATCTATCTCCATCTCCTCTGAAGGGAGCATAGTCCACCGTTTCTACGGCGGAGGTTTAAGCTCTCCTTAACGTGGGGACAAACCTGGCGTAAGGTGGCTGGAGTCCTTCGTCTTGTAGGCTGGAACAAGGAGACCCCGCCGAACACCTTTTCAGCTGGGTTCGTCGCGGTTTGGTCCGCGGGAAGGGTCATCGGGGGGAAGTCCACATCTCAGTGCAGGATCCAGGGACAGGATGATCGGCAACCCTGTTACGGCACTTCCCGAAATGAGGATGGCTCATTTTATCGATGAACTTTGATGATTCGGTCTTCGGCGAATTCAATGACCCATCTTGATCAAACCGCCGGTGCAGAGCCGCGCCAGAATATTCTGCTTCAGCTGACGGTTTCCGTTCTTTTCACCCTGCAAGTGATGTTGATTTACATCGAGCTGCTCTATCCACGCTATTCAAGCGGTGCAACTTCGAGCGTGAACTTTAGGCGCTTTGATTTTCTTGTCTGGATTCTGGCAACGCCGGTGCTGTTTATCGGAGGCAGCTCGTTCCTGCGCGGAGCCTGGCAGGCGTTGAAAGCGCGCAGCGCGACCAGGGATACCCTGGTCGCGCTGGGTACACTCTCGGCTTACAGCTACAGCGTGTACGTCACGCTGCGTGGTTCGGGAGAAGTGTATTTCGATTCGGTCGTGATGATCACAACCTTCATCATGCTCGGACGATACCTCGAATTGTTGGGCGGCACCCGGGCTCGTAAGGATATCCGCAACCTGCTTCAGCTCCAGCCGGATAAAGCATGGATGCGCCGGGACGGTACCTGGGTCCAGGTGCCATCCTCCCGCCTGGAAGTCGATGATACTGTCCTGGTCAAGCCGGGAGAGCGGGTCCCGGTGGATGGGCGCGTGCTGAGCGGGAAAGCTTCGGTGGACGAAGCGATGCTGACCGGTGAATCGATGACCGTCATCAGGCGGCCGGGCGATCGCCTGCTGGCTGGCACGATCGTAACCGACGATCCCTTGACGATCCATGTCGACCGCGCCGTCGGTGAGAGCCGCCTGGCGCAGATCACGGCCCTGGTCGAGCAGACGCTTTCAGCCAAGCCGCCGATTCAGCGCCTGGCCGATCGTGCTTCAGCCTACTTCGCGGTCGGAATCCTGCTGGTCGCAGCGGCAACCGGCGTGGGGTGGTGGTTGAGCGGTCACGCCCCGGCGCAGGCGATCACCGCGGCTGTGGCGGTGCTGGTTGTCGCCGGCCCCTGCGCCCTCGGGCTGGCCACGCCGCTGGCGGTCACGCTCGGCCGTGCCGTGCAGGCCGGTGTGCTCGTACGGAAGCCGGCCGCGCTCGAGATGGCTGCGCAGATCGAGCGTGTGATTTTCGACAAGACCGGCACGCTGACGGAGGGCGAGATGAGCGTCGTCGGTGCTATAACCACAGGCGAACGGGTCGGGGACCGAGAGAACCTGCTCCGCCTGGCGGCGGCTGTCGAGCAGTTCTCGACCCATCCGGTGGCGAAGGCAATCGTCGCCGCCAGTCGTCAGTCGCTTCTGCCAGCAAAGGACTTTCACAGCCAGCGCGGGCAGGGGGCTGCTGCAATCGTTTCCAATGGCAGAAATCAATCCGTACGGATTGGGTCCGAGCATTTTGTCTCACCTCCGCTGGGAGGTGATTTCCAGGCAGATATCCATAAGCGCCAGGAACAGGGCCAGACGATTGTGTGGCTGAGCGTGGAAGGCGAGGCGGCGGGGTACATTGCGCTGCGGGATCCGCCGGAACCCACCGCCGCCCGGATGCTCGAGAAACTGGGCGAGCTCAAGATCATTCCGGTGATGCTGTCCGGCGACAACCCCCTCACGACGGCCGCCATCGCGGCCGAGCTGGGCGTTGACACCTTTGAAGGCAACTGTCCACCGGAGGCGAAAGCTGCCCGCATTAAGCGCTGGAGGGAGGAAGGTGAGCACGTCGCCATGGTGGGCGACGGCATCAACGATGCGCCGGCGCTGGCGGAGGCCGACCTGAGCATCACTGTATCCGGCGGCACCGATGTAGCCGGTGAGACTTCGGACGTGATCCTGACGCGCAATGATCTCACGCTGGTGCCATGGTTGATCGGGCTCAGCCGGCGGACACGGCGCATCATCCTTGAAAACCTGGGATGGGCATTCGCCTACAACCTGGTATCGGTGCCGTTGGCGGCGTTCGGGATCATCAGCCCGGTCATCGCCGCGGCTGCGATGGCGACCAGCACCCTGCTTGTGGTGGGGAACTCGCTCCGGCTGCGGGGTGGTGCCTAGCGATTTTGGCCGGGGGACGAGAGAAAGTGCGCCGCTTCAAAGCGGCGCACTGCGTTTCAATCCATCGAAAACGTGCCGAGCTGCGGTCCGTTCTCGCCGGTGACGATTTCGAAACGGGCGGTCGAGGATCCCAGTTCCGGGACGCCCCACTGCAGAACGTAGCTGCCGGTCTCGAGCGGCCCTTCCCACAGGATGACGTTCTGCGATTCGCCTGTGGTCGGTTTGACCTCGGGCAGCAGCCCCTCACCGGAGGCACGCGCGCTCCCCACCGCGGTGGCCAGCGTCCAGGAATCGTGGAATTGATCGGCTGGAATTGTGATCTGTCCGTGATTGGCGACGCCGAGGGCGATGGTGAATGTGCCGGCTGTGTTTTCTGCAATCGAAATCGTGAACTCGATCTGGCCCGGCTTCAGTTCCTCCGGAACCGGCGTCGCCTGTGAACAGGCAGGAAGCCATGCCAGCAGCAAGATGGCGAATAGGTTACGGATGTGCATGAAGATTCCTTTCGAACTCATCTTCAGTTCCTATCTCCCTATCATAATCGATCATGCTGGTGCAGGGGCTGATGCGTCGGATAGGCTCTCGATGATCCGGTGTGCGCATCGTTCTCCAGCCGAGCAGGAACGTCGCCCGGGCGAAGACAGAACCGCGGCTTGAGCGGGCTGTGCCGGGAAGGTTTCAGCTGGCGTGTCGGCGAGCTTTCTGCTCGAGGCGCTGCAGTTCGTGCTCTACAGCCGGATCGAGCGGGAGCGGCTGATGGGTCTCGAGCAGGCGCTCGGCTTCCCGCCGCACATCGACCAGCAGGGTCGGTTTGCCGCGGCGCACCCATGAATCATAGGGATCGTGGACGCCGATTTTACTCAGGTACCACTCCCCGCCGTGGGTGGCGGCGCGCGTGCTGGGATGACCCAGGTAGTTTCCGCCAGGTCCGATCTCCCGGATCACCGCTTCCAGCCAGGCCTCGACCTCGACGTTGATGCCGCGCCGCATTCGTTCAAGCTTGCGGAAGATCTCCACATCGAGCAGCAGCTGCTCCAGGCTGAGCACCATCGATCCCCCCAGCAGACCGGGGCCGACGAGGATATCGGGCCATTCGAGGGCCGGCAGGACCGAGTTGAGCGAGCGCTCGATCGCCGCCTGCACACCCGGGATGAAGTGGTCGCTGCCGAAGCCCGTCCCCTCGGATGGCAGGCCGTAGTAGCGCGCCATCTCGATGCTGGCCGCGCTGAGCAGACTCTGTTCGATGGCGCCACCGCTGTAGAGCCCGGTGCGGGGGTTGATCACTGCAGAAACGGGCGCGTACAGGCAGGGCGTGCCCGGTTCGGCACACTGGATCAGGCACAGCGCCCCCAGCACTTCGCAGTTCGCGAGCAGCAGGGTGGAGATCAAACTGCCCGGCGCGGTCGCGCCCATCAGCGGCATCGGCATGATCGCCACCGGAATATCCAGGCCGCGCAGAGCCAGGTAGGCATCGGTGGCTGCTTCTTCAAGCACCAGCGGCGACTGCGGGCAGTAGAGGAACGAGAAAGGATGCTCGCGGCGGATGGTCTCGCGATCGCCGAAGAGAATCTCGAGCACCTCCAGCAGCCAGGGAGCCTGGTCCGGTTCCTGGAGCGAATCCTGGACGTGCTTGGAGAAGTTGGCGAAGAGCGTCCGCCAGAAGCGGATCATGTCGGCGTGGGAGCGGTCGCCCTGGCCGCCCTCGACCATGCTCCAGTACACGCCGATCTCGTCCAGTGCATCGATGAAGCGTGTGGCGCGCACCCAGTCCTC
>JBJYWH010000119.1:0-7670 GCA_046259355.1 Anaerolineales bacterium
CAGCAGGCGCGAAAATGTCCCGTCCGTGGAACGTCGCGTGGGGTTGCGGAAGGCGATACTCGGGTGACTCCAGCCGGGCAGCCCCCAGGAGTTCTCGTTCGTAGAGCAGGTACGAGAACAGTCCGTTATCCGGGCCGACGGCCTTGATCGTCCCGAGGTCGAGCGCCAGCGGCTGGCGAACTGTGCCGACGCCGGGGTCGACGACGCCCAGCAGGACGCATCCCGGTGGCAGGTAGGGTGCCGCGCGCCAGGCCTCAAATGCGCCGGTGCGCACATCCCCGGGCGGGATGGCGTGCGTTAGATCGATGAGCTGGACTTCGGGCAGGATGTCGACGATGACGGATTTCATCACGCCGACGTAGGTGTCCTGGATGCCGAAATCGGTCAGGATGGCAATGCTTGGTTTCACGGCTATCTCCAGGGCGATTCTAATGGACGGAAAGCGGGGCGGTCAATCGACGTTTGGCCGCCGGCAGACCGGTTTGCAATTGGGAGAGAAGGGGCTGCTATGGTAGAATAAGTGTTCGTGTATACATCCGAAAAGAACACAGGAAATCGCCCGATCGGTGTGATCGGGGCGCTCGTTGCAGGGTTCGATCGGGTTGCAGCCCAGCCCTATTTGCTGCTGCCGACCGTGCTGCTGGATCTCTTTCTGTGGTTCGGGCCGCACCTTGTGATTCCAGCGATCATCCAGCTCGCCAGCAGCAGCCTGACGCCGCCGGCCGGGGTCGATCCGTCTGTGGCTGATCAGCTGCTGACGTACCGGGACGCGGTCATCGATGTTGCAGCCCGCTACAACCTGTTCAGCGCAGTCAGCACGTTGCCGGCTGGAATGCCGTTCAACCTGATCTTCGGCCTGCTGGGGAGTCTGACGGTCGGGATCCCGAGCTTGATGGCGATGCGACTCCCGATATCTTCGCCGCTCGGCAACCCTTTGGACTGGAACCTCTCCAGTCTGTCTGTTGGAATCGGGGGCTGGCTGGGATTATCGGCCCTGGGAATTGCACTGGGCACGGTTTACCTGCGGATGATCGCCAGGAGCCAGGCCGGTGAGGCGGAAATTGGGTCCTTCAGGGCCACTTTTCCTCGCCTGGTGGTGCTGGCAGCGGGTGGATACCTGCTCACGTTTGTGATCTTGATCGGTGCGACATTGATCGGTTCGATCGATGGGTTGCTTTACATCGGCATGCCGGTTCTGTTTGTAGGGGCCGTTTACCTGAGTTTCACAACCCAGGGTGTGGTCCGGTATGGTCTGCGGATCGGCAGGGCGATGCGGGAAAGCCTGCGAATCGTGCGCTGGAATTTCTTCGCCTCGATGGGTTTGCTGCTGCTCTCGTTTTTCCTGGTCTGGACAGCGGCAACGCAGGTCTGGAGCCTGCCGGGCGAGAATACCTGGTATCTGGTGCTGGCGATCGGCGGGCATGCGTTCGTGAGCACGACCTTGATCTCGGCCAGCTATGCTTTCTATCAAAGCCGAAGAGAGTGGATGCTGGCCGTGGCGGAGCGTATCCAGCTGCTGCAAGCGCAGGCTGGTGGTCCGCCCAATGATTCGGAATAACAATCAGCGATAAGGAGAACGCGTCGTGACCAAGCGGTCTCAAAGTGTCAGCAGCTACGCAGCCAAGGATATTCAGGTCCTGGAGGGGCTGGAGGCCGTCCGCCGCCGCCCCGGAATGTATGTCGGCGGCACCGACATCAAGGCGCTTCACCATCTGGTCTATGAGGTGGTGGACAACTCGATCGACGAGGCGCTGGCCGGTGCATGCAAGACGATTGATGTGGTCATTCACGAGGACAGCAGTGTAACGGTCGAAGACGATGGACGCGGCATTCCGGTCGACATGCATCCCGAGAAGAAGAAGCCGGCGCTCGAGATCGTCATGACTGTCCTGCATGCCGGCGCGAAATTCGGCGGTGAAGGCTACAAGGTGTCCGGTGGGCTGCACGGGGTCGGCGTATCGGCCGTCAACGCGCTCTCGGAATGGTGCGAGGTCGAGGTCAAGCGGGACGGAAAAATCCACTTCCAGCGCTACGAGCGCGGCGCGCCGATCAAGCCGGTTGAGGTGATCGGCAAGGCGCCCAAAGGCGTGACCGGGACGAAGACCACGTTCCTGTTCGACCGCACGATTTTCAAGGGCGACTTCGACTACCGTTTCGAGACGCTGCTGCAGCGTTTTCGCGAGATGGCCTTCGTCACCCGCGGGGTAACGATCCACCTGCTGGATGAGCGCGATGGCCGCGAGATGACCTTCTACTTCGAAGGCGGGATCACCTCCTTCGTCAGCTACCTGAACCGCAACCGCGAAGTGCTACACCCGGTCGTGTACGTCGACAAGGAAGTCGATGATATCGGGATCGAAGTTGCGCTGCAGTATACGGACGCCTACGCCGAGTCGGTGTATTCGTTCGCCAATACCATCAACACCGTGGATGGGGGCACCCACCTGACCGGATTGCGGGCGGCTGTGACCCGGATCATCAATGATTACGCGCGCAAGAACAACCTGCTGAAGGACTCAGATCCGAATTTCAGCGGCGATGACACGCGCGAGGGCCTGACGGCCATCGTGAGCGTCAAACACCGTGATCCACAGTTTGAAAGCCAGACCAAGGTCAAGCTGATGAATGCCGAGGTTCAGACCCTGGTCCAGCAGGTGATGGGGGAAGCGTTCGGCGAGTTTCTCGACAACAACCCGCGCGCCGCCAAGGCGATCGTTCAAAAATGTCTCACCTCCGCCCGGGCGCGCGATGCCGCGCGCAAGGCGCGCGACCTGGTTATTCGTAAGAGCGCGCTCGAAAGCCTGACGCTGCCGGGTAAACTGGCCGATTGCTCGGAGCGCGATCCGAACAAATGCGAGCTGTACATCGTCGAGGGCGACTCGGCCGGTGGATCCGCGAAGCAGGGCCGCGACCGTCACTTCCAGGCGATCCTGCCGCTGCGCGGCAAGATCCTGAACACCGAGCGCGCCCGGCTGGATAAGATCCTCTCGAACAACGAGGTCAAGGCGCTGATCTCCGCGCTCGGCACCAGCATCGGCGAGACCTTTGACCTCGAAGGTCTGCGCTACGGTCGGGTGATCATCATGACCGACGCCGATGTCGACGGCAGCCACATCCGCACGCTGCTGCTGACTTTCTTCTTCCGCTACATGCCGGAATTGATCGAGGAAGGCCACCTGTTCGTGGCGCAGCCGCCGCTCTACCGGATCGATTACAAGAACAAACGCCGCTACGCCTATACCGAGAACGAACGCGAGCAGGTCGTCAAGGAGCTCGGCGTCGATGGCGAAAAAGTGTCCCTGCAGCGCTACAAGGGGTTGGGCGAGATGAACCCCGGTCAGCTGTGGGACACCACGATGGACCCGGCCAACCGCATCCTGCTCCAGGTGACGGTGGAAGACGCCGCCGCTGCCGATCGGACGTTCGATATGCTGATGGGCTCTGCCGTGCCACCGCGCAAACGCTTCATCCAAACCCATGCGCGCGAGGTCCGCAACCTGGACGTGTGAGAGAACGGAAGCAGCAGGAAAACCAACGCCCCCTTTCCGGGGGCGTTGGTTTTATATGGGGTTGGAACCGATTGGATCAGGAGAGTGCGGATCGCCCGCCCTGCTCGTTGAAATACGGGTTGCTGCCGCGCGAATGATCCGTCGTGTCGACGATCTCCTTAACCTGCGGGATCGCATCCTTGATCATGACCTCCACGCCCTGCTTGAGCGTGACGTCGATCATGCCGCAGCCCTGGCAGCCGCCGCCGAAGGCGATGTACGCTGTTTCATCCTTGAAATCGACCAGCGAGACGAAGCCACCATGCGAGGCGACGCCGGGGTTGATCTTGTTGTCGAGCAGGTCCTGGATCGCCTGGGCGGTTGAATCGCGCCAGACCGGGTTTGGATTTTCGATCAGAAAACCGCGCTGGAAGGTGTCCTCTTTAAAGTCGAGCGTTGAGCCGGAGATATCGGGCAGGGTGGCCGGGTCGATGAGAACCTGAAAGCCCTCGAAGTCGACCACCTCATCATCGGGCTGAATTTCGTCTGGTGGGGTAAAGCGAACCGCATACCGAAATCCTCCGGGTCCACGACCGAGGATCTGCATTCGGAGCAGCATCCCCGCTCGTGATTCGTCGTCCAGCAGGCTGCGGATCTGGTCCTGAGCGGTTGGTGTAATCTCGATCATCGTACCTCCTGACTTCCGGCATTATACCTCCCTTCGGGACCCACCCCGACCGAATGGCAACTCGGAAGGAAATTCCCTCCGTCGCGGCGCCCTGGAAGCGGAATCAGGGGCAGCATCCGTCCCACCCCATACTTTTCCAAATTCTCGATAAATACTTGACAAAATACGAATATAACGTTAAGATAATTCATAAATTGGAGATGTAGTATCTAATTTAGAATAGAACCTGGAAAGGTATATCCGACAACCGTGACCGGTTCTTGAAGAGTCAAGGTGAAGAGAATGAACAGGGACGACACACGACGATTACGAGACGAATACATCGAGCAGATAACACAGACTCCGCTGCTGACGGCGGAGGAAGAGGTCTCGCTTTCCCAGGACGTTGCTCGTGCCCGGGAGGCGCGCAAGCGCCTGGCGCAGGGTGGATTGAGCGAGGCCGAGGTGCGCCGATTGCAGCACGTGATCGAGGAAGGATCGCTGGCGCGCGAACGCCTGATCATGGCCAACACCCGGCTGGTGGTGAGCGTTGCAAAGCGCTATGTCAATCGCGGCATTCCGCTGATGGATCTCGTTCACGAAGGGATCATCGGCCTGATTCGGGCGACCAAGAAATTCGATCCGGCGCGCGGCAACCGCTTCAGCACCTATGCAACCTGGTGGATTCGCCAGGCGATCACGCGCTCGATTGACAACACCAGCCGCACCATCCGCCTGCCCGTCCATAAGAGCGTCGAGATCAGCAAACTCTCGCAGGCTCGCAACCGTCTCACGCAATCGCTTGGCCGCGAGCCGAACGATCTCGAGCTGGCGGAGGAACTGGGCATCACCCCTCAGCTGGTCCAGGAGACTCTCAACATCAGTCAGGCGCCGATCTCGCTCGATCTGCCGCAGGATGATGATGAGAACCGGACGCTGGCGGATACGATCCCGGATCTGGAAGTCGAGTCGCCGGAGGGGACGGCGGTTGAGAATCTGATGCAGCAGCAGGTGCGCGATGTGCTGGATGCACTCCCAGCGAGAGAAGCACAGGTCCTGATGCTGCGGTACGGTTTCGCCGACGGTCGTTCTCATACCCTGCAGGAAGTGGGAGAAAAACTCGGCATCACGCGCGAGCGTGTGCGTCAAATCGAAACGCAGGCGATGAGCCGGATTCGAGCCGAAGCACGCCAGATCCGGTAGGTTTTATGGGAATGGGTAGATCGCATGACGGAGGTTTCAGATGAGCCGATCACCGGGAATTGAACTGCTTCGTCGTTATGCCGACGGAGAGCAGCTTACCAGCGAAGAAATGGAATCGCTTCGCTCCATGATGTTTATGATCCGCCAGACGTATTCGCCGCCCCGCACCTGGGCGAGCTTTCAGGGCCTGAGTGTCGAAGGCTTCATGCAGGATATCTGGCCGCAGGTCCGGGAACGGCTCGAAATCCAGAGCGGACTGTTTGAACATGGAGCGGTCAAGCCCTGATCCGCTGGAGGGTATCGCCATGTCCGGAAAAGCCCCGATCGGGGCTTTTCCTTTTTCTCCGTTTTGTGCAACCTTTATGCTCAGGAGGCTGTAGTAAGGTATAGACATGCAGGATGCGAGCGATCGAAGCCTTGTGCTCCGTACCCGGGACGGAGATCGGAAGGCTTACGGGGAACTGGTAGAGCGTTATCAGGCCTCGGTCTTCAATGTTTGCCTGCGCATGATGGGCGAGCGGAGAGAGGCGGAGGATTCGATGCAGGATGCTTTCCTGCGGGCCCATGCCCGCCTTGAAACCTTCGATGAAGAACGGCCGTTCGGGCCATGGATCCGGCGCGTGGCGGCCAATCTGTGCCTCAACCGCCTGAAAGCCCACCGGTCCGAACCGCTGCCGCTCGAACATGTCGTGGATCGGGTGCACCAGAGTTCAGCCGCACTGCCCGAACGGGCAGCCATCGAGCACGAACGACAGCTGCGCATTCGGCAGGCAATTCTCGAACTGCCAGCTCACTACCGGGCCGTGATCGAACTTCGACACTTTCAAGAATTGAGCTATGCGGAGATCAGCTCCGAGCTGGGGATCCCCCTCAGTGATGTGAAGAGTCATCTCTTCCGGGCGCGAAAAATGCTGGCCAAGGAGTTGGATGCGAATGTCTGATTACCGGTACGATCATCCTCTCGAAGAAGACCTGCATGCCTACCTCGATGGCGAACTTCCTGCCGGGCAGATGGGCGCACTGGCCGAGCACCTCGAAGAGTGCGCTTCTTGCCGGACGCAGTTGATGGAAATCGAAGCACTCTTCCATGAAATTGAGAGCCTGCGCGAGGTAAGGCTGGAAGGCAGCTATGCACAGGCCGTATCGGAGCGGCTTGCCGGTGAAAGAAGCGCTGCGCAAGGCTGGCGCTGGGTACTGCTGGTTCAGCTCGCGGCGGCAGGCATCCTGGCCTGGTTGGCATTGCCGCTGGTGCTGGAGCGGGTGAGTTCGGGATGGAATGCGCTGCCCGCCTGGCTCGGGCGGATCGATCTTGCGGTTGAACTGCATTCTGCTATCGGCGCCCTGCGGGCCGCGCTTTCGCAGGCCTTCGGAAATATCCAGGCAGTCTTCTCGTTCCGCTTGCCCGCTCTGCCTGCTGTCTATTCCGCAACCGGTTGGTGGGCGATCGCCGTCGTGGGTGGTGTGCTCTGGTTGATCCTAAACCGCTGGCTGCTCGCTAATGGCGGCGAATCCGGGGTAGTCCACAATCGCCGTACATGAAGGCAGCCGGACATCTGACCAAATCGTAAACATCTGCACGGAGGCTGTGATGGGACAAATTGCACTTTTCCTTCTGCTCGCTCTTGCATCGGGACTCACGCTCGCGATGCTGTTCGTGGGGATGCAGCTCTTCTTCGGTTCCTTCCTGGGCGGCGTGGAGCGGGCAGCGGCGGAGCATCCCGGGCGAGCGTTTCTCACCGGGCTGATCAATACCGTCTTTCTGTTTGCACTGGGCTACCTCTTCGTGACCTGGGGTCAATCCGTCGGGAGCCCCGTCCTGGGTGCCATTGGGGTCATCTTCTGGCTGTTCCTGATCCTGGGGATGGTTTTCGGTCTGGCGGGGATGGTCCTTCTCGCGCGGACGCGAATCAACGGTGATGATGATGGCTGGCGACCGGTCGCCAACGCCGGCGGGATTCTGTTCCTGGCCTGCCTGACACCCTATGTCGGATGGTTTGGTTTTTTACCCTACCTGCTCCTGCGCGGGCTGGGGGCGGTGCTGATCTTCTCACTCCAGGCATATCGCGGCCGAAAATCCACCGACGCTCAAGCGGCGGGCTGATTTCCACAAGCTCCGGTTTTGGGCAGTAGAGATCCGGCAGGGTCGTCATCGACGGCCCTGCTGACGTTTGCGACGCAGCCTGAGGTTGGCTTGAGGCAACGGGCTGCCGTTAATTCCCGGCCGGCGGTGCCCACTCCATGAAGGCCTGCAGCACGCTCATATTCTGGAATAGGTCGCTATCCTCGTGATTGGTCAACTCGATATCGACGGC
>JBJYWH010000120.1:0-13503 GCA_046259355.1 Anaerolineales bacterium
GTCGGTATAGAGTTCAAACGGGTTCGTGGCAATCGCAACGTCGCCCAGGCGAATCGTGGCGCGATCCCGACGAGTCTGCCGTTTACTCGGTCATGGCCGCCGACTCCGTCGACTTGCGTTCCGTCCCCGGCACTCTGGGAGAAGTCCTGGTGCAGGGAAGACTGGTTGAATCCGATTTTCTCAAGCACACCGTCACACTGATTCCGCTTGCGGGGAAGGAGGGCTGAGAGCATGCCTTCGTATTCCGATCGGGAAAAGTTGCGTATGCTCCTCCCACACTGGATTGAACATAATCAGGAGCATGCATCCGAATTTCGCGATTGGGCCGGCCGGGTTGGCCGAGCCGGTGAGCCGATCCTTGCTGCGGCGGATTTTCTGGATCAGGCCAACCACAGCCTGCAGCAGGCTCTGGAACGGTTCGGCGGACCATCTGAGGGTGAACACGAATGACCGATAAGGTCTTCGGACCGGTGCCCTCGCGGCGGCTCGGACGCAGCCTGGGGATTAACAACATCCCGCCCAAGATCTGCAGCTATGGCTGCGTGTACTGCCAGTTGGGCCGGACGATCCAGATGCAGGTCGATCGTCAACCGTTCTACGATGTTGATGACGTCCTCGCGTGTGTCCGGGATCGGGTAGATGCCATAGCAAGCCGGGGTGAGAAAGTGGATTTCCTCACACTGGTTCCTGATGGCGAGCCAACGCTGGATGTCGGATTGGGAGCGTTAATCCTGGGATTGAAGTCACTGGGTATCCCCGTGGCAGTGATCAGCAATGCCTCTCTTTTATGGGATGAGGCGGTACGGGCGGACCTGATGCCTGCTGATTGGGTATCCGTCAAAGTTGATACCGTTGACGAGACGCTGTGGCATACGATCAACCGGCCGCATGGATCGCTATCACATACCCGGGTCTTGGAGGGGATCCAGCGATTCGCAGAGGATTTCCGTGGCGAGCTGGTGACCGAGACGATGCTGGTTCACGATGTGAACGTTGACGAGCCAGCCTTGTCCGAGCTGGCACGATTCCTGGTCTCTCTCCATCCCGGAACAGCGTATCTTTCGATCCCCACCCGTCCACCGGCAGAGGTCTGGGTGCAGCCGCCGGCCAGGATGTTCATCGATGACGCCTATCTCGTGTTTTCGTCGGCCGGCCTCACGGTTCGCATGCTGACCGGCTACGAGGGAAGCGAGTTCAGCAGCACAGGGAGCGCGAAGACGGATCTTCTCAGCATCACCGCCGTGCACCCTCTTCGCGAGGATGCGCTGCTGGCGCTTCTCGAGAAGACCGGAGAAGACTGGGCCGTCGTCCAGCACCTTCTTGACGGCCAAATGCTGATCGAGAAAACGTATGGCGGGCACCGCTTCTTCCTGCGCCGGTTTGAGAGGTGAGGGGATCCATTCCACGACCGGGATCGAGCTGAACACTCGCGGAATCTTGTCTCTTCCTTCTTGAACAAGTGTCCAGGGAGCATAAAGAACCCGGGCGATTGCGCCCGGGTTCTTCTGGAACGGTCTCGGTTCCGTTCAACGCTTCATTCGGTTTCTCAGGCGTTGCGCCCGCCGCGGCCAGCCCACAGGGGGCGTCCGCTCTCTTCCCGCAATGAGATTGTGACGAGGGTGTCAAGATCCGTCATGGATATGACCTTGAACTCACCATCTTCGTCAAATCCTGTCAGCGAAACCACATGATTGGCTGCAGTGGTGAAACCCGATCCGACCGCGTAGCTCCATGAGCGCCCATCGATCGTCAGCTGTTCGCCCTCCGGCAGGATCAGGGTCAGGCTGGCGTCATCCACATGGAGGACGGTCCCATCGATGGAATAGACATCCTCTACGGATGCAAGACCATCGTTGAGCGGCTGTGTGCTGCTGAGGCCGGATTCGTTCCCGTTCCCGCCGCGGTTCCCATTTCGTATGCTGTCATCCGATTCGCCCACCGATCCTACACCGGCGCCATTTCCATTCCCCCGACCGCCGGAGTTCGTTCCGGCCTCGCTTCCCGGGGAAACCTGGCGCTGGTTGCGGCCGCCGAGAGCGGCCGTGGTCGTGCTTTGATCCGATTTGCTCGCCGTTCGGTTGATTGCGCCTGCGATCAACCCGACCGAAAGTCCACCGACAAGGACACTTACCAGTATTTTCTTCAACATCTTCTCATCTCCTTCTTAGTATTGGGAAACCCGTTTATCTACCGACATCAGCTCAATTTCACGGTCGCAGCCGGTTCACGTCTGGCGGATGGAATGGTGAACATCCGGGTCGTAACCTTTGTGATCCATCCCCAGTGAATGATGAAATGGGCAATCGCCGCCAGGATCAGGGTCACGCCCGACCAGGTATGGACGATATCCCAGGAGGTGCGGCTCAGGAGAAATCCGGGATCCCAGCCGGGATTGGTTCCGCCCTGAAAACCCCCTTCTGGAATGAAAAGGAAGTAGATTCCAGAAACTGCGGTGAGCAGGAAGCTGGCGCCGATCAGCAGGTTGATCAGCAGGTTGATCCGTCCTCCGCGCGAGAGTCCGCTGTTTCCGGTTGTTGCGGCTTTCAGCATTTTCTTGCTCATGGCAGCCACCCAATTCCAATGGTAGACAAGGTGAATGGTGACTGCGAGCACCATCGCCACACCGGCCCATACGTGCAGGTCGCTCCAGGTCGAGCGGGCGAACCACAACGTCACACCGTAGAGCGCGTTCCGGCCACCCTGATATCCCCCCGAGGTGAAATAGAGGAAGTAGATGCCCGACAGGCTGCCCAGCAGTGCACTGCCGAAGACGGCGAAATCCATTGCCCAGTTGATTCGTGTTCGAGTTGAAATGGTCATTGTGCCTCCAGACCGAAGTCCAAGATGATGGCATCTTATTCGCTCGATCTGCAGGATTCTTGAATGGAAGATGTAGATTCTGTGAAGATAACCGTGAAGGAGGGTTCAGTGCTTTCGTCGGGTGGCGACGATTTCTGCCAGGATGGACAGAGCGATCTCCTCCGGGCTCTGGGCGCCGAGATCCAATCCGATTGGAGCGTGCAGTCTGGCAAGCGCCGGCTTGGTGACGCCAGACCGTTCAAGGCGTTGGATACGGGCAGCGTGGGTTTTCCGGCTTCCCAGGACACCGATGTAGAAGGCGGGGCTGGCGAGAGCCGCAATAACCGCCGGGTCATCGATCTTGGGATCGTGCGTGAGAATGGCTACAGCGGTCGATGGCGTCAGCTCAAGATCGGGGAATGCCTCCTGCGGCCAGGCCTGGATCAGCCTGTCGACGTCAGGAAATCGCTCTTCCGCCGCAAACATGCGCCGCGGATCGATGACGATCGTCTCATACCCGATCAGCCGGGCCAGTCTGGCCAGGGCGATGGCGATGTGAACGCCTCCGACAATGACCAACCGCTCCGGTGGCTTGAAGATGTTGATGAAGAGTTCGTATTCCGCCTCTCCGGGCGCGACCGTGTGCAGCGGTTTGTCGCGTGCGAGAAGATCCGAAAGCCGCGGTTCGAGCCAATCTGCGATCAGTCCGACCTCACCGCCGGCCGGGAGGATTTCGCCGGTTCGTGCGGTGAGCATTTGCCCCACATATCGCGCCGGACCGCCCGTCACGCTGGCCGCGAGATAGGGCTGCCGGGCTGCTTCAAGCGAGCGCAGCTGCTCGAACGTTGCCTCGGGCAGGGGCGCGACGAAGACCTCGATTGATCCACCGCACGCCAGGCCCACATCCCAGGCGGTTTCGTCCGCCACGCCAAACTTCAGCAGCCGGGCCGGAGCGCCCCCCAACACTTCAAGGGCTGTCTCGACCACGGCGCCTTCCACGCAACCTCCGCTGACGGAGCCGGCGATCTTGTGCCCCGAGGAGATGGCCATCATCGATCCCATCGGGCGCGGCGAGGAGCCCCAGGTGCTCACGACGGTTGCAAGCGCGACGCTCTCGCCGGATGCGAACCATTCCGAAATTTCTCGCACCAGATCACGCATGGCCACAGCTCCCGATCCAGATCGTCCTGCCGCGAAGTTCATCCACAGTGTATCGTCCCAACGTTCGTTCAGCTACCATCAGGCCGATCTCCAGATGGCCTGCAGTGCATCCCTGCGCATGTGAGTATACTTGGTGTGGCAAGGAAATCATCGGTAAAATTTTCACGCTGGACTTCCGCCGATGAATGGAGAGAACCCGAATGGAGAAAGTCATCGCGGCCATCGACCAGGGTACGACCAGCACGCGCTGTATTCTCTTTAATGACCGTGGACAACCGCTGGCTCAAGCTCAGCAGGAGCATGAACAGATTTATCCACAACCGGGCTGGGTCGAGCATGACCCGCTCGAGATCTGGCAGTCCACGCAGTCCGTGATCCGGCATGCACTGGGGGACGTGCCGGGCGGGGCGGCATCGGTGCTCGCCGTGGGCATTACGAATCAGCGTGAGACGACGATCGTCTGGGATCGGGAAACCGGAAAGCCGCTGGCGAACGCACTCGTCTGGCAGGACACTCGCACCAAGGCAATCTGTGATGAACTGGCTGCCGAGGGCGGTGGGGATCGTTTCCGAGACAGGACGGGCCTGCCCCTCGCCACGTATTTCTCAGGCCCCAAGCTGCGCTGGCTGCTCGAAAATGTAGAAGGCCTTCGATCGGCGGGCGAATCCGGGCGTGCGCTGTTCGGGACGATCGACAGCTGGCTGATCTGGTGGCTGACCGGCGGCCCGCAGGGTGGGGCGCATGTCACCGACGTCACCAATGCCAGCCGGACGATGATGATGAACCTCTCATCGTTGGATTGGGATGCCGATATCCTTTCAACCCTGGGTGTTCCGGCAGCCATGCTGCCGCGCATCGTACCCTCCAGCTCCAGCTCTCCCTATGGATTCACCCGGGAGGAGGGACCGTTCGGCGCCCGAATCCCGGTTTGTGGAGCCCTGGGGGATCAGCAGGCTGCAATGGTCGGACAGGTTTGTTTCGAGCCTGGAGAGGCAAAGAACACCTACGGCACGGGCTGCTTCCTGCTGCTCAACACAGGGGAGACGATCGTACCCTCCCACAGCGGCTTGATCACGACCGTTGCCTACCAGCTCGAAGGGGAGCGACCGGTCTATGCCCTGGAGGGTTCGATCGCCATCACCGGCGCCCTGGTGCAGTGGCTGCGCGACAACCTGGGCCTGATTACCAGCGCACCTGAAGTCGAGAGCCTGGCCCGGAGCGTGCCCGACAACGGCGGGGTTTACATCGTTCCGGCTTTCTCGGGCTTGTTCGCGCCCTATTGGCGCTCCGACGCCCGGGGGGTTATTGTGGGATTGACACGCTATGCCAACCGCGGACACTTGGCACGTGCCGCGCTGGAGGCCACAGCCTATCAGACCCGCGAAGTCGTGGAAGCGATGCAGGTGGATTCGGGCGTGGAGCTCACGGTCTTGAAGGTCGATGGCGGCATGGTCTTCAATGAACTCCTGATGCAGTTCCAGAGCGATATTCTCAACGTCCCGGTCATCCGCCCGGCGGTTACCGAAACAACAGCGCTGGGAGCGGCCTTCGCCGCAGGCCTTGCCGCAGGGTATTGGGATGGGTTGGACTCGCTGCACGGACTGTGGGCCGTCGATCGGACCTGGAGTCCACAGATGGAGTCCGCACGGCGGTCCGGGCACTTCCAGGATTGGAAGCGTGCGGTGGAACGGACATTCGATTGGGTCCATGAATAAGGCACGGCATCTCTCCATGTTGACAGGGCGTAAATGAACCGATTGATTCCGGGACTCAAGCCTTCGAGGTGGGAGCCCGATCTGGGCACCGCCTTCTCGAGTGATCACTGTCTAAAGTGCAATATCTGCACGGCTGCCTGCCCGGTCATGGCGGTCTCGGATGTCTTTCGCGGCCCGAAAGCCGTGGGACCCCAGGCCCAGCGTTTTCGCCATCCACGGCTGCCCGTCCCCGATGACAGCCTGTCATGGTGTTCCGGCTGCGGCACCTGCACCCGGGTATGCCCGCACGGTGTTAAGGTCGCTGAGATCAACATCCAGGCCAAGGCGCGCCTGGTCGAACAGCACCACGCCCCCCTGCGCGATCAATTTCTCGCGCGCCCCGAGATGCTGGGTCAGCTGGCCCGACCCGTCGCACAGGTCGCCAACCGGCTGCTGGAGCTGCCGCTCTCCCGCTGGGTGATGGAACGAGGCCTCGGCATTGCCTCGAAAGCCCCATTACCGGCTTTCTCCCGCGAGACGCTGCGCAGCCTTCGCCCGGATCTATGCCTAGACCAGCCACCCCAAGGTGCTGCGGAGCAAGGCCGCTGCGTGGCATACTTTCACGGCTGCAGCACCAATTACTACGAGCCTGAACTCGGCCTGCTGCTGATCGCTGTGCTCGAGAAACTGGGGTTCACCGTCCTCATCCCGCCGCAGAACTGCTGCGGGCTCCCGCTGCAGTCGAATGGTCTTTTTTCTGCGGCCCGACGATATGCGCAGGCGAACGCTGAAAAGCTGTCACCCTTTGTGAAGGCCGGATTGCCGCTCATCGGCAGTTCGACATCATGCACGCTTGCACTGAAGCATGAATATCAAACCGTCCTCGGGCTCCAGGGCCGGTTGATCGAGACGCTCGCTGATCGAACGCGCGATGTTTTCGAGTTCCTGCTGTGGGATGCGCCCGGTCGCCTGGAGGGAGTCGACTTCGCTCCCCTTCCAATGAAAGTCCTTTATCACGCACCGTGCCAGCTTCTGGGCCATGCCATGGGCACGCCGGCGCTGCAGCTGCTGCGCCGTATCCCGGAGCTGGAGATCGAACAATCTGAGGCGGCCTGCTGTGGAATTGCTGGAACCTACGGGGTGAAAGCCGAACGATACGAAACGGCACACGCTGTCGGTGAGCCGCTCTTCCGGCAGGCTGCGGCCTCCGGCGCCGAAATGGTCGTGACCGATTCCGAAACCTGCCGCTGGTGGATCGAGCAGCATACGGGATTGCCCTGCGTTCACCCTCTGGAACTCTTCGGCCGATCCATCGGGATTTCACCCCGGGAAGTGACATAGGCCCCCTTCGTTCTTCCTGCTTTGCGTGCGATTCTTCGATCACAGGACCACATTCTTTGCATCCCAATAACCATCGCAATGAACCGTTCCGGCGTGCTCTTCAGGCAACAGCCAGGATCGCATTCTTTGAATTTCCACCTTGACAGATTTCATGAATATCGTTAAAATAATAACGATAAACACAAAAGATATAACGAATAACAATAATTAAAGGGAGTCTTGAGATGGCAACCATGCGTAACAATCAGCTTGCACGTTTTCTCCGGTTTATCCTGAATTTCCTTTTTGGGCTCTCGATTCTTGTCAGCCTCGGCCTTGTGATCTGGGTGGGTGTATCCCCCCTCGTCATGCGCACCGTGGGAGAGGTTGGGTCAGCGTCCGTTCCGGTTCGGATCGGAACCGGGGACGAGCCGCAATTCGATGTGAATTTCATTGTCGAACCACGCGTCAGGGTTCAGGCTGCCTTTGTACGTGAGGCCGAGGGAATGCTCTACCTGGAGACGGAGAGCGTAGGATTGATCGCCATAGCCAATGCATCGAAACTTGTCGTCCTGCTCGGTCTCGCTTACATCTTTTATCTCCTGCGTGCGGTTGTGCAGGATATCGAAACGGGAGCGCCGTTTACTGAGAATGCCAGCAAGAAGCTCCGACAGCTTGGATATTCTGTTTTATTGCTGAGTCTGCTGGGACCCCTGGTAGAGTATCTGGCCGCACGTGAGATATTCCGGCAGCTGCCGGCAATGAGCCCCCCGCTTTTCCCAGGTCCGACATTTGAGACCGGGGTATTCTTTCTTGCGCTGATGATCCTCTTGCTTGCACACGTCTGGAGTTATGGATTGGAGCTGGAGCGAGAAAGGGCTCTCACGGTGTGAGGTCATCATGACGATTAAAGTAAACCTCGACCTGCTTCTCATCCAACGACAGATGAACCTTTCCGAGCTGTCGGAGGCGATCGGCATCACGCTGCCGAATCTATCCATATTGAAAACCAACAAGGCGCGTGCGATTCGTTTTTCAACCCTCAATGCCATCTGTCAGGCCCTTGATTGTCAGCCGGGGGAACTGCTTGAGTTCATCCCTGATGAGGATCCAACAGAACCGGTCCGTAGGCCGGAATGACAACCTGGGTCGACTCGATTTCGTGATATATTTCTGCTTCCTGAAGTCCGACCCGAGTCGCCCGGCACGTCAATTCAACCGCGTGATCATGGCGGGCTGGTTCGTGCCGGGGATCTGACTTTCAGCAGGGTGGTCTACCGACCCGTATTTTTCTGTTCCACCGCTTTGCTCCGATCGACGTCGTCTGATGGAGCCCGTTTTACCCTTTGAGATCGAACTGCAGCAGGAGTTTTTCATGGCTCAAGGAAGGGTTGACTCGAATCAAGAAGCATCGCGTGATCGGCTGGATATGAAGAAGATCCTGCCGGTCTTCATGATTGTCGTGATCGATCTTCTCGGGCTGACGATCATCATTCCGCTCATGCCGCTTTACGCGGCCTCATTTGGCGCAAACCCGTTCATGATCGGCCTTCTGGGTGCAGCCTACCCGATCACCCAGTTCGTCGGTGCACCGCTGCTCGGACGCTTTTCAGATCGCTGGGGCCGGCGTCCGGTCTTACTCATCAGCCAGATCGGAACGCTGATCGGTTTTCTGGTCCTTGGTTTTTCCGATGCGTTGTGGTTGCTCTTTCTTGCCCGCATGATCGATGGGATCTCGGGCGCCAACATTGCGACCGCACAGGCGGTCATCAGCGATGTCACCAACGAAAAGACCCGTACCCAGGGCCTCGGTTTGATCGGGGCCGCGTTCGGGATCGGATTTGTCATCGGGCCGGTATTGGCATTCATTGCACTCGCACTGAGCGGCAACAATTACCATGTGCCAGCCTTCGTGGCGGCTGCTTTCTCGGCCGCCTCGATTGCCATGACCTGGTTTCTGCTGCCTGAAACCCACCCTGAGCACAGCGAGTACAAGGGTGATGGAGGGGAGAAAAGCCTCACCCTGCAGGCGATGCTGCGGGCGATCCGCCTGCCGCAGATCGGTGTGCTGCTCGGCTTGATATTCATGCAGCAAATTGCCTTCGGCGGGTTCGAGCAGCTCCTTTCGCTCTTTACCCTGGAACGATTGGGTTTGAATGCTTCCGGAAACGCCGTGATCTTCGTTTTCGTTGGCGTGCTGGTCGTGGCTGTGCAGGGCGGCTTGATCGGGCCCTGGAGCCGCCGCTGGGGTGACCGCCGGCTGGTTTTCCTGGGCTTGCTGACCCTTGCGATCGGTCTGGTGCTCATCTCGTTCACCCCGCGTGAGCCGGTTCCATGGTATTCACAGCAGGAACTGACCCAGGAGCTTCAGAGCAGCGGCAGCTTCCGCACCCATGAGAATCCCACCACACAGCATGTCGGGGTGACGCTGCCGTCAGATCAAAAGACTGGTTGGTATGGCCTGGGATGGATTCTGGTTGCCATGATTCCGACTGCCATTGGCGGCGGCATCCTGCAGCCCAGTATCAACAGCATGCTGACAAAGCGTGTGACGACAGGGGAGATAGGCGGCATACTCGGGATTTCCTCCGCTTTACTCAGCGGAGCCAATGCCGTCGCGCCGATCGTTGGCGGAGCTCTGTTTGACCTGTTCGGAGCCACGGTGCCGTTTCTTGTGTTCGGCCTGATTATGGCCGCGCTTTTCATCGGAGCGCTGCGCCTGATCAGACCGGCGGCAGAGCCTTGATCTCCGTCACCAGCATCCGCTTGCGGGTACAATACAGAGCAGTCCGTCTCTGAACCATAAGGGAACCATCACCCGGATGAAACGAACTCAAATCCTGCGTCTTGGTCTTTTCCAGGTTGCTGCTGGTGGGCTATCGGTCCTCTTCCTCGGAGTCTTGAATCGCGTGATGCGGGTTGAGCTGGGGCTCGATCTCTTTCGCGTGACGCTGATCGTCGGTGGCGGGCACTACCTCGGGGCGCTGATCGCCATCCCCTTCGGCTACTACTCTGATACGCACCCGCTGGGCGGGTTCCGACGCAGCGTCTATGTCCTCTTTGGCGCGATCGGTGCCGCAGCGGTGCTTGCCGGCTCGGTCCAGGTCGTTACCTGGCTCGCGGCCTCTCCCACGAGCGGCCGGCTGGCGGTAAGCTTCGGCTTCTTCTTGCTCGAGGGTATCGCATCCTACATCGCCGGCACGGCTTTCCTGGCGCTTGTCACCGACCTCACCAGTCCGGCTGAACGAGGGCGGGTGACGGGTTTGATCTGGACGATGCTGATGGTCGGCATCATCCTGACGGGGGTAATCACGGGTGCACTGCTCAGCCCATTCAGCCTGGAGCGTGTCCAGACCATGTTTCTCGCAGCCGGAGGGCTGGCAACGGCGCTCGCCATCGCTGCGCTCGTCAGGCAGGAGAAGCGTGCTGTCGATTGGAAGCGAGAGACTTCGGGAAACCTCTGGGCTGCCCTGCGAGCACTGGGAACCAATCGTCCTGCGCGCTGGTTTGCTGCCTTTCTCTTCCTGAGCATGTTCTCCTATTTCATGCAGGATGTGATCCTCGAGCCTTTCGGAGGGGAGGTCTTCGCGCTTTCGCCTGCCGAAACGACCCGCTTCAACGCCTATATGGGCGTCGGGGTTGTCTTGAGCATGCTGCTGGGAGGCTCGCAGCTGATTCCTCGCCTTGGCAAGCGTTCGACCACCAGTATCGGTCTGGTTGTCATGATCGGCGCGTTTCTCGGCCTGGCAGGAAGTTCGTTGGTTGGAGCCGCAGGAGCACTGGCATTCCTGATCCTGCTGCTCGGGGTGGGGGCGGGTTTTTTCACCGTTGGCGGCGTCTCGCTGATGATGGACATGACGACCGCTCAACAAACCGGCCTATTCGTCGGCCTGTGGACGTTGATCCAGGCGCTGGCAAAAGGCCCAACTGCGATCGCGGGTGGCGCACTGCAGAGTGCATTTCTCGCATTGGGTGCTTCCGTACCGGCCGCCTATGCAGCCGTGTTTGGTTTTGAAGCCTTCGGTCTTGCTCTTTCCATCCTGCTCCTGCGCCAGGTTGCACAGGAACAGTTCTATCAGGTCGCTGAACCGATCGAAAGCGCCGTCTTCGAAGCGATGAACTCCTGACGCACGAATTGCATCCGATAAAAGGATCAGCTCTCGGCCTCCTTGTCATGAAGATCACAACCTACCTCGATCCATCAGCCCGCAGACTCGTCCACCTCAAACCAGGTCTCTGGCTGCTGCTCTCGATCAGCCTGCTGGTGCTCATGGCTGCTGTATTCTCCGGTCGACCGGCAGCGGCGCAGAGTGAGGGATTTGCCATTACCGGCAAGGTGATCGACCTGCAATCCCAGCCGGTGCACGCCGCGCAAATCAGCCTCCATGCCCGGGGGGTTGACCAACCCCTTGCGTCGACCGAAAGCGGGGAGGACGGCAGCTGGACGCTGAACTTTGCCGATGCTTCCAGCAGATCGATGGAAATCCACGTCGACCGGATCCATTTCGAATCGGCCGTCCTGCCGCTGTCCAGCAGCCAGATCGCCCGGCTGCGGGAGGGTGGTGCCATCACCTTCGGGGATGTGACGCTGACTCGTCACATCTCGTACGCTTTTTGGGCAGCGACAATCATCTTCCTCGGCGTGCTGCTTATGATCGCACTGGAGAAACTGCACAGCACCACGGCGGCATTGGCGGGGATGTCAGCCGTCTTCCTGGTCACGTTCATCGGTGGCGCATTCAATCCGCAATTCTTTATTTTCGATTTCGAGACCGCGCTGACCTACATCAATTGGGAAGTGATTTTCCTGGTCATGGGCATGATGATCATCATCGCCATCATCGAACGCACCGGCATCTTCCAGTGGACGGCATTTCAAGCCTACCGCCTCAGCCGGGGACGAGCCTGGCTCCTGGTTCTGATCTTGATCCTGCTCACGGCTATTGCATCGGCTCTGCTGGACAACTTCACCACGATGCTCCTGATGACCCCGATCAGCCTGCAGATTGGCCTGGCATTAGGCATCAACCCGCTGGCATTGATCATCCCTGAAGTTCTCGCCTCGAACGTGGGAGGCATAACGACCCTGATCGGAACGCCGACGAACATCCTGATCGGAGCGTACGGCGGGATCAGCTTCCAGGACTTTCTGGTTCACCAGACGCTGGGGGTCGTGCTGGCTCTGGGCGCTCTGGCTGGATTTGTCCTTTTTCATTACCGCCGGGAACTCGCCAAGCATGCCTCCGGCCTTTCCGAGACGCTCTATGCGAAGCTGGAAGAGAACGCTCGCATTCGGGACCGGGGGGCATTGTGGAAGTCCGGACTTGTATTTCTGCTGGTTCTGGCGGGATTTATTGTCGGCGAGCGATATCATGTTGTACCGGCCGTCCCGGCGCTGGTCGGCGCCACGCTGCTGCTCATCTGGCTCAAGCCCGACGTACATGCGATGATCATCGCCGTCGACTGGACCACGCTGGTTTTCTTCATGGCATTGTTCATCGTCGTTGGTGCGGTGCAGGAAGTTGGATTGATCAGTATGATCGCGGGATGGATGAGCAAGATCGTCGGACAGAACCTGGTGCTGGGCATTTTCCTGATCGTTTTCGGCGTGGGCACACTCTCGACGGCCATAGCGAACATCCCCCTGGCGGCATCGATGCTGCCGGTGGTGGAATATCTATCCGGCAGCGTGCCGGGGGCATCGAGCAAGGTGCTCTACTACGCACTTTCGATGGGAGCCGCCATGGGAGGAAATGGACTGCTGATCGGCGCCGAAGCCAACCTGGTGACGGCGGGTATCACATCTCAGGCGGGAACGCCGATTTCGTTCAGGGAATTTCTCAAGGTCGGGCTGCCGGTGACGTACCTGACGCTGACAGCAGGTTTCCTCTGGCTCCTGATCCGGTTTGTCTGGCTAGGTGGTTGATATGAAGCGATATCGAGCCATCCTCTCCCCTACACGCGGCGGTCCTTCGAGCCGGCCCAACCAGGATCGGGTGATTGAAATCGCACGGGAGAATGATGCCCGGCTGTCCTTTCTCTATGTAACGGATATCAGCTTCCTCGATCGGATGGCTTCCCCGGTGCTGGTTGACGTCGCCCAGGAGCTTGACGAGATGGGCGCATTTGTCCTGGCCATGGCGCAGGAACGGGCGAAAGCAGCCGGCGTCGAGGCGGAAGCGCTCGTTCGGCGGGGTGATTTCCGGTCGGTTCTGCAAGCCGCGATCGAGGAGCAGGCAATTGATTTGGTCGTCCTCGGCAGCCCGGTCGAGGCGACGGGCGCCACGACGCTTGATTACCTGCAGTCGCTGGCGGGTGAACTCAACTCGGTCTGCGGCGTGGCCACCATGATCCTGCAGGGAGGGCAGGTGGTCTTCCAGCGTGTGTCTGGAAGCGAGGCGCCGCAGGAACCTTGCACATCAGAGCCTTCTTGAGTAGAATGCTCGAGCTTGATCGCGTCGATTTTTAGGCGACGTAGCTCAGTGGTAGAGCAGGGGACTCATAAGCCCTTGGTCACTGGTTCAAATCC
>JBJYWH010000121.1:0-9817 GCA_046259355.1 Anaerolineales bacterium
ATCCGAGCTTATCGGCGTAAAACAGGTGGTACGCGGATACATCATCCTGGTTGACCGATTTCTTCACCAGGCGAAGCCCGAGCACCTCGGTATAAAACTTCAGGTTGTTTGCGATCGCCGCGCTGACGGCGGTCACGTGGTGGAGTCCTTCCAGGTTCATCAGGCTGTCCTCGTTTCCGCTCGACCTGCTAGGGTAGCCGGTCGATGGTGGAAAGAAATAAGACTTAGACCATCCATAATATCCAATATTTGTACAGGATTTATATCAGATCAGGGCGCGTTTGTCCACTCGGCCTGACAAGGTGGTGCGGACAGCCGGCGAAAGAAAAGGACGCTGGAAGGGCGTCCCTTTGAGTTGATTCCTGGGAGACTCCCGTCAAGCTGCGGCTTGTGATGGACCGTGGGCGCAAGCGGTTTCCCTGAACGGAGAGAACGAGTTCAAGGCGTGAGCTGGAGCTGCGGCAGGAAATAGATCGCAGCGGCAATGACAACGTTGATCAGGATTCCAACCGCTCCCTTGCCCGGCAGATCCTGCCAGCCGCCATCCCAGAGCAGCAGATACAGGACCGAGGAGTATGCGGCTGCCGCCAGGGCAACCGACCGCCACCAGGTCGCTTTGAAGAGCGAGCCGGCGCCTGCGCTGACGAACAGCAATGCCCCCATGATGAGCAGGATCGTGGCCAGGATCCGGGCTCCATCGACCCCGGCCAGACGGGAAAAAGCCCACGAGCCGTCCGGCCAGGTCATTCCGGGCTGCAGCTCGAAAATGCGCTGGCTCTGTCCGGCATACAGCAGGTGAACCAGCCCGTGCAGGATGAGAAAGATGGAGAAGAGTATCTTGATCACGGGAACCTCCGATCCATAGAGTATGCGAGGCACGGCGCGGGTGCGCCCCCGGATATTAATATCGGACATCGATCGGGAAGCCAAATGATGCGAAAACCAGGTCCTATGGGGGGAAACAGAATCGCCGTGGGGAACTACCACGGCGATTGCATCGATCCGTCGAGAGGGTCAATTCGGACCGCGCCCGCGGCTGCGGCCGGGCACCGCAGCAAGAATGGTGCTCACCTGATTTACATCCAGGAACTGTGCGCGGTAATCCAGACCTGTCCGGCTGATATATTGCTGGACGAAAGCCCGTAGATGATTTTCCGAACCGTCCATCAAGTTGCTGTATACCTGCACGATCTGCGGGTGGTCTGTTTGGCGAATGCGGTCGGTGAGGTCCTGGATGTCGACTTCTTCAACCAGCGCCCCGGCTTGCAGCGCAGCGGCCAGTGACTCGGACCCCCGGGAAACCAGGTCGTTGTATAGCGCCTGCAGGGTGGGATCCTGGAAGACACCCGGCGCGGTCTCGGAGGCCGGATCGTCGAGCCCGAACTGCTCCAACAGCCCTTCGACCGCAGCGGTGTGTGTCGCTTCGCTGGAGGCGATGTTGCTGAATATTGGAAGTCCCCAACGCTCGTAGAGCGCCAGGTATAGATCGTGCGCCAACTTTTCCTCCTCTCGCATGTAAAGCAACCCGGCTGCTTCCTCGGGTTTCACGGAAGAGGACGGACGGGGTGTGGTCCCTGCTTCCTCCGAATCAATCCCGAGGTCATCCTGTTTCGCCGATTCAGGTGCGGGGGCTGGCGCCTCTTGTCCGACCATGATTTCGGTTTCGAGCGACCGTTCAGGGCTCGCACAGGCAGCGAGGCTGAGACTAATAAGCAGCGTTCCCATGACTATAGTTGTTTGTGTGTTCTTTGTTTTCATCACGATTTCCTCCATTGAGTACTTCATTCGATGGAAGGATAGTTGGCATGGATGCAGGCAGGATGAAGGGAATGTGAAGGTTTTGTGGAGGCCGGGCTGGGCGGTTTGGAGGCAGGCGCCGAGTTCGCGATTTGACCCTTGACGGATTCATTAGCCTTCATTACAATTCAGCCCGTTTAACTATTAAGCGAGGTGAAGCATGTCCGCGGATCCATTCGTCGCCACGCTCCAGGACTGGGTTGAAGTGTCCATGCGGCATTCGATGCGCAACTTCCTGCGCTACGCCCGTGAGAGCGGGCTCTCCATGTCGCATCTCGGGACTCTTTTTCACATCCACCGCACCGGAAGTTGCGGGGTGACCGAGATCGGGGAGCATCTGGGCGTGACCAGCGCGGCCGCCAGCCAGATGCTCGACCGCCTGGTGGAGCAGGGATTGGTGGCCAGGACCGAGGATCCCGAGGACCGGCGTGTTAAACGGATTGAGTTGACACCGAAGGGTGAGAAGGCATTCGAGGCCGGAATCCATGCCCGTGAGAGCTGGATGGATGAGCTCTCGGAAGTGCTGACCGATGAAGAAAAACAGACCATCACCGCTGCTCTAGAATTGATGATCCAAAAAGCGAACCAGTTAACCAAGACCGCGGTTCCAAAATCGTGAAAGTGACTGGCGGAGGAGTGCCAAACCTATGCTGCGTTTGACCAAATACCTGAAGCCCTACCTGCTCCTGATCGTCCTGGCGATTGCACTGCTTTTCGTTCAGGCGAATGCCGACCTGGCACTTCCGGACTACCTGTCCCGGATTGTCAACAATGGCATCCAGCAGAATGGGGTCGAAAATGCGGTTCCGACAGCCATCCGGAAAAGCGAGATGGATAAGCTCACGCTGTTCATGACCAGTTCCGAACAGGAGCAGGTCCTGGGGGCTTACACCCTCGTACAACCGGGGTCAGCCCAGGCCGACCCGTATCTCGCGCAGTACCCGGCGTTGGAAAGCGAAGCGGTCTACGTTCGGAATGACCTGACCCACGCGGAGCTGAACGCGATCAATCCCATCATGGGGCGGGCTTTCGTCGTGGCGGCGGGAATCGAGCGCATGGCGGCCAACCCGGCGCAGTCTCAGGCGATGGCCCAGCAGCTGGGCATTGACTTGTCCAAACTGCCATCCGGCGTGGATCCGATGACGCTGCTGCAGCAGATGCCGGCGGCGCAGCGCTCGGCCCTCGTGGACAAAATCAACCAGCAGTTCGCCACATTGGGCGACAGCATGATCAACCAGATGGCCGTGGCCTCGGTTAAGACCGAGTACCAGGCGCTGGGCGTGGATACCAGCAAGCTGCAAACGAACTACATCCTGCGCACCGGTGGCATCATGCTGCTGATCTCCCTGCTGGGAGGGGTCTGTACCGTTGCGGTCGGCTACCTGGCGTCGAGGACGGCTGCCGGTGCCGCGCGTGACATCCGCCTGGCGGCATTTGAGAGAGTCGAGAACTTCTCGAGCGCCGAGTTTGACCAGTTCTCAACCGCTTCCCTGGTAACACGCTCGACAAACGATATCACCCAGGTCCAGATGGTCATTTTCATGATCATGCGCATGGTCTTCTACGCGCCGATCATCGGGGTGGGCGGCGTGATACGGGCGATCGATAAGAGCGCCAATATGTGGTGGATCATCGCGTTGGCGGTGATCGTGCTGCTGGGCTTGATCCTGACCGTGTTCTCAATCTCGCTGCCGAAGTTCAAGGCCATGCAGAACCTGATCGACCGGCTCAACCTGGTCACACGCGAGAATCTGTCCGGCATGATGGTCATTCGCGCCTTCAACAAGCAGGAGGATGAGGAGAAGCGTTTCGACCGCGCCAACCGCGATCTGGCCGAAACCAGCCTGTTTATCGCGCGCGTGATGGTGACGATGATGCCAGTCATCATGATGTTGATGAACGTGCTCACGGTAGGCATCATCTGGGTCGGAGCGCACCAGGTTGCGGACGCCAATATCCAGGTTGGTGACATGATCGCCTTCATGCAGTACGCGATCCAGATCGTGTTCGCGTTCCTAATGATGTCGATGATGTTCATCTTCCTGCCGCGCGCTTCCGTGTCCGGCGGGCGCATCGCCGATGTGCTTGAAACGGAAATCAGCATCAAGGATCCCGAACAGCCGAAACCGTTCAAGGCACCCTTTACACCCGAGATCGAGTTTCGCGACGTCTCCTTCCGTTATCCCGATGCGCTGGACGATGTGCTGCACGACATCAGCTTCACGGCTCGCCCGGGAGAGACGACGGCATTCATCGGCTCGACCGGCTGTGGGAAATCGACCGTGATCAACCTGATCCCGCGCTTCTATGACGTCAGCAAGGGCGCCATCTACCTCGACGGGGTGGATATTCGCGAGGTCAAGCAAACCGAGCTGCGCGACAAGATCGGCTATGTCCCACAAAAGGGGACGCTCTTCTCCGGCACGATCGAGAGCAACCTGCGCTATGCCGATGAGGATGCCAGCGACGAGACGCTGCGGCAGGCAGCCGACATTGCCCAGGCGAGTGAATTCATTTTCGCCAAACCAGAAGGTTTCGATTCAGAGATCGCCCAGGGCGGGACGAACGTTTCCGGCGGTCAGAAGCAGCGCCTGGCCATCGCCCGTGCGCTGGTGAAGAAACCGCCGATCTATATCTTCGACGACAGTTTTTCAGCCCTGGATTTCAAGACCGACGCTGCCCTGCGCAAAGCGCTCAAGGACCAAACGAGCGATTCATCGGTGCTGATCGTCACCCAGCGCGTGGCCACGGTCAAGAATGCCGACCAGATCATCGTGCTGGATGAAGGGCGGGTTGTGGGAAAGGGCAACCATCAAGAGCTGATGCAGAGTTGTGAGACGTATCAGGAGATTGCGTTGTCGCAGTTGAGCAAGGAGGAGCTGGTATGAGCGCCGAACAGGGGAATTCACGTTCTGAAGGCAGACCGATGATGGGCCCTGGACGCCGGCGCGGCGGCCCGATGGGGCATGGCGGCCCGATGGCGATGATGAAAGGTGATAAAGCGCGCGATTTCAAGGGCACGATGATCAAACTCCTCCGGTACATTGGATCCTACCGGGTCGCGATCGTGGTTGTCATGCTCTTCGCAATCGCTTCGACTGTTTTCGTCATCATCGGACCGAAGGTCCTGGGGAAGGCTACCACCAAGCTCTTCGAGGGGGTGCTCGGTCAGATAACCGGAACCGGAACCGGGATCGACTTCAACTACATCGGTCGGATCATCCTGACGACCCTGGCGCTGTACCTTGGTTCGGCGGCTTTCAGCTTCATCCAGGGCTGGATCATGTCCGGCATCTCGATCGACATCGCCTACCGCTTCCGGCAGGATATCTCACGCAAGATCAATAACCTTCCATTCAAGTACTTCGACCGCGTTTCTCAGGGCGAGGTGCTGGCGCATATCACCAACGACGTTGACACCATCAACCAGACCCTCAATCAAAGCCTTTCCCAGATCATCACCTCAACCGTAACCGTGATCGGTGTGCTGGTCATGATGATCTCCATCAGCTGGCAGATGACGTTGATCGCAGTGCTCATCATCCCGCTTTCGATGGGCATTGTCGTGCTGGTTGTGCGCCAATCGCAGAAATTCTTCACCCAGCAGCAGGATTATCTCGGACACGTCAACGGGCATGTGGAAGAGATGTTCGGCGGGCACCGGGTGATGAAAGCCTTTAACGGCGAAGCCCGCAGCATCCAGAAGTTCGAGGGCTTGAACAATACCCTCTTTGATTCGGCCTGGAAATCGCAGTTCCTTTCCGGCTTGATGTTCCCGATCATGAATTTCATCGGCAACCTGGGTTACGTGGCGATCGCCATCATGGGCGGATACCTGGCGGTACGCAATGCCATCACCGTCGGCGATATTCAGGCCTTCATCCAGTACGTGCGCAACTTCACCCAGCCGATCACGCAGATCGCCAACATCTCGAACATCCTGCAGCAAACCGCCGCCGCGGCAGAGCGCATCTTCGAGTTTCTCGCGGAAGAGGAGGAAATCCCTGATTCCGAGCATCCGGTCCAGGTCGATCACATCGAGGGTCATGTCGAGTTCCAGCATGTCCACTTCGGGTACTCGCCGGACAAAATCGTGATCAAGGATTTCTCCGCCGACGTTCTGCCCGGCCAGAAAATCGCGCTGGTCGGTCCGACCGGCGCCGGCAAGACCACGATGGTGAAGCTGCTGATGCGGTTCTACGACGTCAACAGTGGTGCGATCCTGGTCGATGGTCACAACATCAAGGACTTCCGACGGGAGGACCTGCGCTGCATGTTCGGCATGGTGCTGCAGGACACCTGGCTCTACAACGACACCATCATGGCGAACATCCGCTACGGCTGGCCCGGGGCGAGTGATGAGGAAGTGATCCGGGCTGCCAGGGCTGCCCGGGTGGACCACTTCGTGCGCACCCTTCCAGAAGGGTACAACCTGGTGCTGAACGAGGAGGCGACCAATATCTCCGAAGGGCAGAAACAGCTCCTGACGATCGCCCGGGCGTTCGTCACCAACCCCCGTATGCTGATCCTGGACGAGGCGACAAGTTCGGTCGATACCCGCACCGAGGTGCTGATCCAGCAGGCGATGGAAGAGCTGATGAAGGGCCGCACGAGCTTCATCATCGCCCACCGCCTCTCAACCATCCGCAATGCCGATTGGATCCTGGTGATCAACGAGGGTGACATCGTCGAACAGGGCAAGCACGAACAGCTGCTGGAGCAGAACGGTTTCTATGCCGAGCTGTACAACAGCCAGTTTGAGAAAGCCTTCCTGACGGAAGAACAGCCGTCGGAGGCAGTGGCGAAATAAGCTTCCTGGACGCTGGAGCGAGCGCAGATTTCGCAGTTTGCAATGGAAAAATCAAGGGTAGGGGCACGGCGCCGCCGTGCCCCTGCGTGTTAGATTCCGGGTCGACCCCATTCATGATTGGAAGTCAGCTTGAGCTTGCCTGTTCTGGAGGATGCGTATGCTCGATGCGGGCGAAATCCCGCAGGTTTTCCGCGTACTCCAGCAGGCGGTGGTTGACCCGGTCGTTGATCGATCCTTCCGGGAAGGAGCCATCGTCGAGCTTCTGGCCGGCCTCGATCCCGGTCAGGATCCCGATGCCTTCGTCGATCGTGCCCACCGGCCAGACGTGGAATTTCCCCGCCCGGACGGCTTCGACCACTTCTTCCTTCAGCATCAGGTTTTCAACGTTGCTCTCCGGGATCATCACGCCCTGATCGCCGCTCAGTCCCCTCGCCTTGCAGATTTCGAAGTAGCCTTCGATCTTTTCGTTGACGCCGCCGATGGCCTGGATTTCTCCCTTCTGGTTAACCGAACCCGTCACGGCGATGCTCTGTTTGATGGGGATGCCAGCAAGGCTGGAAAGGATCGCGTACAGCTCGGTGGAGGAAGCCGAATCTCCTTCGACGCCGGCGTAGCTTTGCTCGAACACCAGGCGTGCCGATAGGCTGAGGGGTTTATCCTGGGCGAATTTCTCAGACAGGTAGCCAGCGATGATCATCACACCTTTGGTGTGGATCGGCCCGCCCATTTTCGCCTCCCGCTCGATGTCGATCAACCCCTCACGCCCGAGACTGACGCTGGCTGTGATCCGGCTCGGACGGCCGAAGGTCAGATCTCCGAGGTCAATGACTGAAAGCCCGTTCACCTGGCCGACGAGCTCACCGCGGCTTTCAATCTTGATGATGTCGCGCTCGATCATCTCGGCGACCCGCTCTTGAATGAGGTTGGAGCGATAAATCCGTTCTTCGATGGCCTGGTTTATGTGATCATCCTTGACGAGCTCCGATCCCTGCTGGCTGGCATAATAACTCGCTTCCCGCAGGATATCGGCGATATCCCGGAAGCGGGTCGAGAGTTTCGATTGATCTTCCGCAAGGCGTGAACCGTATTCCACGACCTTGGCCAGTGCGGATGCATCCAGGTGGAGCAGTTTTTCTTCTTCGCAAATCGTGCACACGAAGGAAGCATAGTTGCTGACATTCTCGTCCGAACGGTCCATCTGGGTGTCGAACTCAGCTTTCACCTTGAAGAGTTCGCTGAAATCCTCATCATAGGCGCGCAGCAGGTGGTAGATTTCGGCCGTGCCGATCAGCAGCACCTTAACTGAAAGCGGGATTGCCTCCGGCTGCAGGCTCTTGGTTGTGATCAGCCCGATCCGTTCGCTGATATCCTCGATGCTGATCTCCTCGTTTGCAAGGGCGCGCTTCAGGCCTTCCCAGGAGAATGGATTCCGAAGCAGGTCTTCGATCCCCATAACCAGATAACCGCCGTTGGCCCGGTGCAAGGATCCGCTGTGAATGAGCGTGAAATCCGTGATCAGCGCGCCGAATTGGGCTTCCTGCTCGATGCGGCCGAAGAGGTTGCTGTAGGTCGGGTTGCGTTCGATGATCACGGGAGCACCTTCAAGCGCGCCGTTGTCGATCAAGATGTTCACCTGATACTTCCGGTGTGGGTCGACCTTTGGCCTGGTAAATCGCAGGATGGGAGGCGTCTCGTCCTCAGATTCATCAGCTCTGAACTGGGAAGAATTCCCGAGAATATCTTCCTGCAGCGCCTCCAGGTACTCGATAACCTGTGAAAGCTGGCCGTACTTCTCCTTCAATTCATCGATGGGATGCTTGATCGTGTACGCCACGACCTCCCGGTCGAGCTTCTCGACGGCCTCCTGTGCCTGACGTTCAAAGCGTTTCGCCTGCCTGATGGTCGAATTGATCTCCGACTGCAGCTTCTCCGATTCTTTGCTGATGCGGTCCTTCTCTTCCGGGTCGAGCTGCTCGAATTCTTCTTCCGGGATCGGCTTACCGTCGCGCAGCGGGACGGTCACCAGCCCGACGGGAGAGGCCTGGATCAGGAAGCCAGCCTGGGTGGCCTGATTGTTCATCTCTTGGATCATCTCATCGCGCTGATTCTCGAATTGCTTTACCGTCTGCCCCCTCTGGGCGATGTATTCCTCGCTTTCGAATGCGCTGCGGATATCCTGCTTGATACCGTCGATGAGATGGCTGATGTCCGATTGCATCTCCTTGGCCCTGCCAGGGGGCAGCTTCAACGCCTGGGGGCGAGACGGATCCTTGAAGTTGTTCACGTAGCACCAATCGCTCGGGACCTTCGCGGTCCGGGCGCGATCCTCCAGGAAGCGGCGGACGGTTGTCGTCCTGCCTGTTCCTGGCAGTCCGGCGACATAGATATTGAAACCCCGCGTATCGATACCGAGGCCGAAATTCAACGACCGGGCGGCCCGCTCCTGCCCGATGATCTTTTCCAGGATGGTCATCTCCTGGCTTGAACTGCACCCGAGCAAAGATGGATCGCAGGTGGACCGAAGCTGGAGGGGGGTTAATTCATCTGACATCGCTGCATCTCCTTCACAAGGTTCAGCTGTGCCTGCTCCATATTGCCTGACCGTATTCGGCGTTTTCCCGGCGCAGAATCCGGCTGCTCGCTCATGGAACTGCAAACAGTTCTCATGCCGTACGACAGGCCGTGGCAGGTACGTTATATGGTTGGGGGAGATATCACGTGCCGGTTGGCGGATTGATCTGATCTCGGCAGCAGCGTGATCGATTCGGCCGCTGCGCCTTACCTTCATGGTACCTCCGGACCGCAATGGTTACAACAGTGGATTCTAAATCCGTCCTCCGAATCGGACGTTTTGGCAAGCGCTTGTTATGATATGTCCCAGACCATGACTGGCAGTTCGTCGCGAATCCTTTGATGGAAGGATTGGGTTTGATGGGCGCAGTTCTTGTAAACCGCTGGCACGAGGGTGACAAAACAGCTCGAAGACTTCGGCCGATGGATGCTTGACTCTCCATCTGCTGGAGGTTGTATACAGGGCTTGAGGATGAGGTGATGATTCGTATCGGTGACTTCTCAAGGCTCAGCCGGGTATCGATCAAGACACTGCGCTACTATGACGAAGTCGGGCTGCTCAAGCCTGCGCACGTCGACTCATCGACGGGCTACCGCTACTACCTCTACGAGCAGCTGCCCCGTTTGAACCGCATCCTG
>JBJYWH010000122.1:0-1905 GCA_046259355.1 Anaerolineales bacterium
TCCGAATGGGCGATCCCCGGCCGGTCTTGCATCATGGAAAGGACTTCGTCGATCCTTTGGGGTTGTTCGAATACCAACAATACGTCGAAGCCGAAGCTTTCCCAGGCTTTGGAGATCGTCTGGCTGACCGAATGCCCGGTAGACAGCACGGTCAGGAACAGCGCCCCAGCCGAGACCAGGGTCAGCTCGGTCAACAAGGCCCGCCCGATCCGCCGGAAGGTGTTGCGCAACGGCAGCGCCGCCAGGCGAGGCAGCCCGCGGATGCGTCCCAAGAGGCGGTCGACCAGCCCGGTCCCATAGGCCCCGTCGCCCAACCCGTAGCTGCTGATCGCTTCCCGCACTGTGATCGAGGCGCCGCGGAAGACCGGGTACAAGGTCACCAGTAGAGGCAGGATCAGCCCGGCTCCGAACTGGTAGACCATCGAAATCGGCTGGAACCCGAACGATCCGGAGGGCACGTTCAACAGGTAGAGCATCCAGTTCGACAGGAAATAGCCCCCGATGGCGCCCATCGGGACGGCGACCACCAGGCTGAAGAATCCGTAGAAAGTCACACCTGCCAGGTACAGGCGGGCGATGATTCCCCGGATGCCTCCAATCGCTTTCATCACTCCGATTTGCGGGATTTGCTGGGCGATGATCGCATTGACCGTATTAATCACCAGTAATGTGCTCAGCAGCAGTGACATGACCGCCATGAGCGCTAGGACCAGACCGACCCCGTTGATCACATCTTGCATGGGGTGGCGGGTCGGATCCTGGATTTCGTAATAGGTGATCTCGATTCCCAGCTTCTTCAAGCGCGTCTGGACCGTTTCCAGGGCGGCTTGGGCGTTCGCTTCGCTGTACTGGGGTACCCGGAAGCGCAGAAGGTTGAAGTCGCGCTCGTTAGTCAGGCGCTCCATGTCGGAGCGAGTGACGTAAAAGGCTGGCCCAGGCGTGTTCGGCGGCGGAAATTGTGATGGATCCCGCAGCGTGCCCGAAGTCTTGTATGCAACCGCGCGCTCGTTGACCTCGAAATAGACCGTGCCATCCAGGGGCGGGATGTCAAACGGGCCGGTGTGGTTGAACTCGACCGCCACGCGCTTGGTCGAGGGCCAGAAGCCCTGTTTGAGGGTAAGAATGTCGTATTTCTGGTGTTCGTAGTCCTGGCGGGCGATCAGGGTTCCGTAATCCGTGCTCCAATCGCCCTCGACGTCCGTCTTCCAGCGGATGCTTAATTCAATCGCCCCCTCGGCGTCTTCGATCCCAGGCATGCGGGCGATGCTTTTCAACAGTTCGTCGTCGATGCCCTTGTCCAGGTACGCCTTGACGTGCGAAGGATGGCTGGCGATCTGTGCGGCTTGCATCTGCCGCGACAGGGATCTGTTGGTGGCGAAGATCATCCCGATCGCCATCACGCCCACCGCAATGCTCACCACCACTAGGATGGTGCGCCCTTTGTTGGTCCACAGATCGCGCCAGACTTTACGATAAGCGATGTACTGTCCCGACATCATAGGCGCCTCAATTCTGCGTACCCATCGGGTTCTGGTGTTCGAATAACTCGCCATCGCGCACTTCCAACACGCGCGGGATGCGGGTTGCCAGTTCTGTGTCGTGAGTTACCATCAGGAAGGTCTTACCCTGGTTGACAAGATCCTGGAAAAGCTGAAAGACCCGGTCGGCGGTTTTGCTGTCCAGGTTGCCGGTCGGCTCGTCAGCGACGATCAGCGGGGGGTCGTTGGCCAGGGCACGCGCAATCGCCGCCCGTTGCTGTTGTCCGCCGGAGAGCATGCTGGGCAGCTTGAAGGCGTGCTCGCCCAATTCGACCTGCTCCAGAAGGGACATAGCCCGTTCCTGGCGCTCGCGCGGCTTCCATTTCCGGCAGAAATCCATCGGCAACATGATGTTCTCGATCACCGT
>JBJYWH010000123.1:0-4803 GCA_046259355.1 Anaerolineales bacterium
CATGGCATCCGATCAATATCAGGTCTCGCTCGCGCTGCCACCCGGGAGTCGAGTCAAGTGCCTGGATGAGAGTCAGAATATCCAGCGTGTGGTCAGGGTGCAGATGGGTGATGAGGACATAGTCCAGCGTGCGGTAATCCAGGCCATGGGCAGCCAGACGACCGAGTGTGCCGGGTCCGGCATCGAGCAGCAAGACCGTGTCATGGAATTGAACGACGCAGCCCGCCGGGCTGTAGTTCACCACCGGCAAGCAGCTACCAGCACCAAGGATCGTGATTTTCATGCCGTGTTCCCGTTCCTCATCATGTCCGGCGCCGAGGTTGGAGTCGTCCCCAGGGCCGCAACCCGGTGGTTGCGTTCCTTTAGGCCTGCATGACCTGGCAAGCCTCCGGCGGGAAACAAAGTGCCACTTCTTCATTGAATTCGAGCTGCGTGGGCTGAGATTCACTGATGTCGCACATCAAGTGCATGCCATTCGATGCCACCGATATCCGGGTGACAGGTCCCATGAAGGATATCGATTCGATCCGGCCCTGGATCAGGTTGTTTCCAGCGATATTCTCTGGAGGCTTGTTATAAAGCTGGATATTTTCAGGGCGCACGAGAACGACCACCTGCTTCCCCACGAGCGTGTCGGGAATTTGCGCCGACAGCGTGAAGAGCGGCGTCTGGATGGCGGTGTTATCGATGGCGACCCCATCGAATTGGTTCGCCGTACCGATGAACTCGGCTACAAATCGGGAAGCAGGCTGGCGGTAAATCTGCTTGGGGCTGGCATCCTGCTCAATCAACCCCTCCCGCATCACAACCACACGGTCAGATATGGACAGGGCTTCTTCCTGATCATGGGTCACATAGATCGTGGTGATATGAAGCTCCGATTGGATCCGTCGGATTTCAGCCCGCAGCGAGACGCGAACCTTCGCGTCGAGGGCGCTCAGGGGTTCATCCAGAAGGAGCAGCCTGGGCTTGAGCGCCAGTGCCCGCGCTAGCGCCACGCGCTGCTGCTGGCCTCCCGAGAGTTGGTGTGGGAAGCGATCCTCGATGCCCTCCAGGCGGACGAGCCGCAGCAGGTCAGCGACAGCCGCCTGGACATCGGATTTGGCGAAGCGAGCGATCTCCAGGCCAAAAGCGATATTGCCTCGAACCGTGAGGTTTGGGAAAAGTGCATATGCCTGGAAAACCATGCCCGCACCGCGCTGATTCGGAGGTACGTTCGTGAGCTCCACGCCATCCAGGAGAATCTGCCCCTCGTCCGGTCTTTCGAACCCGGCAATCATGCGCAGCGTGGTTGTCTTACCGCAGCCGGAAGGCCCGAGAAGGGAGACGAACTCACCCTTCTGAACCGAAAGGGATAAGTCACGAACCGCATGGACTTCAGCGAATTTTTTCTGAAGTTGAATCAGATCAAGATATCCCATGCTAGACTTCCTCTACGACGTATGGCCCATTTCGGGCTCCCGATGACGGCAGGACGCTGGCTTGCTTCCGATCCGAGGGGTTCGGCCATGGGCCATGCGGGCGAAATGAACAGCGCTTCCAGGGCCACCCCGGGTGATCTCGAAGCTCGTGGTTGTGATGACAGCGCCTGACCATCCCATGTTTCGCATCCAGTGTGGGATCGTACGCTTCTAGACAAGCAGAACATCTACGTGCCGCGCCCGGAGTTGACCGATTACAGCCGGGGGCGCCTCGTTGTCTGTGATGAAAAGGTCGATCCTTTCAATGGGAATGATCGGCACAAACCCCGCGCGCTCCAGCTTGCTGCTGTCCGCCAGAACGACCACCTGCTTGGCCCGCTCGGCCATCCGCCGTCCGACTTCCGCGATCAAGGGGTGCGAGGTTGTGATTCCACTATCGACGGTGAGGCCGTCACACCCGAGGAAGACCGTGGTCGCATTGATTCCCTCCAGCCCTCGAAGCGTTTCCGGGCCGACGGTAGCGCGGTGCTCAGGCAGGAAGATACCCCCGAGCATGACAAGGTTATGCGGCGCCCAGCCGCCAATTTCCTCGAGGATAGGAACCGAGTTCGTCACGATGCGCAGGCGGCCGGAGCGTTGGACCTTGATCGGGATCTGCCGGGCAAGATACTGGACCGTCGTTCCCGAATCGAGCAAAACGATATCAACGGCCTGCATTCGGTCGGCTGCGGCGGAAGCGATTCGGACCTTTTGCTCCCGGTTGTGCTCCATGCGGGTGTTGTATGCCGCGAGCTGGATCGATCGGGCGGTCGAGACGGCCCCGCCGTGGACCCGGCGAAGGAGCCCCATTTCTTCCAGAATCGTGAGATCGTTGCGAATGGAGGTGTCAGTCAGGTCGAATTCTCGGACCAGGTCGGACACCTGCACCCGGCCATGCTCGAGGATCTTCTGGGCAATAAAATCCCGCCGCTCGCGTGCATTCATACCCATACCTCCCCGTTGACGAGGCCCATCTACCTTCTGATAGTACAATAAAACAAAGCAAAAGCAAAGATTAATCAAATAAGACCAGAATAATAAACATTGACGAACCGAAATTTCAAGGCTAATATGGGGTCAGACGCCGGCGGAATGGATCCACCATCATTCCCTTTCTCGGGGTTCTACCAGAGGTGATTGGCCATGACGAAGGTCGGTGAAGACATCCGGTTGGCTCGGCTTTTTTCCGGTTCAGAACGTGCCGTGATTGTTGCGATCGATCACGGCCTTTATTTTGGTCCCCTGCCAGGGTTGATTGATCTGCCCCGGGTGATCCAGAAGCTGTCCGACGCCGACGGCATTTTGCTGAGTGCGGGCATGATCCGTCACTGCGCAGCCTTCTTCTCCCGGCGCGGGGCGCCGGCCCTGATCACCCGCCTCAACTGGGCGACGAACTATATGGCGCAGTGGGATTATGACCATTCCTATGCCGTCCCGCTGCTCAGCGTTGATGAGGCGCTCCATCTGGGTGCCGATCTCGTGGTTGCCAGCCTCACGCTCCAGGGGCCGGATCAGGCCGAGGATGCACGCAATGTCGAACTGGTGGCGCGCAGCGTTCAGGAGAAGGAAAGGGCGGGGGTGCCGCTCATCTGCGAGGTATATCCAATCGGCGGTGATTTTGCCCAGCCGGAGGAGCTCCAGGAGCAGGTTTCCATTGGCTGCCGGATGGCGGCCGAACTGGGCGCGGATCTGGTGAAGACGTTCTATACCGGAAAGGGTTTTCACAAGATCACATCCTCCACGAGCATCCCGATCTTCGCCCTGGGTGCAATGAGAAAACCGACCGACCTGGATGCTCTGAAGCTTGCGGCTGACGCGGTTGCAGCTGGTGCGCGCGGCGTGGTCTTCGGCCGCAATGTCGTCCAGGCCCGGCGTCCCGGCCAGCTGCTGGGCGCGTTGAAGCGGGTTGTGCAGGATGGAGCGACCCCCGGCCGGGCTGCGCGCGAATTCGAACTTACCTGAGCGTATGATGAGCCATTTCATCGGGCTGGATATCGGAACGACCTCGGTCAAGGCCGCCGTCTACGATTCGTCCGGTGCCTGCCGTGGTTTGGAGTTCCAGGACTACGCTCTCGATACGCCAGGGGTCGACCGGGTCGAGCTGGATCCGGAACACTACTGGTCGGCGGCGGTTGCCGTCGTCCGGCACGTGATCGCGAATTCCGGTCTGGCGCCCGAAGCCATCGCTGCCCTGGGTGTCTCCAGCCAGGGTGAGACGCTGATCGTGGTCGATACGGAGGGATTGCCGATCTATCCGGCGTTGGTCTGGCTCGACAATCGGGCCCGGGCTGAAGCTGGAATGCTCGCCAGCAAGCTGGGGCCGGAGGTCTACACCCGGACCGGCATACCTGCCGTCAACCCAACCTGGACGGCGTGCAAGATCGCCTGGATTCGGGATCATGAGCCGCAGATTTTCCGTCGGGCTCATAAATTCCTGCTCGCGCAGAACTTCATCATTCACCGCCTGACGGGAGAGTATGTCACCGATGGCGGGGTGGCCTGCACGACGCTGCTGCTCGATATTTGCTCCCACAGCTGGTGGCAGGAGGCATTGGACGCGACCGGCATCACGGTCGAGAGACTTCCGGTGCTGAAGCGGGTAGGCGAGCTGGCCGGGGGACTCACCCCGCAGGCTGCCAGCCAGATGGGGTTGAAGGCGGGTGTCCCCGTCGTGCTCGGAGGCATGGATCAGATCGCGGGCGCGGTGGGAGCCGGCAATCTGACCCCGGAAATCGTATCCGAGAGCACCGGGGGTGCGCTGACGATCCAGGTGACGGTTGATCGGACCGATATCGACAGGGAAGGACAGATCCCGGTGTATCTGCATGCCGTTCCCGGGAAGTACCTCTTCGATCCGGTCTGTGACACCGGCGGCATGACATTTAAATGGTTCCGGGATGTCTTTGGTGAGGTGGAGCTGGCACGTTCTCGCCAAGAAGGCGTCGATGCTTACGAACTGCTGACGGAATTGGCCGGGCAGGCCGAGCCTGGATGTGGTGGGCTTGTCATGCTTCCGCACCTGACCGGCGCCTTCAGCCCTGAATACGACCCCCACGCCCGCGGTGTGTTCTATGGGTTCACGCTCGCCCACCGAAAACCGCATTTCACTCGTGCCGTTCTCGAAGCGGTCGCTTTCATGCTGCGCCGAAATCTCGAACTCGTGCTTCGAACAGGTTTGGAGATTAAAGAAATCCGTGCGACGGGTGGGGGAGCTCGCAGCCGATTATGGCGGCAGATCAAGGCCGATGTGTGCAACCTGCCCGTGGTCTCGCTCCAGCATGATGATACGGCGCTGCTGGGCGATGCGATGGTGGATCTCGCCAAGAGATCCCGGATCCAGGAT
>JBJYWH010000124.1:0-8374 GCA_046259355.1 Anaerolineales bacterium
GGCCGCATCCAGGCAGGTTGAGCCCGATGGAAGAGTCCAGGCGCGCACCTCGTCCTCACCCACCGTGAAGAATGAAATCAAACCCAGATGCTCATACGAGGCTCGAATGACACGCTCCCGGCCCGGCTCTTTGATCCCGTATTCCTCCAGGAAGGCTTTCTCTTCGGCCGGGTCGAGCTGGGCGATCTCCATTTCCAGCTCACCCTGCAGACCCATCACCGGCATGCCGCCGGCAGCCAGGTTGATCCCGGGCATTTCCTGTCCCTCGCCCAGATTCACCAGCACCAGCGCCGGTGTCAGCGTCAGCAGCCCAAAGCCCTTCAGGGCCGTCCGCTCCGAATCGTTGAACGGGAGGGCACGCAGCGGCTGTCCATCTTCCAGGGCGCTCTGCGCTCGCTTGAACAGCTCGAGTTCTCGCTCGACGGCGGCCCGGTCGCGCCCGCCGCGGGCGTGCTCCTCATCCAAACGCTGAATCCGCCGCTCGACGGTGATCATATCGTGCAGCAGGAACTCCTCGCTCAGCGCTTCCAGGTCACGCTGAGGATTCACATTTTGAAGCGGGTGGGGCACCGCGTCGGACTCGAACGCTCGCACGACGAACAGCAACCCGTCCATCGGGCTGAGACTATTCAGCAGCGCGCCGGGGAGGCCTTCCTGTCCGGCGCCCACCGCCATACCGCCGATATCGGCATAGGTTACCTTGGCATAGGTCGTCTTCTTGGGATGATAGAGTTCTGTCAGGGGTGCCAGGCGAGGTTCGGGTACGTCCACGGCCGCGCTGTGAACTTCAATACGGCCGCTTCCTTCCAGCGAACCGGTGGGAAGATTCCCGCGCGTGAGGGCGTTGAAGATGGTTGTTTTTCCGCTGGCTTCGAAGCCAATGATCCCTAATCGCATAGGCGGCAAGGCTGCGCGCCCTGCGGGCGCGCCTCGATTTCTTGACCGTATACTACCGTTTGACTATACTTTCCGTGCGCCGAAGTGGCGGAACTGGCAGACGCGCGCGACTCAAAATCGCGTTCCTTCGGGAGTGTGGGTTCGACTCCCACCTTCGGCATCGAAGATTATAGCATAGCGGCCCCGGCAATCCCCATGGATGCCGGGGTTTTGCTCCCTGTTGCCCGCGCCCATGCTCTATGGCACAATGCGGGCCATCACGTTGGAAGGAAGTGCATGCGCTCCAGTTCACGTCTGCTGATCGGCTTGTTCATCGGCCTGCTGCTCGGTGTGCTCTACGGATGGGTGATCCGTCCGGTGGAGTATATCGACACCGCCCCGGACACCCTGCGGGAAGACTACTACAGCGAATATGTACTGATGGCTGCGGAAGCCTACAGCGCGGACGGGGATCTGGACCTGGCACGCGTACGGCTGGCCGCCCTCGGCCCGCGCCCGCCCGTCAACATCGTCGTCTCGGCAATCGACTACGGGCTCGAACATGGTTACTCACAATTGGACCTGGAAACATTGAATCGCCTGGTCGTGGATTTGCGCGCCGTCCCGCCATCGGCAGAGATCGATACGCCATGAGGGGACGCGGTGTACTGCTGCTCCTGATCGGACTGCTGATCGGCCTGGTGGCCGGCCTGTACTACAGCTGGGTCGTCAACCCGGTCGAGTATGTCGATTCCGCTCCCTCTTCCCTGCGCCAGAACTTCAAAGACGACTATCTGGCGCTGATCGCATCGGCGTACGCCCATACCGGTGACCTGCAGCGGACACGAGCCCGGCTGGCCTCGCTCCAGCTTGACGATCCAGCCAGCGCACTCAGCCGCCTGGCCCAAAGCCGGCTGGCGGAAGGCCGCCCCGAATCGGAGGTTCTGGCGCTGGCACAACTCGCAGCCGTTCTCGGCCAGCGTCCGGTTCCCGGCCTGGCAACCGGCGCCTCCCCCGGGACTGCCACCCCGATCGCTCCCACACCCAGCCCGACGGCATCGCCGACGGCCACGCGCACGCCGACACCCATGCCGACCGCAACACCTGGCGCACCCTACACGCTGCTCGACCAGGAGGAGGTGTGTGACATCCGCCTGGGCGAAGCCCAGATGCAGGTTCTCGCACTCGATGCCGCCGGCGAAGGCGTTCCCGGTGTGGAGCTGTTCGTGATCTGGGACGCCGGCCAGGACCGCTTCTATACCGGCTTGAAACCGGAGTTGGGGCCGGGTTACGCCGATTTCACCATGCTGCCCGGCGTGACGTATACGCTGCAGTTGAGCAGTGGTGATCGACCGGTGGCCGGCCTGATGGCACCCGAGTGTTTTGATGATGACGGGAACAGCTTCCCGGGCTCCTGGCGGCTGATCTTCCAGCAACCACCCCAACCCTGACCCTCTTGCCATACTGATGCAACGAGAAAGCCCGGTCCTCCGACCGGGCTCATGGCTGTTTCAATTCGTAAGGGCTGCTTTTACGATCCCTCTTCCTCACCTTCGTCCTGTTCGCTCGTTTCAAGTTCCGGGCCCAGGCCGAGGTCGATCTGCTCCTCCATCGTGATTTTTCCCCGCAGGAATGCGCCTTCCTGGGTCGAAAACGCGCTGGTTGTGACATCGCCCCAGACCCGCCCGGAGCTGGTGATTTCCACCCGGTGGGCGATGACATCTCCTTTCAGCGAACCGGAGATAATGAGCGTGTTGGCCCGCAGTTTTTCGCAGGTGACACGCCCGCCCTCGCCGATGACGACAATGCCGCGCAGCGCGATTTCACCATCGAAGGCCCCGTCGATGCGAACGCCGCCAGTCCCTGAGAGCTGGCCCTGAAGCGTCAATCCGGAGCCCAATACGGAATCAACCCGTTCGGGTTGTGACGCTTGCTGGGCTGGTCGATCATCGGTCCTGCGAAACATGAAGGCCTCCCGGCGAGATGCGGAGCATAATGCCCGCGGTCATCTCTGTCAATCATCAATCCACGATTGCGGGCTGCCCCCCTGCCAGGTCGGCAGCACAGGGCAGTCCGCCCGCTGACGTCGCCCGGGCGACCGCGCGTACAATCGCGCTCGCCAGCGCCTCAGCGGCATACGCGCCGATCGTGCTGGGATCCATTTTCTTCGACCCGGTGGAAAGGGCAAAGATTGTATCACCATCCAGCAACGTATGGGCTGGCCGAACCGCCCGCGCAATCCCATCATGGGCCATCGCCGCGACGTAATTGGCTTCGTTCTTATCCAGCCGGGCATTGGTTGCAACGACACCGATGACCGTGTTGCCGCGCGTGGCCAGGTTCAGTGCGAGCTTCCCGGGCATCTGCTTCATCAGCTCCAAGGTATTCGCATAGGGCGGTTCGGCGCCCACCCGCAGCGGTCCGATCTTCGTGGAGCGCGTGCCGGCCAGGATCGCACCGCTGGCCGGATCGACGACATCACCGAGCGCGTTGACGGCCACGATCGCACCCACCCGGACGCCGCCTCCCAGATCCATGCATGCTGTTCCCAGGCCTGATTTTGTCGCCGCGTTCATTCCAAGGATCTTGCCCACGCTGGCGCCCATGCCAGCTCCTGCATTGCCCTCTGCCGGAGGCTGTTGGGTGGCTGCCTGGCAGGCAGCATAACCCATGGCCGCATCGGGTCGGATATCGGCTGAGCCCAGATCGAGATCGAAGAGAATCGCACCCGGCACAATCGGAACTTTTGCCACACGCACATCGAAGCCGATCCCGGCTTCCTCCAGGTAGCGCATCACCCCACCCGCTGCGTCGAGGCCGTAGGCCGATCCACCGGCCAGCAGGACGGCATGCACCCGCTCCACCCTGTGCAGCGGCCGAAGCAGGTCGGTTTCACGCGTGCCTGGCGAGCCGCCGCGCTGGTCCACGCCACCTACCGCACCATCCTTGCAAAGCACTACCGTGCATCCGGTCAACCCCACCGGGTCATCGGCCTGCCCGACCAGAATCCCCGGCACATCGGTAATCGCGCCCGTGCCGTCAACCATCCGTCATCACCTCAGTCTCGATATCCGCCGAACTTGTATCCGAACTTTCGAAGCATGGCCATTCGCGCCGCAACGTCCTCTTCGCGCTCGACACCCTTCGGCGAACAGCCGTCCACAACGCCCAGGACAGCCCGTCCCTCTCCGCTCTCCACCAGGATGACCTCGACCGGGTTGGCCGACGCGCAGAAGATCCGACAGACCTCAGGAACCGCCTTCACCGCGTTCAGGACATTGATTGGAAATGCGTTCTTCAGGAAGATCAGGAAGCTGTGTCCGGCCCCAATGGCGAGTGCATTCTTCGCCGCCAGATCGACCATTTCGGGCGAGGTGCCGCTGGTCCGCACCAGCGCCGGCCCGGAGGCCTCACAAAAGGCCAATCCGAACTCGATCCCCGGCACGGTCCCGACAAGCGCTTCATGCAGATCCTCGACCGTCTTGATGAAATGTGATTGACCGAAGATCAAATTGACGGAGTCAGGCTTTTCAATCGCTACACGGAACAGTTCCATGACATCCTCCCGCAGCCAATTTAATGGGTACGAATCGTCAGAACAATGGTAGCACAGAGGCACTCATCGAGCACCGGAAGCTGTGGTCCACGCCCCGGATACGCCTCCCATCCCGGGTGATAGAATCCCTCCACCGGATCCTCTGCCGAAAGGACTGAATGATCGAACGCCTGCCGCTATTTCCCCTCCACAGTGTGCTCTTTCCGGGCATGCCGGTGCAGCTGCAGATCTTCGAGCCGCGCTACAAGCAGATGCTGCAGGAGTGCCTGGCCGGCAGCCGCAGTTTTGGCGTGGTGCTGATCAAGCGTGGCGTAGAAGCCTTCGGCCCCATACCGGAACCCTATCGATTCGGCTGCCGGGCACTGATTCAACGCCTGCTGCCGCTCGATGACGACCGCACCCATCTGGTTGCCATCGGTCAGGAACGGTTCCGGGTGACGTCCATTCTTCAGGATCATCCCTATCTGGTCGGCCGGGTGGAATATCGCGCCCTGCGAGCGGACATGGACCTTGATCTGCGGTCGATCTCGGCCATTGTGACCGCTCGCTTGCGGCGCTATATGCAGATGCTCAATCGCTCGAATCCGGAGAATCCGATCCCCCTCGATCTGCCCACGGACCCACAGACACTGGCCTACCGCGCCTGCAGCCTGCTGCAGCTTCCGCTGGAAGAAAAGCAAACCCTGCTGGAGATGGAAGACGTCGGCGAATTGCTGCGCATGCTGGGAATAACGCTGCGGCGAGAGCTGGCCCTGATGCCGGCATTATTAACCGAAGAGATCACCGATGGCATTGGTCCGTTCGGCCTGAATTAGGGCTCCCGTCCTTGCAGATTATTCACCGAGAAGCTCGAGGAACCTTGCCTGGTCGGCCTTGTTGAGCTTTTTCGCCGCCAGTTTCAACGTCGCACGGGCGGGATAGCCGGGCTTATGGATTGCCTGTTCGAAGAGAAACGCCTGGCCGAGGCCGTAATCGCGCTTGATCAATTCTCGCAGCGCCCAATCGACAGCCTTGCGAATGTAGGCTTCGGGATCGTCCAGCAGCCGCTCGCATACCTGCAGCGTCCGTCGGTCAAGGGCACGTTGGATAGCGGCTTCGAGCTTTGAACGACGCAGCGAAACCGTCGAAACGAGCGCTGCCCGCCGCACCCAGAAGTTAGCATCCAGCGACCAGCGCTCCACGGCATCCATGAAATCAGGACGTTGAGCGAGCGCCCGCCCGAGCAGTGCGCTGCACAGCTGGTCGCAGGTCTCCCAATCGCCCACATCCGACAGGAATTCCTCCCCCAGTGCCCAGCGTTCCTCCGGCCTCAACCGTGTGCGGTTGAGAAGAAAGAGCGCCACCAGCCTGTGTTCTCGGCTTGCGCGCTCCCAGCAGCTCCGGGCGATGGCGAGCAGATCGCCGGGGCTCTTTTGATACTGTCGGAAGATTTCACCGGCCAGTTCGCGCAGCTGCGGCACCCGCACGCCGAAGACCTCCCCGGCGCCGGGCACAAACCTCTCCACGCTGCCCTGGTAGCCGCCTTCCCCGGCCAGCGTCCGCAGAGTGTGGTCAAGCTGGCCGACAATCTCCCCCGGTTCCATGTCCGCATGAATCCTGAAAACATCCGGGGGCTCAGGCATCATCAAACCCCATCTTCATCTGACCGCTGGTCTGATCGGAACGTTTTGCGGGATCGATATCCACGCCGAGCAAGGCCGCAAACTGCCGCACGCTTTCCGGGCTGTGGCCGGCGAAATGGTTATTGAAAAAACCGTACACATCGATCCCGGCCGTGATGAAACCCCGCACGCGCTCGGCCCAGGTCTTAAGTTCCTTCGATCGGTCGATCTGGATCCGATCGAATTTCTCGATATCCTTGCGGCGGCCCAGCCAGCGGATTACGGTGAAATCGGCTGTGATCCAATCCAGGCGCGGCATGTAGTGCAGGTCCTGCAGGACGATGGCTGCATTATGCTGGGAGAGCATCTCGCCGAAATCCGGCGTCAGCCAGCCGCGGTTGCGCACCTCGACCGCGTAGCGCGGACCCTGCGGCAGGCTGGCCAGGAAATCCTCCAGGCGGTAACGCAGGTCGGGCGTGAAATCGTAGGCGAACTGCAGGGTCAGCACCCCCAGCTTCTCGCCCAGCGCCTGCATCGTGCCGACAAAGGCCTCTGCATCGCCCAGCGCGCGGTCGAGCTTCTTGTCATGCGTGATCAGGCGGGGAAACTTGGCTGCAAAGCGGAAGTCAGGTGGCGTTCGCTCGAACCAGCCGGCGACGGTCGTCGCGCGCGGCGCCCCGTAGAAGGTCGAGTCGATCTCGACCGCTTTCAGGCGCTCGGCGTACGCCTCCAGGTATTGGCCCCGGGAGGTGCCCGGCGGATAGAACGGCCCGACCCAATCGTCGAACGAGAATCCCTGCGTCCCCAGGTAGAGCTGACCTTGCTTCTGCCCCATGACCAGCAGCTACCCGGCTACTTCTCAGCGAGCAAGCCGACCACACGGTCGAGCACGGCCTCGGCCACGGTCGATTTGGGGGCGAGCGGCAGGGGCTGCTCGCCGCTTGCATCCACCAGCGTGACGCGGTTGGTGTCGACTTCGAAGCCAGCATCCGGCGCGCTGATGTCATTTGCGACGATTAAGTCCACGCCCTTCGCTTCCAGTTTGGCCCGCGCATTGTCCAGCAGGTTCTGGCTTTCCGCGGCGAAGCCCACGATCACGGCCGGGTTGCCCTTCCGGGCGCGCGCCTGCACTGCAGCGGCCAGGATGTCCTCGGTCGGCTCGAGTTCCAGTTCGGGCACGCCCTCGGAGCGCTTGATCTTCCCGGGGCTCGGACTCTTCGGCCGGTAGTCGGCCACTGCGGCCGCCATCAGGAGCGCGTCGGCGTCGTCCAGGGAATCCATCACGGCGGCGTGCATTTCGGCCGCGCTGCGCACATTCATCCGCCGCACACCGACCGGCGCGGGAAGGTGCACCGGGCCCGAGATGAGCGTCACGTCTGCCCCGCGATCGATCGCTGCCTGGGCCAGGGCGTAGCCCTGCTTGCCCGAGGATCGGTTCGCCAGCACCCGCACCGGGTCGAGCGCTTCCTGCGTGCCACCGGCCGTGATAACGATCTTGCAGCCGGCCAGCGGGCCATCCCGGCCGAGGGTCTTGCGAATGAGCCCGAACAGCTCTTCCGGCTCGAGCAGCCGGCCCTTTCCAACCAGGCCGGAAGCCATGCGGCCCTCGGCGGGTCCGGCAAGAATTACGCCGCGGCGGCGCAAGGTTTCCACATTTTCCTGGGTCGCCGGGTGCTCGTACATGCCGGCATCCATCGCCGGGGCGACCAGCAAGGGGCAGCGCGCGGCCAGCGCCGTGAGCGTGAGCAGCGAATCGGCCTGACCAGAGGCCAGCTTGGTGATCGTGTTGGCCGTCGCCGGCGCGATGACGAACAAACCGGCCGCCTCCCCCAGGCCAATATGCAGCACATGCGCCTCCTCCCCCCAGAGGTCGGCCTCGCCATAAACCCTTCGTCCGGTCACAGACTGAAAGGTGAGCGGCGTGACGAACTGGCGCGCGGCTGCGCTCAGGATCACATCGACCTGCGCCCCGGCCCGGGTGACCATCGAGGCCAGTTCGACCGCCTTGTAGGCCGCGATCGAGCCGGTCACACCAAGCAGGATCTTTCGCTCTTCCAGAACACGAATGCGGGTCATGGGCAGCCTTTCAAGGGTCGCCATTTCCTGGTAAACCCTTTGTCAAATCTGCTCTCCCATTGTAAGGAGGAATTCGATTTCCGTCATCCCTGGTTCAATCCTCGTCAAAGATCTCTATCAACTGATGATATCGGTGCAACCATCCGGCCTTGCTTTGGGTTCGGTCGACATCCGAGCCGGACAGAGAAAGCCTTTGTTGCCGGCTGAGTTCAATGAGGGTTGATGATGAAATCCTCGAGATTGGGATTTGCACCTGACGAGAAGA
>JBJYWH010000125.1:0-3568 GCA_046259355.1 Anaerolineales bacterium
TGCACCTCAAGTGGAATGCGCGAACCCTTTGGGTTCGCGCATCTTGATGGTCCATTCACCCGATCCTTGAGGATGGGTCCCCTGCTCGAGCCGGCTCAGGCCTCACTCACCCTCGCTGCCGACAAGCGACTTCCATTCACCATGGATGCCGTCTTCCGTCACCCCGAAATACACGCGTATACCTTCCGGCGTGCGCTGCGCCAGATCGTAGCGAGCACGCTTGCCGCGCTTCTGTTCGTTCAGAATGCCGAGGTCACCGTGCCACGAAATCGATGCTTTCTCGATGTTTGAGGGCAGTTTCCTGAACTCGGAAATCGCGTAGTGCCAGAGCCTGCGCGCGGAGGTCTGCGTCACATTTTTCACCATATTCCCATTGCGCAGGTCCCGCATCGTGTAGTAGGTCGCCCCATCGCGCTCGGCAACATCGGCAATCTCGACACCCGTGCGCGGCGGCTGGATCCCGGTCGGAGCTTCAGGCTCACTTGCCGCCTCTGGTTCCGTTTCCACAATCGAGGCGCTTTCTGAGCGCTGGACGAGTGAGACGATCTCATCCCGCACGGCCAGGCCGGTTTCCGCTTCATCCCGCACGTAGATCTTGTTGTCATCTACCGCGTAGGGCGGATCATCGCCGCGGGGCACGATGGTACGCAGAACGGTCTTTCCAAGCGTCTCCATGGAGTCGACCTGAACATCGAGCGGCGGACTGATACGCTTGCTGAGCTCTTTCTGCAGCTGGTTGATGGCCGCATCGGGTTTGGCGATTCCAGCCGGCTCCTTCTTCGTATCCTCCGAAAGACCGATGTACAGTGTGCCGCCGTTGGTATTGGCGAATGCACACACATCGGCAATGATGGCGTACAGCCTTCCGCCGCGCACCGTCATGCTCTCGTGGAAATCCTGGTTTATGCTGGGGCCATCTTCGCGAGCCTGCTGGATGAAATCGTATTGCTTCTCTTCCGCCGGCCAATGCGGCTGCGTGCGCGCAAAGTCGTTGCTATCAAACAATCCCTTCAGTGCCTCGAAGGAGACCTCCTCCAGCAGCACGCGCGTGGCGCGATCGCCGATGCCGAGGTTCTTCTTGTTGTTGGGATCGGTCCGTAGCCGATGCGCATCCGAGCCCTGAATGCAGTGCATGCGGCGGGGGTATTCCGGTTTTGTCCCGCTGAAGAACGCCGCAGTCGAGCGGCGGCCCTTCTGACCGAGATCTGTGACTTCCAGCGCGTGCAGATGGGGATCCTGGGTATATGCAATCTTGGTCTGGCCGCCAAAGCCGAAGCCGCGCATCGCCACGCCATTGGTCGAGTTGGCATGCGCCGCGATCGCCAGGCCACCGGCTTCATCAATCGTCCGATATGCTGTCAGGACATCCGCTGTCGCTCCGACCGTCGAGGATCCCTCGTCGAGGGCATCTGAAGGAATGTTCAGATTGAGCAGCAGGTGCTCGATTTCACGTACGGATTTCCCGGCCGGGAAGATTCCGAGGATATGAAAGCCAAGAGTTGCAGTGAACTCAAATCCCGGCAGGACCAGGATTTTATCCATCAGGCGTCTGTAGGTCGCCAAACGATTTTTCTCGTCATCCGTGAGGCGGTTGAGACGCTCCAACAGCTCCAGTTGTTCGATATCCTCCATCATGTGCCGGTAGCCGGCAACTGTATTGTGATCGGTAAATGCAATGATGTTCAAACCACGCGCTTCACCGCGTTGCAGGACATCCAGATAGGTTACATCGGGTTCCTGATAATCGCTCGAAGCGGGTGTATGTAGATGCAGATCCATGATGTACCACTGTCGGGATCCGCTTTTATGTCCACGTTTACGTGCCACGTATTTTCTAACTCCTCTCAATCAATATTCGGGGGCGCGGCTCCCCCGGCTTTTTGGATTTCTATCTGGAGCGTCTCGATCAATCGCTCCGGTGGATACGGTTTCTGCAGGAAGGCATTCGCGCCTCGCGCCATGCTGGACTCTTCATAATCGAGGCCGGAGGTCATGACGACGACGGTCCTTCCGAGCTCCGGCTCATCCCTGATCTGACGAAGCAGTTCCAGCCCGTCGGCATTGGGCAGGATGCAATCCATCAGGATCGCGTCCGGGCTTTCGGCTCGTGCGGTTGGAAGGATTTGGTCAAGTGAAGGGGCTTCGATGACTTCAAAACCCTCGATTTCAAGCAGTGTGCGGAGCAGCGACTGCATCGTTTCATCGTCGTCAACGATCATCACGCTCGGCATGGTCCCTCTCCGCTTCCAGGGGTATCAGCTCTGACCAGATCACTTCTTTTTCTTCGTTGCTTTTCCACCCGACTTCGATCCCGCTGACTTCTTCCCTTGCTTGCTATTCGATGCCTTACGGGCAGACCTGGACTGTGGCTTGCTGGAAGACCCGCTTGCCTTCTTGCCTTTACCTGGTTGCTCGAGGGCAGCCTTGAAAACATCGTCAACCGTATCGACGAAAATGAACTTCATGTCCTTGCGGACCTCATCCGGAATGTCATCCAGGTCCATCTCGTTTCGGCGGGGCAGGATGACAGCGTCAAGCCCGGAGCGGTGTGCTGCCAGGACTTTTTCTTTCACCCCCCCAATCGGCAGCACCTTGCCTCGCAAGGTGATCTCACCGGTCATGCCCACGTCCGAACGGACCGGGCGTCCGGTGGCCAGCGAAGCGAGCGCGGTCGCCATCGTCACCCCAGCGGAAGGCCCGTCCTTCGGCTGTGCTCCAGCCGGGACGTGCAGGTGGAGATCGTGCTTCTCCCAGTACTCGTCGTCGATGCCCAGATCTTTGGAATCAGCCCGGACAAACGAAAGGGCTGCGCGGGCTGACTCCTGCATCACCTGACCCAGCGAACCGGTCAATTGGAACTGCTTGTTACCCGGCATGGCGGTCGCTTCAATGAAAAGCACATCTCCACCCGCCGCGGTATACGCCAAGCCCGTCGCAACACCGGGAAGCGAGGTGCGTTCGGCCAATTCCTCCTGACCGAAGTAATGGGGCTTTTTCAAATACTCACGCACCTTGGTTTCGGTGAGCTTAACCTTCTTCGTCTTCCCCTCTGCGATCTGGGTCGCGACCTTCCTGCAGATGCTGCCGATCTCTCGTTCCAGATTCCGCACGCCTGCTTCGCGAGTATAGGAGCGGATAATCGAGAGCAATGCTTCATCGGTGAAGGAGATTTCCTTCTCCTTCAAGCCATTTTCGCGAATCTGGCGTGGGATTAAATAACCATGCGCAATGCCGACCTTCTCATTTTCTGTGTAACCCGAAAGGCGAATGACCTCCATGCGGTCAAGCAGCGGTTCAGGGATGGTTTCCATCCAGTTGGCTGTTGTGATGAACATGACCTGTGAGAGATCGAAAGCCACTTCCAGGTAGTGATCACGGAATTCACGATTCTGCTCGGGATCGAGAACCTCGAGCAAGGCTGAACTCGGGTCGCCGCGAAAATCCTGACCCATCTTGTCAACCTCATCCAGCATGAATACCGGGTTGCGTGACTCGACTCGACGGAGCGCTTGAAGAATTCGTCCTGGCATGGCCCCGATATACGTGCGCCGGTGGCCGCGAATTTCTG
>JBJYWH010000126.1:0-7395 GCA_046259355.1 Anaerolineales bacterium
AGCATGCGCGAGGCGGTGGGGCGCTATGTCACCGATGGCTGCTCGCTGGCCATCGAAGGCTTTACGGCCTTCATCTGCTTCGCCGCAGCCCACGAGGTCATCCGCCAGCGACGCAGGAATCTGACCTTGATCCGCATGACTCCCGATCTGGTCTACGACCAGATGGTCGCCGCCGGTACAGCCGGCAAGCTGGTCTTCTCCTACCTCGGCAATCCCGGTATCGGGTCGTTGAATGCCATCCGCCGGGCGGTGGAGCAGGGGATTCCTGGGCCGCTCGAACTGGAGGAGTACACGCACTTCGGCATGATCGGGCGCTACATCGCCGGCGCCAGCAAGCTGCCTTTCTTTCCTCTGCGCTCCTTCATCGGATCGGATTTGCCGGAGGTGAACCCCAACATTCGAACGCTGACCGATCCGTACGGCGGCGAGCAGATTTCCGTCGTGCCGCCCCTCAACCCGGATGTCGCCATCCTGCATGCCCAGCGGGCCGACATGCAGGGCAACGTGCAGGCCTGGGGGATTCTCGGGGTGCAGAAGGAAGTGGCCTTCGCCGCCCGACATGTGATCGTGGTGGTCGAGCAGGTGGTCGAGCCGGAGGTCATTCGGCGGGATCCGAACCGCACCCTGATCCCGGGCATGATCGTCGACGCCGTGGTGCACGAACCCTACGGCGCCCATCCCTCCTATGTCCAGGGCTTCTATGACCGGGATAACCAGCACTACCAGGACTGGGACCGGCTCTCGCGCGATCCAGCGGAGCTGGAGCAGTGGCTCGATGCCTGGGTCTACGGCGTGCAAAACCGCCGTGAGTATCTTGAGAAGCTGCCGCCCGGCACGCTCGAACAGCTCAAACCGTCACAGGCTCTGGCCGATTCGATTGACTATGGTGAATACCGATGAGCGAGTACAGCGCGAACGAGATGATGATCGTCAGTGCGGCCCGCGCGCTGGCGGATGCACGCAGCGTGCTGGTGGGCGTGGGCCTGCCGAATATCGCCTGCAACCTGGCTCGCCGGACGGCCGCTCCGGACCTGGTCCTGATCTATGAGAGCGGTGTGCTTGGCGCGCAGCCGGCACGCCTCCCGCTGTCGATCGGCGACCCGACGATCGTGAGCGGTGCGCTCTGGACGGGGCCGATGCCCGATCTCTTCCTGTACATCCTGCAGGGGGGCTGGGTGGATGCAGCCTTGCTGGGGACGGCTCAAATCGATCGCTTTGGAAATCTGAATTCGACCGTCATCGGATCCTACCGGTCGCCGAAGGTGCGGCTGCCGGGCAGCGGAGGGGCTTGCGAGATCGCCATCAACGCCCGCCGGACGATGATCATCACCCGGCTGACGCCGCGCACCTTCGTGCCGGAGCTCGATTTTCAAACCACACCCGGTCATCGGAAGAAGGGAACAACCGGTGGCGCCGCCGACATGCCCGGATTCGGACCACAGTGGGTGATCACCGATAAGGCGCTTTTCTGGTTCGACCCGGAGCATGGGGAGATGGAGCTGTCCTCGCTCCATCCCGGAGTGGAAAAGGACGAGGTGATTTCCAGCGTCGGGTGGCCGCTGAAGGTCGCCCGCCAGGTGGATACAACGCCGGCGCCCACGACGCAGGAACTGCAAATCATCCGGGAGGAATTGGATCCGGAGGGGCTCTATCGATGAGCAAACCGATTAAAACCAGCTGGCAATCCCGCACCAGGGATGAAGTCCAGGCGCTGTGCATGCAGCACAACTTCTGGACATGGTCGGCCCAGGCGGAGGTCGATCCGCTGCCGGTCGAGCGGGCGCAGGGCGTATTCCTGTACGATTTCGACGGCCAGGCCTACCTGGATTTCAACGCCTCGGTCATGTGCGTCAACCTTGGACACGGAGACGGGCGGGTGATCGATGCCATCGCCGAACAGGCACGCACCCTGGCGTTTGCCGGCCCGCACACTGCGACCCGGGTGAGGGCCGAACTCGGCCGCAGGCTGGCCGAGCTCACCCCGCCGGGCCTGGATCGATTTCTCTTCACGCTGGGTGGCGCCGACGCGATCGAGAACGCCATCAAGCTCGCTCGCGGCCACAGCGGGCGGGCGAAGATCCTGGCCGGCTACAATTCCTACCACGGTGCGACCCACGGCGCGCTGGCGGTCACCGGTGACTCCCGCCGTCTCGCCTGGGAGCCCTTCTTGATGCCGGGCGTGGTCCATTTTCACACGCCCTATCCCTACCAGTCGATCTTTCCCGCCCATTGGCAGGATTCTGACCCTGCGCGAGTCGCATCCGACTACCTCGATTACCTCGAGCAGGTTGTGAAGTCCGAAGGACCCTCGACCATCGCCGCGATCCTGCTCGAGACGGTCGTGGGTACGAACGGCGTGCTGGTACCTCCGGATGGATACCTGCAGGGCGTGCAGGAGCTTTGCCGCCGCCACGGCATCCTGCTCATCTGCGATGAGGTCATGGCTGGTTTCGGCCGCACCGGAACCTGGTTCGCGGTCGAACACTGGAATGTCGTACCGGATCTGATGGTGATGGCCAAGGGGCTCACTTCCGGGTATGCGCCGCTGGGAGCCCTGGCCATGACCGATGAAGTCGCCCGGAGTTTTGACCATCGCACCTACCAGGGTGGGCTCACCTTCAACGGACATCCCATCAGCCTGGCAGCGGCGATCGCTAACCTCGAGGCGCTGGAACAGGATGGCTGCATTGACCACGCACATGTGCTTGAGCCGGTCCTGCTGGAACAGCTGGAGAGCTTGAAATCGCATAGCGAGATCGTGGGCGATGTCCGCGGCATTGGCCTCTTCGGGGCGATCGAGCTGGTCGAAGACCGTGAATCCCGCAAGCCGCTCGAACGCGTTCCGGATGGCATCCCGGCTTTGAAATATGTCCAGCGGCTGGCGCGCGAACGTGGCCTGTTTGTGTCGGGCCGGGGCTCTATCCTGCTCGTTGTTCCTCCGCTCATCATCACGCCCGAACAGCTGAGAGAAGGTTTTCGGAAGCTGGACGCTTGCCTGCAGGATCTCCAGGCGCGAGTCATGGATCCCGGGAGTGTGCAGGCGTTGTGATCGGCTCCGGTATGTTAGAATCGGATGTCGTATCGTCGCGAACTGAGCATGCTCTAGCCTGTCCCGCCAGAACCTCGATCGATCCGGAGGAGTCGCATTGAAGCCTCAGCCTGTCCAACCAGGACCGGGCCAGGAATCGGTTTGGGACTACCCGCGCCCGCCGCGGGTTGAGAAGTCCACCCGCCACATCCTCGTTCGGTGGAACGAAATCACCCTGGCAGATTCGTGCAACACCTTTCGTGTGCTCGAAACAAGCCATCCCCCGACCTATTACATCCCTTATCAGGACGTTGCGATGGATCATCTGCGACCGTCGGACAAGCGATCCTTTTGTGAATGGAAAGGCCGGGCGAGCTACTACGACTTCGCCGCGGGCACGACGCACATTCCGAATGCAGCCTGGACGTATGAAGATCCATCCCCGGATTTTGCCCCGCTGCGCGGGCATCTGGCCTTCTATCCCGACCGCCTGGAGTGTTTCCTGGATGGCGAGCGGGTGCAAGCCCAGGCGGGCGGTTTCTACGGCGGCTGGATCACCCGTGATATCGTCGGCCCCTTCAAGGGCGAGGCGGGGACAAGAAAATGGTAAGGTTTCTATCCTAGCATGATGCCTGGAACGTATCATGTCCATGCTCTGGAAGCGCAGGTAAGAGCACCTTGCAGGAGGGTATTATCATGAGATTTCGGTCAATCAAACCGCACAGGCCAGCGCTGCGCATCAGGGCGATGCTCCTGATCGGTTTTTCCGTGTTGCTCGCAGGCTGTGGTGGGGCAGCACCCGCGTCTCAAAACGGGACGCTGCGGGTCGCGATGCAGCCGATCGTCCAGACCGATCCGGCGTTCATCAGCTCCGACAGCGAGGTCCTGGTAGCCAATGCTGTCTACGACTACCTGGTGGATATCGATGCCGAAAACAATATCCAGCCCCGCCTGGCGACGGACTGGGCCATCAGCGAAGATGGCCTGCAGTACATATTTCAGCTGGCGGATGGCGTGACCTTTCACGATGGCACGAATTTGACCGCCGCCGACATCGTCTGGACATTCAACCGGCTTCGCGATCCATCTCTGGGACTGCCGACGGCGGACTTGTACGCCAACATCGAATCGATCGAAGCGACGGCGGATAACGAGGTGACCTTCCGGCTGAAGGAATCCAATCCTTTCTTTCTCTATGATCTGAGCGACAACCATGCCCTGATTCTCAAAGCCGGGACGGAAGACCCCTCCACCGGGTTCAACGGCACCGGGCCGTTCAGGGTGGAAAACGACAGCAGCGAACGCATCGACCTGGTGGCGAATACGTCGTACTTTATCAGCGGACAGCCCAAACTGAAACGGCTTGAATTCATCTTCTTCGACGATGAAGCGGCTGCCGTCAACGCACTGCGGGGTGGACAGATCGACCTCGTGATGCGCATGTCGACCTCGCTCTTCACCAGCCTTCAGGATCAGGCCGGCATCACGGCCATCAGCATTCCGACCAACGGGTTCGACCTGGTGCGGCTGCGCGCAGACCGGGCGCCGGGCAGCGACCCACGCGTCATTCAGGCCTTCAAGCTGGCGACGGACCGCGAAGCGGCTTTTACACTTGTACAGCAGGGCTACGGCGCCACCGGACGAGATAGCCCGATTGGCCCACTCTTCACGCGCTATTTCAGTGAGGATACACCGATCCCGGCCCGTGATCCGCAGGCCGCGCGCCAGCTGCTGGCGGATGCCGGCTATCCCGACGGTCTCTCGCTTACGCTGCACACGCCGGATACGGGTGGACGTCCGGACCTGGCTGCGGTCTTGAAAGAGCAATGGGCCGAGGCCGGCATAAACATCGACATCTCGGTCGAGCCGGAAAGCGTGTACTACGGCGACAACGGTTGGCTGGACGTGGACCTGGGGATCACGGGTTGGGGTTCCCGGCCGGTTCCGCAGTTCTATCTGGATGTGATGCTGGAATGCGGCGCGGTGTGGAATGAGTCGCACTTCTGTGACGAGGAGTTTGACCGCCTTTCGCAGATCGCCGGGTCGACGCTGAATGAGGACGAACGGATCGCAGCCTACAGGCAGATCCAGCAAATCCTGATTGAGCGCGGGCCGATCATCGTGCCGTACTTCTTCGCCCAATTTGCGGCCATCAGCGATCAATTCGAAGGTTTCGAGCTGAAGGCCTTTGCGGGACGGACCGATTTCCGCATGGTCTCGCAGGTTTCTTCCTAGTCGAGGTGCAGGCCGGCTGATGCTCTCTACGGGTGAAACAGGCGCCGCCCCGGTCAAGGGGCGGCGCCTGAGCTCTCTCCTATTGGGCCTGTACAGCAGGACGGCCTCCGCCCTGGGCACGACCATCGTGCTTGTTTTTCTGACGCTGGCGCTGCTGGGGCCGCTCATTGCCCCGTATGGACTCAACGAGCAAATCGCCTTCGATGCTCTCCGTCCTCCCTCGCAGGCGCACCTCTTTGGAACCGATCTGCTCGGCCGTGACGTTTTCAGCCGGGTCATCCTGGGAGCACGCCAGGTCCTGGAGCTTGCCGGGATTGGTACGCTGGCAGCCGTGCTGCTGGGGACCGGCATCGGTTTGATCAGCGGATACCGGGGCGGGTGGCTGGACGAGATCGTCATGCGTTTCTTCGATTCACTGCTCTCGCTTCCAGCATTGCTGCTGGCGCTGCTCTTGCTCGGTACGCTGGGCCCTTCTCGCCGCAGCGTCCTGGCGGTGATCATCGTGGTCTATACGCCGATCGTGGCGCGGGTCGTCCGCAGTGTGACCTTGAGCGTGAAGACAAGAGGCTTTGTCGATGCGGCCCGGCTGCAGGGTGAATCGCTCGGCCGAATCCTGTTCCGTGAGATTCTGCCTTCAGCGCTGCCCGCGCTGGCCGTGGAGGCTTCGCTGCGCTTTTCCTATGCCATCTTCCTGGTCGCCTCGCTGGGTTTTCTGGGGATCGGCGTGCAGCCGCCGAGCCCGGATTGGGGCTTGATGGTGAAAGAGGCGCGCGCCTATGTCAGCCAGGCGCCATGGGCGCTCTACTTTCCAGCGGGTGCGATTGCCCTGCTCGTGATCGGGGTGAATCTGATGGCCGACGGACTGAAGCGTGAGCTCCAATCCGGGCGAGTCTGAAAGGCAGCTTTCCGATCATGCCGACGCTTAAAGTCGAGGACCTCTCCGTCAGCTACCGCCTGGCAGGAACCAGCCTGCACGCGCTGCGCTCGGTTTCGCTGCATATCGAGCCCGGGCAGATCTACGGCATTGTGGGAGAGAGCGGATCGGGAAAATCGACCCTCGCGCAGGCTGTCATGGGCTACCTGCCGGAGAACGGTGTGGTGGAATCGGGGCGGATCGCTTTTCAGGGACAGGACCTTGCCTCCCAATCCCGTTCGGCGATGCGCGCCATCTGGGGCGCGCGCATCGGTTTCGTCCCCCAGGATCCGTACGCCTCGCTCAACCCTTCCATTCCGGTCGGATTGCAGATCGGTGAGGTGCTCCAACGTCACCGGGGCCTGCACGGAGCTCCGCTCCGGCAGCGGGTGATGGAACTGCTCGAGATGGTCCGGCTGGCCGATCCGGGCCGGATCTACCGAAGCTATCCACACCAGCTCAGCGGCGGCCAGCAGCAGCGTACCCTGATTGCGATGGCCCTCAGCACCGAACCCCCCCTGCTCGTGATGGATGAACCGACGACCGGGCTGGACACGACAACGCAGGCGGCGGTGCTCGACCTGATCTGCGAATTGATGAACGCGCGCGGCACGGCGGCGCTCTATGTCACGCACAACCTGGGAGTTGTTGCCCGAGTCTGCGACCGCGTCGCGGTGCTCTACGCCGGCGAGCTCGTGGAGGATGGCCCGACAGGGGCGGTCTACCAGCTCCCGCTCCACCCCTATACGCAAGGCTTGCTGGACAGCGTGCCGCGATGGGGCGAGAACAAGCGGGCCGTACGGATGCGCCCGATCATGGGACGAATCCCGGACCTGCATGAACTGCCAGCCGGATGCATCTTCCAGCCGCGCTGCCCGATTGCGGTGGAGATCTGCACTCGGGTTCCGCCGCTTTACAGCAGCGGACCGGAGCGGGTCGCGCGCTGTCACCGCTGGGAAGAAATCCAGCACGGCCAGGTGAGCGCCCGCCAGCCGGTAATCCAGGATGAATCCCCGGGCGCGGCCGGGATCGGACACGACTCGGTGCTGGAAGTTTCCGAACTCGAGGTCCATTTTTCCGGGCGCTCCCCACTGGGCGCCCTGTTCACGGGCCGTCCCGACGACAGGGTGCGGGCGGTGAACGGAATCGATCTGCAGCTCGAGCGTGGACGGACCCTTGGCCTGGTGGGGGAGAGTGGGAGCGGGAAGACCACGTTAGC
>JBJYWH010000127.1:0-3697 GCA_046259355.1 Anaerolineales bacterium
GAACTTCTTCAGACCGATCGAAGGATATGCACCAGCACGCTGGAGATTCGCTGCGAGAGCAGCCCTGGCGGCAGATTTAACCGTTTTGCCAGTGTTCTTATGCAGTCCGCTCCATATGAGAGCCGTTCGCCTGTCGGTTGCGGCGCCTGTCTTGTTGCCCGCATTTGACACGCCACAGCCAGGGTTGTCGGATCCAGCACATTCCGGCTGGTTTTTTGGCTTGCAAGCCGGACCGGCTTCGGCTACCTTTGAGTCCCAGCTAGGGGTGCTCCGCAAGGGGCTGAGACATACCCTTTGAACCTGATCCGGTTAATGCCTGCGCAGGGAAGCTAGTCCGACCAGTCTTCCCCGCCTCCGCCACACCTGCTACCTGAGGGCAGACTCATGAGCGCGATTCCAGATGAATTTGTCAGCAAGACCGCTGCATTGTCCGAGGAAGTGACACGACCTTTTCCGGGCTCGCGTAAGATCTATGTGGGAGGCTCGCGTCCCGACATTCGCGTCGGCATGCGTGAGGTTTCTCAGTCCGATACCCCGGCAAGCTTTGGTGCTGAGCCGAATGCGAGCATCACAGTGTATGACACCTCGGGTCCCTATACTGATCCGGCCGCCAAGATCGATCTGAGACAGGGGCTGGCCGCGGTGCGCGCAGCCTGGATCGATGAACGAGCGGATACGGAAGTGCTGAGCCTGCCCTCATCGGAATATGGGCAGCGTAGAGCCACGGATCCGGCTCTGGCCAGCCTTCGGTTTGAACATATACGCAAGCCTAGGCGCGCGCGGGCCGGACGTAATGTCACTCAGATGCACTATGCGCGGCGAGGCATTGTGACGCCCGAGATGGAGTACGTTGCGATTCGGGAGAACCTGCGGCTTGAGGAACTGGAGGAAACGTTCTTGTTGCGCCAGCACAGGGGCCATGGGTTCGGAGCCTCGCCGCCGGCGCGGGTTACACCCGAATTCGTGCGCGAGGAAGTGGCGCGGGGGCGAGCAATCATTCCCGCCAATATCAACCATCCAGAGCTCGAGCCGATGGTCATCGGCAGGAACTTCCTGGTCAAGATCAACACCAATATCGGTAACTCAGCCGTTAGCTCTTCGATCGAGGAGGAGGTTGAGAAGATGGTGTGGTCGGTACGCTGGGGCGGCGATACGGTCATGGATCTCTCCACTGGTAGACACATTCACGAGACGCGGGAGTGGATCCTGCGCAACTCACCAGTGCCGGTTGGCACCGTGCCAATCTATCAAGCCCTGGAAAAGGTAGATGGCAAGGCCGAGGAGCTAAGCTGGGAGATTTTCCGCGACACCCTGATCGAACAGGCCGAGCAAGGGGTGGACTACTTCACGATTCATGCCGGGGTTCGGCTGGCCTATGTGCCGTTGACCGCGGACCGCGTTACCGGCATCGTGTCCCGCGGTGGCTCGATCATGGCCAAGTGGTGCCTCGCACATCACCGGGAGAGTTTTCTCTACACGCACTTTGAGGACATCTGCGACATCATGAAGACCTATGATGTCTCGTTTTCTCTGGGCGACGGCTTGAGGCCGGGTTCGATTGCCGACGCCAATGACGCCGCGCAGTTTGCCGAACTGGAGACCCTCGGCGAGTTGACAAAGATCGCCTGGAAACACGACGTCCAGGTCATGATCGAGGGGCCAGGCCACATTCCCATGCAGCTGATCAAGGAGAATGTGGATAAGGAGCTGAGGGACTGCTTTGAGGCGCCATTCTATACGCTCGGTCCTCTGACCACCGATATTGCACCCGGCTACGATCACATAACCTCCGCGATTGGTGCCGCGCAGATCGGCTGGTACGGTACGGCAATGCTCTGCTATGTTACGCCGAAAGAACATCTGGGCCTGCCTGACAAGAACGACGTTCGTGAGGGCATCATCGCCTACAAGATTGCCGCTCACGCAGCGGATCTTGCGAAAGGCCATCCGGGTGCGCAAGTGCGCGATAATGCACTTTCCAAGGCGCGTTTTGAATTTCGCTGGGAGGATCAGTTCAATCTTGGTCTCGATCCGGAACGAGCGCGCGAGTACCATGATGAAACGCTGCCGAAAGACTCGGCAAAGGTCGCACATTTCTGCTCCATGTGCGGGCCGCACTTCTGTTCCATGAAGATTACGCAGGACGTGCGGGACTACGCAAATCGCAAAGGGATGAACGACATGCAGCGTGCCGTCGCAGAAGGGATGGCAGAGAAGGCAAGAGAATTTGTCGAGCAGGGCGCGGAGATTTATCCCAAAACGTGATCAAGCCAAGCCCGCAGAATTGAAGTGACCTGGAGAACATCCGAGCACTGAGGGGGTTTTCCCCTGAGGTCGTCGTCAATTAGCTGTCGAGACGCCTGAGTTCAACGGGCTCCCGAGACGACCACTCCAGCTTGCGGGTCAAGTCATAAAGGGCTGCCTGTAACGCCTCCTCGATCGTGGGGTGATAAAACGGCATTTTCAGCAGGTCCCACACCGTGAGACGCTGTTCAATGGCCCAGGCCAGCAGATGAGCAATGTGTTCTCCTTTGGGCATGACCAACGTTGCACCCAGAATGCCGCCATCGGACTTGTTCGCATACAGGCGCAAGATCCCGCGATTCTTGCCCATGATCAAAGCGCGGCCTACCATTCCGATCTTGACCTCGCCGATGGCAATCGCGTCCTGTTCGAGTTCTGACCAGGGTGTCCCCACAGTGGCAATATTAGGTTCGGAGAATACGATCGTCAGTGGTGTCCGCCGCCGGAACTCGACGGGGTTTTCCTGCACTGCATTGAATCCTGCGATGCGGCCTTCTTCAGCTGCCTCGTGCAAAAGTGGCCGGTGACCCGTCACGTCACCAGCGATAAAGATTGGCAGCTCACCCAGCTGAAGAGTGTATGGGTTGAAAGCGGGTAGGCCGCGTTTATCAAGATCGATCCCGAGCTTTTCCAGACCCAGTCGCTCGAGGTTTGGAACCCGGCCGATGCTCACGAAGAGGCGATCGACGGTGGCGGCCTTGTCATCGCACATGACATGAAACTTGCCACTGTGCTCTTCGACAACCGCCTCGGTTCCCAGCCAGAGTGGAAACTCTTTCCGCATAATTTCTACGGCCTGTGCATTGGCAACTGGATCCTGGAGCCCGCCGATGTGATTTTGCTTATCAATCCCGGTCACTTTAATTCCTATCCGGCTGAGCGCCTGACCCATTTCGAGTCCGATGACACCGAGTCCTATCACGGCCAGGGATTGGGGAAGATTTTCCTGCTCAAAGATTTCGTCGGTGGTGAAGATTCGATCGCGAAAGCCTTGCCATGCAGGTGGAATGTAAGGCCTCGATCCCGTCGCAATTATGATCTTCTTGGCGCGGATTTCTTCACCATTGACCGCCACAAGGTTTGGTTCCAGGAAGGTGGCGTAGCCTGCGATGAGTTCATCGCCCATCTCATCCGTACTTGAGGACAACACCTTGTCCACGAAGACGTCACGGAGGTCCTGGACATGTTCCAGTGCCGCAGGAATATCCATGCTTAGCTTATCCGCACCGTCGATGCCTTGGCGCTCGAACAGCCTGCGCCGCTGAAAATCCTCAGCAACCTGGATGGCCGCCTTGGATGGCATACACCCGACGCGGGCACATGTCGTACCGAGTTCACCGCCATTTATCAACACGTAGCGTTTGGTCAGCTTACGCACATGGGAGAGCGCAAA
>JBJYWH010000128.1:0-3059 GCA_046259355.1 Anaerolineales bacterium
CATCAGTTCTTCACGGTGCTCAATGGCCCATTCGATGGTAAGGCTCAGGGCGCGTCTCGGAAGATGTCCACCGACGACCTCAAGGGAACAAAGCGGAAACAAAGGGGTCAGGCTCAATTAGGAAAGAATTTTCGGTATCTTACACGGGTCGGGGGGATCGGGTATTGAGCTCAAGCGGTTTGGCACGTCACCACGCGAATTCCCCACTATTTCAGCTTCAGCAGCGGCAAATTTGGAGACTCCGGCCGCGGACCGAGCGTATTGCGAGCACAGTCCACAACCAAGTCGAGCTCTTCGAGTACAAGCTGACCGATTAGCGGTTCGCACAATGGAGGGCCTATCACGCAGTCCGTGACCATGGAGCGTCCGAGCAGCGTTACCTCCAGTCCGCGTGCAGTCGGCAGCTCCTCACGACGGTCGTCTGCGTAGGTGACGATGACGCGGCCGCCGAGGCTCAGGTCGAGCTTTCCTACCTCATCTTCTGGAAGCAGCACCATCAACGCGCCTGTGTCGACGAGACAATCGAGTTGGCTGATGGGGACATCCTCAATGCGTCCGTTACCGCGTTCTGCCAGTACCACATCGACGAAGTTCCTCATCGTGACCTTTACTCTGACTTCGCCCATTTCTCTTCCTCATTCGCGGTTAACTGCCTGATCTAGGATGATGGCTCTTTGATTTAAGGCGCGATTCTGCGCATCAGATCCGCCAATGACCGAACATTCCGGTCTGCGGCAAGATACCCGATCCCGCGGTGCAGGTGGAGCCGGAACTGGGTCGGCCGCAGCTCCAGCTCCACAGGCTGACGGAGCGCACAGCGAGATCCGAGATCCCTGACCCCGCAAGGACTGAAGCCCGGTTGGGGGCTTCTTCGGATTCCGGAATCGCTCCAGCAGATCCCGTCCAGCCTCGCTGAATGAGATCACCCGCAGCCCGGCCTCGGCGCCAGTCCACAGGGACTCGAAGTCATCGATGGCCCCCTGTACGCGACCTTCCGGGTCTTGCCAGGAGCGAAAGACGTCCAGCTGCTCGAAGTTCTCCACCAGTCCGCCGGCGGTCTCATTGGCCGACCCGTTGAAGCTCACCTGGTTTCCGGCATCGTCAGTGAAGATGCCGGTTTTCGCAGGGAACAGCCCGCGAGAGAATCCGCCTTGTGGGTCGAGACGGATTGCGATGGTGAGCTGTGTTGGACTTGTTCCCCTTCGATCCCTGTAGATCGTAGCGCCCAGATGGCTTTATCCGCAATGTTGACAAGCCATGAGCTGAGGCGGCGGGGGGAACCGCATCGAGGACAGGCAGAGGCAACTGGCGGGTCAGCTTCCATGCCAGATGAATCGAGACGAGAAAACTACTCTGTCACCATAGGTGCCCCGTCGAGAGGATCTCAGTCGGCTTCGCACCTGCGACAGGACGCATACCACAAGGCACCTGCAAGCGACAGGAAGACCGCCTGCCCGATGACAAAATCGGCCCGCTGCGTGTGCAGAAGTGGAACCGCGATTCCGGCTACGCCAGCGTTGATCAGCATCTGGATGAAGCCCTGCATCGATGTCGCAGTACCACGATGACGCGGGAAAGAGTCCAGAACAAGGATGGTGATCGCGGGCATGATGATGGCAGTGCCAATCGCGTAGATGACGAGAGGTCCGATGGTGAGCAGGATGGTCGAGAAGTGGGCGGACGCCGGGTCAGGGGCGACCCGCAGGTTGTCGCCACGGAAGAGGCTGGCATCCGGCCAGTAATCGTCGGGATCATGAGCCGTGCTTTCCATCTTCAGCTCCTATCTTCAGAAGCGCAGCCACCCGAAGGCGGGATGCGCTATCGCTTTCCCTCCCTACGGGAGCTCGAATGGGATAACCCGAAGGCCAGGGACGCGCACAAAGTCGTCAACATCCGTGGTGAGAACGGCGTGCCCGGAGGATAAGGCGGTGGCGGCGATGATGAGATCGTTGGCGCCGAGGGTCTGACCAAGGACATAGAGGGCCGCCTTGATCTCGGCATGGACACGGGCAGTCTCGAGGGTGAAGTCCAGGACTGGGATGGCTGCTAGTATCGATTCGACGAAGGCAGAGCGCTTGAGGCGCCGAGCTTTGCTCTCGGCGCGATGTACGCCCACCAGCAGCTCGGAGGCCGTGATGGTGCTGATGTACGCATTGCCTTCGTCTGCCCAGGGCGTGAAATCCAGCATCTTCCCTTCAGTGCCGACGCCGCGCTCGGCACGGATCAGTACGTTGGTGTCCAGCACCAGTCCCACGATTCGGCCCTCGTACTCAGTCCCAGGGATCTTTTTCCTGCGCCAGAGCGGTATCGCTTTCCAGGATGTCTCGCTCGAAGGCATCGATGTCGTCTTCATCCAGGCGCGGTAGGCGGCTAAACAGATTGTTGAGATCCGCCACTTCCAGCTCCTTGGGAGGGCCTGATGGCACCAAGCGGGCGATGCGTTTTCCGCCGCGGGTCAGCTCGAAGCTGGCACCCTGGTAAGCGACTCGGTTCAGCAGCTCGGAGAGGTTACGGGCGGCTTGGGTGACATTGATTTCTTCCATCACAGGAGGCCAAATTTGATCTGATAGTCAGATAATCAGTGAATTTGCCCCAGCTGTAAAGTCACGCTGACTGCTCGACTGCATCACCCACCACCGCAACACCAACGAGACCGGCAACGATTCCTACCATATCCGACACCGCTGACAGCGTCATAGCCTGGTCAACTTGCACTTGCCACCGACCCGGCACAGACGTCGCACGCGAAGCGGATGGCGAAAACACCGCTCGGCGCCAACTCCGGGCGGGAGACCGGCTGCACCACTCGATTACCGTCGGCCAAGCGAGCGCATCGACCGGCTGCCCTGTCCTCGCGGAACCTCTCGCTTGGGGCTAATCTCAATATTGAGAAGTACTCCCTGGCATGGTGATCACGAGACCTAGCGTGGAGGAGCGGAAATGAGCATTGCAAGAACGTTGGCGAACTACCTGGATGAGCATTTGATCCAGTACGACCTGATCGCGCATCCGCACACCCAGTCGAGCATGGATACGGCTGCGTCTGCGCATGTCCCGGG
>JBJYWH010000129.1:0-5329 GCA_046259355.1 Anaerolineales bacterium
GTCCAGACGATTCGATCGCCTGCGGTTGCGTACCCCAGGGGCTTGACGAAATACGGATCGCCCAGGCTGTACTTCCAATCGGGTTCGTTCATCAGGAACGGCGCCTGCACCGTGACGCGCGCGTACTCGATCACGTCCTTCCAACCGGCCCCGGTCTCGAGAATGTAGCGGTAGCGCAGGTGCCAGGGCAGATCGCTGGCCATCTCGGCCGTCGCCCGGTACGTCACGCGTATGACGACCGGCTCTCCGGCCGGGAAGCTCGCCGGCCAATGCGCCCAGACCAGGCCCTCCTCATCCAGGTCATCGATGACGACCTCTGCCTCCACCCCATCCATCCAGGCCTTGAAATCATTCACCTCGAAGATGCGGTACGCCTTCCCGGCGTACAGCTCTTCGCCCAACGGGAACCAGACGTCGAAGGACTCATCTGCCACGCCCGTGTTGAGCATGTTGAAGGTCGCCTCGACATCGGCCGGATTGCCCTCTTCGGGGCGAATATCAAGCAGCACCTCCTCCGAAACCATCTGAACCTGGGTGACGAAATCCCCGGGGGAGATCGACCAGGCGGGATGGGCTGGCGGGGGGCCGACATCGGCCAGGGCCGGCGCGGCGCAGAGCAGTGCTGCAAGCAGCAGGAAGGGGAACAGGAGTCCAATTCGAGGTGGACGACTGCCTATCTTCATTGGTACGCCCTTTGGTCACGGTGCTGCTGTGTATGATGGAGCAGGTTGGTTGGGAGGTCAAATCACGCGTATCGGCCATATCCATCGAACCGCCTATCTCCATCGATCGATGGCGGGACGACGCGAAGGTGGCCTCACAAGGAGCCGCAAGCGACGGAGCGATCTTTCCATCTACTATGGCGCTCGGGGTCTATGGCTTTAACTGCAATCAAGGGCCATGCTCGCTGCGTTTGCGCACAGGGACGTATCCAGGGTCGCTGCAAAGAGTTGCTGAGGGGATGAACTAATCTCCCCGCCCAGGCATTTTTTCCCCTGCAAAGGAGCACTCAAACTTAGCAGGGAGCTCGCTACCCCTTAAAAGGCATGAGGCAGCAGCCTTGCTTCGCAAGGCACCAACGACAGCCTGCTTCATGTCATGCTTCCGCGTCGCTCCCTTATTGCTCCGCCTGGCAGATCTTGTAGTGGTAGTACCACGCCCCACACTGGTGCTGGCGCGCTTCGGGCGGGTATACGGGTCCGCCGCCGATCGGATCCAGGGCGCTGCAGTCGCTCAGCCTGGGCACGATTTCATGCACTCCCCACCCTTCCTCCGGTGTCAGCGGAACGAAGACCGCCTGGCCGATGTCGGCCGTGATGCCGCCGCGCTGCACCTCACCGGAAACCGTAACCAGTAGCTGCTCGGTGCCATCCAGATCGAAACGGACCTGATCGGAGCCATCTGAACCGATCCAGTTAAGACCCACCCCGCTGATCTCAATTTCCCGTGTCAAACTGCCCAGGGAGCGGCTGCCGAAGGGCGACCATGCCTGCAGGGCGAAGGTGATCGTGTGCGTCTGGGGCTCGGAATCCCAGCTCTCAGCCGGCTCGCAGACGTCGTAGCCATGCAGCGGGTACCAGCGGAATTCCCCGCCCAGCGCCAGGAAGGCCAGCTGCGGGTTGGCAGGGATCTCATACGCATTGTTGCCCTCATCGCTTTCTGCGATGAGGTGCGACGGGTTGAGGATGATGCTGTAGCCGTCATCGAGGGCGCCCGCCGGGATCATGCCGCCCGCGTCCCACTCGAGGACCGTCCGGCCCCAAGGTTCGAGCTCGATGCCCTCGAACTGCCAGGGGAAGGTCCCAGGGTAGTAGTGGCCATTCGCTGTGCGCAGCTCAACTCCAAGAGTCTCACCCTGAACCAGGCCCTCACCGATATTCCAGACCTGGACCTGGAAATGGTTGGTGCCGTACTCGCGGTAAGCCGTCTCCACGATCAGATCCGGCTGTGGCTGGCAGTAAAGCGAGATTGGCTGATCATGCCACACCGCTTCGTCGTGCTCGAGCACCTGGTCGTAGGGATCAAGTTCGATACACAGGTCGAGCGGCCGCTGGGGCGAGAGTCGCGGGTGTACCAGGCTCACACCCTCGCCCACCGGGATGAACTGCTCGGGGTACACGAAGTGGCCGAGCGGGTCGCCATCATGGGTCCGGGCCCGGATCTCGATCTCTCGGCCAGCCCAATCGCCGGTGCCGGTGTTCTTGAAGTGGATCACGGGCTGGTCGCCCGAGGCGCTGAGCGTGATGTTCTCGATCGCCAGCTGCGGGAGCGGCGGCACGCCCAGCGGATCCGGGCTGACGACATCGACCGGTTGGATGCTGTACGAGACCTCGCAGTATCCCTGACCCAGGTCGGAGGGAATCACCCCTTCCCCCGACGTGGTGAATTCGCTTTCGTCCAGGTACACGCTCCCGACGCATACATACCCCCAGCCGCGGTAATCGAGCTCGATAACCTGGTAGCCGAGGAACAGGTCTTCCCCGGGCGGGACATCGATCACCCACTCCGCCGGACCGGTGTCGAGCCAGTTGTTGGTGTCCAGCAGCCCGCCCGGACCATTGATTGCGTAGGCAACATTATCGAAAATGCCGATATCCCGTCCATCACAGTGATTGCACACGCCAGAGAACTGCACCACTTCGTCGTTGGCCGAGAAGGATCCGTGCACCGGACCGACGTCGCCCGGGTCGTTGGCATCATCGGCCCCCAGCTCGTACGTGGTGAGAATGTCGAAGGTCACTCGCACCCGGCGGCACTCGACGTCGCCAGCCTCGCTGGCCGATATCACCGTGTTGGATGGAAAGGACCAATCGCTCCCACGGAAGGATTCAAGGTGGAAGCGGTATTCCTCGCCGCAAGGTGGGTGTAGCGCCTGGGAGGGGATGAAAGTTGACCGGCGGTCGCTCTCGACATCAAACATCAGGTGGTCATCCATGTAGACATGGAAGCCATCGATCGGTTCTTCGTCCAGCAGCGGTTCGTAATCCCAGCGCAGCATGGCCCCTTCCAGCCGCAGATTAATGGGCGGCGCCATCGTCGGATCGAGATCAATCGGCACCCAGCCCGGTGGCTCCCCGGCGGGTGAGACCGAGTAGGTGATGCGGAACCAGCCTTCGCCGCCCTGGCTGTTGATCATCCGCTGCGTGCCGTCCCAACCATCCTGCTCGATGGTCGGATCGGCGCTGCCCAGCTCAACCGCCTCCGTCCCCCCGTTCGTGAGGCCGACGCAGTGGAAGTGGAGCGTGATTCGGTCGAGCTGAGCTGCCTGCATCGTGATGGCGTTCTCACCCGAAAGGCTGGAGGCGATATCCCATTCGCCCGGGCCGAGGCGCGTGAAATACTCGTCGGTTGCCTGATCGCCATCTTCATCGGGAATCCAGCGTGCCGGCATCGGGGCGATCCCGGCATGGCAGAAGACGCGCTCGTAGTCGGCGTCCGTAAAGAGCTGGTGGGCTTCGATCCGCACGCCTTCCGGCGGGTTGCTGTCGCCTCCAAACCCGCTCGCCCGGAAGAAACCCATCAGCGCGAACATGCCCTGGACGGAGCCGGGCGGACTCCCGTGAGAGTCGGGTGCTTCGCTTGCCGACGCTTCGCTCGGCGAACTGCCTGCCGCACCACCCGGGCCCGGCTCCCATCCGCCGGACGAAGCGGTGGGTTCTTCACCACCTGCGCCGGGATATACCCCTGTGTCGACGGCTTCGCTCTGATCCAGCAACACAGCCTCACCCGGGAGAGCCTCGATCGTGACGCTCGCCTGCCCGGCCAGGCCGCGCGGCGTATAGGCGAGCACGATGAGCTCATGCTCTCCCGGCGTGGCCGCCACGTAGACTTCGTTGAGCACCATCGGCGAAGCGGGCTGGCCTTCCGGCCGGCTGCGTTCCGCCACCAGCTCGCCATCCGCCCAGAGCTCCATGCGTTCGACTCCGGCCGAAGAGCGGGCCGTGGCGTGCAGCAGGGAGGCGTCCCCGAGCGCAACCTGTTCGAAGCGCAACGGGGAGTGAATACGCACCAGCGGCTGCTGGGTTCGGCTGAGGTAGCGCAGGCCACCATAGAGCAGGCCGGCCAGCATCAGCACGACGAGCGTTGCGAGTGAAATGATGACGAGAGTCTTGGTTCGCTTGTTCATCACGGCCTCCCCTAGGTAAGCGGCATCTGGAAGTAGGTCCAGGACGAGTATTCGCTCCAATTCCCGGCGCCATCCTGGACGCGCACCCGCCAGCGGTAATACCAACCACATTCCATATTCACGCTGAGCTTGTTCCCATCCCCGGTTGTCCAGGGGCTGCCGCTCACCGAATTCCACGAGGACTGGTCTGAACTGCGTTCAAGCTGTACCTGGTGTGCGGAGATTCCACTCTCATCGCTGACCGGGTTCCAGGCCAGGGTCACACTTGCTGCGCAGGCCAGGCTCTGCCCGCCAACCGGGTAGGCCGGCGAGGGCACCGCCGGTGCCTGGTCATCGACCGGCACCGGCGTGGGTGGTTTGGCCACGACCGGAATATCTTCATCCAGACAAGCAGGCTCAACCACGTTGCTGGCGATCCAGCACTGGCCCGGCCGGTCCGGGTTGGGGATCAGCCACCAGCTGCTGTCCGCCAGTTGGCCGACGACAGTCGCCGTCTCGCCCTCCAGAAGGTAACCCACGACATCGAAGACTCCCTCTGGTCCGGAGCGGCAGTTGGCGTTCATCAGGGCTGTGACGCTGGGCTCGCAGAGCGAGGGCTCGGGCGTGATGACTTCGGGCGTGATGTCCGAGGGTGTGATCACGACCGGCGGCACTTCCGTCGGCGTAATGATAAGCTCCTCGCGAATATGGAGCCGCACACTGTCCTCACCCAGGCTTTCATCTCCCCTTCGAGAGATCGCCGTCAGGACCACATCACCGGGCTCGGTGGGCATCCAGTAAGTTTCGAAGTACTGCAGCTCCCCGACCGGTACGAGGTCGGAGAGCGTAGCCACCAGGGCATCACCCTCCCAGACCTCGATCGCGCTCACCTCGTCCGAGCTAGGCACATGCCCTTCGAGGTGCACCGGCTCACCAACCGGCAACTCCAGGTCGTTAACCGGAGCGGCGATCCACAGCGCCGCCCCGCTGGCGGGTGCAGCGCAGGCGGCCAGCGCGATCGGGAGGATCCACAGCAAGCAGGTTCGTAGACGAGGATTCATCGTCAAGCCTCCTGGAGTCGGACGGAAACCGGGACACACTGTATCTTTCCAGGGATGTAACGTCTTGGGGTGAACGTTTGTGACATGACTACCCGAGTTGATAAACTGATCGAGCGTGCAGGGATGGAGGAGGGAACGGCGAGGCTCGCTCGGCGGCGGGAAA
>JBJYWH010000130.1:0-16220 GCA_046259355.1 Anaerolineales bacterium
GCGAGGCCGGCGAGCGTTTCGGCCATCATCAGCCGGCGCTGAATGCGCGCATACCGGCGGGCCTGCTGCTGCCGTTGCGGGTCGAGTTCCAGCACTGTGGTATCCATCATGGAGGAGATTCTATCGCGGCGTGGACCGTGCCGCGAAGCGAGCCGCGATCATGGTTGCGGCCACGACGGCTCCGCCATTGCCCGGGCGTTCTAGCGGGCGCGTTCGACGATCTGCTCGAGTTCTTCGTGGGTTAGCTCGACCGGGTTGCCCCGCATGCTGCTCGACACGCGCGCCTTCTCGATCAAGTCCGGAATCTCGTCCGGGTTGAGCCCGAATTGATCCAGGCCCGGTACCTCCAGGTCCCGGCACAACTCGAGCAGCCAGCTGACGCCATCCGCCGCGGTCGCCTCCGGGCGGCCGGTCAGCAGCTGGCCGACGCGGTCGAATCTCGCGCGCAGGTCATCCTCCGCTCCCCGGGATTCGATCGCAGCCAGATTGACCTGCATCGTGTGCGGCAGCAGCGCGGCGCAGATCGCACCATGAGCTGCGTGATACATCCCCCCGAACGGTCCGGCGAAGCCGTGCGCAGCCCCCAGGCCGGAATTCGCCAATGCCAGGCCGCTCAGCAGGCTGGCGATGGACATGTCGACCCGCGCGGCGAGGTTCGAGCCATCGTTAACGGCTGCCCGAAGCGAGCGGCCGGCCCGCTCGATGCCCACGATGCAGAACCCGTCGATCAGCGGGTTGCGGCGGCGGGAGAGGAAGGGCTCGATGAGCTGGGTCAATGCGTCGAGGCCGGTGCTGGCTGTGACGGCCGGCGGTACGCTCAGCGTCAGTTCGGGGTCGACCAGTGCGACATCCGGGATCAGCATCCGGCTGCGGAGGCTGACCTTGACGCGGTGTTCTTTCGAAGCGAGCACTGCATTACGGGTGACTTCGGTTCCAGTGCCGGCGGTCGTTGGAACGGCGAGGTAAGGGATCGGTCGTTTGCTCAGTGAAAGCCCTTCTCCGACAATCTCGAGAAAGGGGCGCGGGTCGCCGCCGTTGGTGATAAGGGCAGAGACGGCCTTGCCGGTGTCCAGCGCGCTGCCGCCGCCGATGCCGATGACCAGATGAGCGCCGGAGGCAGCTGCGCTTCGAGTCGCTTCTTCCGCCAGGGCGACGGTGGGTTCGTCGTCGACCGGGAAGGTGCTGGCGTGCACGCCGTTGGTCTCGAGAATTTCGAGCAATGGAGCGGCGCGGTCGACACTGCTGCCCGTCACGACGAAGGCGCGCGTGCCGAATTCGCGGGCGATCTCGCCGATCTCCGTCAAGCGGCCGCATCCGAAGATGATGCGGCCGGCCGTGGAGAACTGAAAGCTCTCACCCATCACCAGGCTCCATCTTCCGGCCAGCGGCTCGTGTATCGCACGCCAACCCGTGGCTCGGCCATCATCGCCTCGACGGTTTTCCTCCACTTGAGGTAGTGAGCAGTTTCCTTGTGATGCGTCATGGCTTCCGGCTCGCGATAGGCTTCGACCAGGATGAAGCGGTTTGGATCCTCTACCTGCTGGATGAAATCAAAACGTGCGATGCCGGGCTCCTGGATGCTGCTGCGGGCGTTCTCCTCCGAGGCGGCAATGAATTCGTCGATCGACTCGGGTTTGACATGGATATGAACCAGCACCACGATCATGGTTCTCCTCCTTGCTGTGCTTCCGGACCGCGCCGGGCTTGCTGGAAGCGAATCGGGGTGAATTCCAGCGATGACATTTCCATGCGGTCCAGGGAATGATAAAGGCGCTCGCGTAATTGTGCGACCGAACGGCGCAGGCCGGCAAGATCCAGCCCGCGGCAGGAATCGGGCAGCGGGTCGAGCCAGCGGTGGACGCGCATGAGCAGCTTGGCCGCACCGGCAGGGTTGCCGCGTTCAAGGTGCAGATGGGCGACGCTGACCTGAAGCAGGGCGCGGTAGAGGTAGCCTTCATACTCGCCTGCGTCCATCCAGGCGCGCTCCAGTTCTTCATGTGCTTCGAAATATTCACCCCGGTTGTGCAGTTCGATCCCCTTCCCGGCTCGCTCCGAGAGCGGTCCCTGGCAGGCATTCACCAGCTCGGTGTGAACCAGCGGTTCAGCCCATTCCTGCAGGATCGCCGGCAAGCGGCTCTGGAACTGACCCCGCGGGAATACCCTGTCCGCTCCGGCGGCACGTGCGTCAGCCAGCTTTCTCTCTTCCACGTGCGGCCCGAAAACAACGATCGGGATGCGCCGCGTGGCGGCCGAGGTCTTCAGCACCTGGATCCAGTGCAGCCAGGGCAGCCCTGCCGAGCTGGCATCAAAGATCAGCAGCACGGGATGTCCCGCGCTCAACCAGCGAACGAGGCTCGCATCCGGTCCCTGCAGCGGCTCGGTCAGCCCCCGATTCGCGAATCCCCGGGAGGTCTCTGATTCGAAGCGATCGGCGCGATCGATGATCGTGCATTCAAAGCCGAGCTGTGCGGCGGCATCCTGCAGGCGAGGCTGCAGGAAGAGATCCTCGGTAAAGGCCAGGATCCACCGCCGGTAGGATGCCTGGTTGCGGTCTGCATCGGCCATGGCCTGTTCATTGTAGCCCATCATGTACCGTGCTATTGCGTGGACCCCTGGCAGGCGCCGACGATGGACGATGGAACGGGAACGGCCTGCCCGATCGGCAGGCCGCTCCTGACCTGTGGATCCCTAGGGGTGATGCGGTTTACAGCCGGGGCAGGACGATCTTGTCCTGCTTCTGGTATTTGCCCTTCTTATCGGCGTAGGAGGTCGTGCATTCCTCATCGCCCTCGAAGAACAGCACCTGGGCGATGCCTTCGTTGGCGTAGATCCGGGCCGGGAGGGGCGTGGTGTTCGAGATCTCGAGCGTCACGAAGCCCTCCCACTCGGGTTCGAAGGGTGTCACGTTCACGATGATGCCGCAGCGGGCGTAGGTCGATTTACCGACGCAGATGGTGAGCACGCCGCGCGGGATGCGGAAGTACTCCACTGTCCGGGCCAGCGCGAACGAGTTGGGAGGGATGACGCAGATCTCACCCCGGTAGTCGACCATCGAGGCTTTGTCGAAAGCCTTCGGATCGACGATCGCCGAGTACACGTTGGTGAAGATCTTGAACTCGTCGGCGACGCGAATGTCATAACCGTAGGAGGAGACGCCATACGAGATCACGCCCTGCCGGACCTGGCCTTCTTCGAAGGGTTCGATCATGCGCTCTTCACGCGCCATCCTGGTGATCCAATGATCCGGTTTGAGACCCATGCGAGACCTCCTGATTTCTACGAATCGGCTTCCGAATGATGCTCGTCGGATCGAACTTTGTTGGTCAGCGTTCCAATGCCCTCGATGTCAACCTGCACCTCGTTGCCATCCAGCAGGGGGCCGACCCCGGCCGGGGTTCCGGTCATGATGACATCACCGGGTTCGAGGGTCATGACGGACGATATGAAGGCGATCAGGTGCGGGATATTGAAGATCATGTCGCGCGTGGAAGCCATCTGTCGCATCTGGCCGTCCACGCTGCAGGTGATCAGCGCGTCGGCCGGGTCGAGGTCGGTTTCGATCCACGGACCCAGCGGACAGAAGGTATCGAAGCCCTTGCCGCGCGTCCACTGCTGGTCGCTGCGCTGCAGGTCGCGGGCGGTGACATCGTTGCCGATGGTGTAGCCCAGAATGTAGGAACCGGCCTCGGTGCGTGGGATCCAGCGGCCCTCGCGCCCGATGATGACGGCCAGTTCGGCCTCATGTTCAACCTGTTCCGATTGGGGCGGAAGCAGGATCGCATCCCCGGGGCCGATGACGCTGGTGGGCGGCTTCAGGAAGATCAGCGGGAGCTCAGGCACCTCGGCCTCATGCTCGGCGGCGTGGGCGGCGTAATTGCGGCCGATGCAGATGATCTTGCCCGGCTGGACCGGCGCGAGCAGCCGGACCTTCGACAGCGGCTGGCGCGCGGCGTTGCGCCGAAAAGGGCCAAAGGGGGAATCGCTCAGGGCGCCGATCCGGTCATCATCGATCCAGCCCCACTGCGGCGCCTCCATTTTCCCGGTTGCGTAGCGGATTATTCTCATGCAGTTTGATCCATCTCCTGGAATTGGTGTTGAATGATGGCCGCCGGACGCACCGGCCGCGCACACAAACGCCGCCCATTATACCGAGCTTGTGCTCGGGCGCTCAGGGTTTCTGGGCCCAGGCCAGGTCGTAGTCCACCTGCCATGGAAAAACCTCCACGTCGGTCAGACCCATCGAGGCCAGCACCTGCGGGAAATGATCGCGCCGCCAGGTTTTCCCTAGAATCCAGCGCGCCTCCCGACCGACCCGGTTGGTAACCAGCATCCATCCGCCCGGCCGGAGCACGCGCGCCATCTCGGCCAGCGTCTCCTTAGGGTGGGGTGTGAATTCCAGGATCTCGAGGCTGGCCACGAGGTCAAAGCTGTTGCTGGGAAACGGCAGTGGGACGGCCCATCCCCGCACCCAGTGCGTTCGATCGTCGGGCGTGTGCTCCCGCCCGAGGGCCAGCATGCGGGCCGAGGCTTCAACGCAGACCAGGCGGCTTTTCACCCCCGGGATCTGGAACAAGCTGCGCGCGAGCCGGCCGGTCCCGGCCCCGACATCGAGCACGAGCGGATCCGCCATGGAGCCGAGCACGGTGGCGACCGGTTCGCCCAGGAAACGGCGTTCGAAGAGCGTGTCGAACTGCTTGATGCCGTCGTAGCGCCGGGCGGCCAGGTCGTAGAGCCAGACGACGAAGCGTCGGCCCAGATGGGTGCCCTCGCACACCCACAGCTCCCAGTATGCCAGGGCGATCAGCAGCAGGATGGGAACGGCCAGCCAGAGAATCGACACGCAGCGCCTCTCGTGATGCGGGTTGTCAGGATATCCGGCTGAGACTATAGCACAGCCGCGGCCGGGACACAGGTCGATCCCGGGCCTGATTCCGATCGCGTTGACCGCTCCCCGGCGGACGGCTATAATCGACCTGCGGGCGGATAGCTCAGTTGGTTAGAGCGCTTCTCTTACACAGAAGAGGTCGCAGGTTCGAGTCCTGTTCCGCCCACAGAACCTGGGCGCTTCGGCGCCCAGCAAACGTTTGAGCCGATGACCATAAAACGATCCCTCCTCGTCCTCTTGATCGTGCTGCTGGCGGCGTGCGCACCCCTGCCGCCGGCGACTCCCGGCACGGCAACCGGCTCCAGCCTGCCAGCGGCGACAATGAGCCTGCCGCCGGCCCATACCGCCACACCCAGCCCGGAGCCCTCGGCCACCCCACGCCCGGTTCCCACGCTGGCCATCGACGATCCGGCGCTCGGCCTGCTGCCCCAGTTTTCGGCGGATGTTCAGCGCCTGGGCCTGCTTACAACCTATTCGATCGAAATCACGGTTGAATTATCCAGGGATGGCAGGCATGCTCGCATCGACGGAACCTGCTTGATCCAGTTTCGTCATGATGAACGCCAATCCCTGGAAGAGATCGCGCTCATGCTGTGGCCGAACGACCCCCAGTACCAATCGCAGATGACGGTCGAGAGCGTTCAGGTTGACGGGCGGCTGGCCGACACAACCAGCAGCCCGGACGGGATCGCCTTGAGGGTCAGGCTGCCCCGGCCGCTCGAGGCGGGCCGCACAGTCGAGCTGTTCGTGCCATTTTCCATCGAGGCGGGCGAATTTACGCCTGGCGCGCCCCGGCGTTTCGGCCTGACCCACGGCGTGCTGATCGCGCCCACGTTCTACCCCCTGATCCCGCCCCGGATCGACGGCGAGTGGCAGGTCGAGCCGGCGCCGCCCGGCGGCGACACCACCAACTCGGATACGGCGTACTACCAGCTCACGGTGCATGCAGATCCGGACCTGGCAGTAGCGGCAAGCGGCGTGGAGCTTCCGGCCGAGGGCACGGATGTGGATCAGGGCCGGCGTTTTATCAGCGGGCCGATGCGCGACCTGGCGATCGCCGTGGGTCCGCTGGAAGAGCATGACCTTGCCGTTGGGGATGTTGCGCTGCGGGCGTGGCTGCTGCCCGAACATGCCGGGGATGCCGACACCCTCCTGGAAGCGGCCCGCACGCAGGTCGACCTGCTGCAGAACCTGGCCGGCCCCTACCGCTACCCGGAGCTGGATCTGGTCGATGCCCCTGGCGCATTCGGCGGAATCGAATATCCCGGGCTGGTCTATCTGGGAACGATCGGGACCAGCTGGATGATCGAACCCATCGTGCATGAGGTCGCGCACCAGTGGTTCTACGCGTTGATCGGCGATGATCAGCTGCGCGAACCATGGCTCGACGAGGCTGCCGCCACCTACATGACGGCTCTCTATTATGAAGAGGAAATGGGCACGGGACGGGCGGCGGGTTTCCTGAGCGACCTGCGCTCGGTTGTGCGCCAGCAGCCGGATCCTGAACTTCCGATTGGATTGCCGGTGGATGCGTATGGCAGTGAAAATGCGTACGCGGTGTTCGTTTACTTCAAGGGTGCGCTCTTCTTCGACGCGCTGCGGAACACGCTGGGCGAGGCCGATTTCAAGCGCTTCCTGCAGGCCTATTACCAGCAGGAGCTGTACCGCATCGCCGACGCGGCCGACTTCCAGGCAGCGGCGGAAGGTGCCTGTGGCTGCAGCCTGCAGACCCTGTTCGACCGTTGGGTGTACGTCGGCGGGGATGTGCCCGGCCTGGAATGAGCCCCGCGTAGTCCGCGCCTACCGCAGGGCTACTCTTCGGTTTTCGTTCCGGTGTCCTTTCTTCTTCGCTGGCCGGACGCGAAGGCAGCGCCCAACGCGACCCCCACACCGATCCCGATCGCCCAGTTGTCCAGGGCGATGCCAATGCCGATCCCGATGATGATTCCCAGGATGAATCCTGAGGATCCATTCGTTTGAGGATCTTCCTTCTTATCTGCCATGTTATCCCTCCCCTGTCGGTCTATCCGTTTTATACCATAGGGGCTTGAAGGGGTTCGGGCGCGGGATGCAGGGGCAGCCATGCCCGGCGAGGCCGTGCGCTGGCAGGGGGATTCCCTGGAGTCCCTCGGTGGCGCTCGGAGAGGCATATGATGTGCCGCGACATCCCCTTTTACACCGTTGCGAGCGAAGCAGTGCAATCTGCCTGCTTACGGGGAAAAGCCATGGCAACCTTTCGCGACCTGATACCAAAAGGGAGGACGACTCCTACCCGGGGTCTCCCCCATGGGGTGCGGGAAGTGCCTCTCGTGACCGGTACCGCACGAGGCACGGCCGCTGCGGCCGGCTGGTGGCCGGGCTGCGATCCGTCTTCGGGTCGGGATCGACCAGCTCCAGGTCGTATCGCGCCAGCAGCAGGCTGAAGATCACCTTCATCTCGGTATAGGCGAAGTTCATCCCCAGGCACTTATGAGGCCCGCCGCCGAATCCGGTCAGCGCATAGGGGTGCCGGCGATCTTCTTCCCGGCCGGGGCTGTAACGCATCGGATCCCAGCGCTGCGGCTCGGAGAAAATCTCCGGCATCTTGTGGGAAACAGCCGGTGAGAGGAACACCGTCCAGCCCTTCGGAATCATGTAGCCGTTCACCTCGACGTCCTGCATCGTCGTGCGGATGAGCAGGCGCGCCACCGGATCTGTCCGTTCGGTTTCACGCAGCGCCCAATCGAGGTGATCGAGATCCCGCAGGTTCTCCTGGGCGAGGACCGGGTCGGTGCCCAATGTACGGTCGATCTCCTGCTGAACCCGGCCCAGGTATTCGGGGTGCTGGAGGAGCCTGACGAGGCCCCAACTGGCATGGCCGGCTGTCGTTTCGTGTCCGGCGAAAACCAGCCCCATCACGAGGGCCAGGATCACCTCGTCCGGTGCCGGGCTGCCGTCGGAATAGGTCGACTCGAGAAAGATCTGCAGGAAGTCGTTGTAGCGGGTGGGGTCGGCGCGGCGCTCGGCGATCAATGCGGTGATCATCTGTTCGAGCTTGCGCTTGGCGCGATCGCGACGGATGAAGCGCGGCAGGGGCAGGTTGGGCGGCAGCAGGTACTCGATGCCGGCCGCCAGGTCGCGGTAGAGGGCGGCAAAATGGTCGCCCAGCCGCTCGCGAAAGGCCTCCCCCAGCAGCGCACCGGCCGCGATGTACATCGTCAGGCGTTCGAAGGCCGCGACGATATCCACGCTGCCCTCATCCCCTAATTCATCCATCCAGCGTTCGGTCTCGCGCTGCATGACCTCGATGTATTTCGCCATCATGCGGCCGCGGAAAGCCGGCAGCATCAGGGCTTTCTGCTCCTTGTATTCCTCATGTCCGGCCACGAAGAAGACCCGCTGGCCGAACATCGGGATCAAGAAGCGGTAGCCGTCCTGCATCGTGAAGAGCCTGTCGGTATTTTCCAGCACGAAGCGGTTGTGGTCGGGTCCAATCAGCGCCACCGCCGGTCGGTTGGCGAGGCGGAAGCGGTAGACCGGCCCCAATTGCCGGTAGCCGCTTTCCAGAAAATCGACCGCATCACGGCCGAAGTCGAGGGCATTGCCCAGAACGGGCAGGCCGGGCAGCAGGGGTGGGAGCGTCACGGGAAAACCTTCCTTATGGAAATAGAGTCGAATTTTTACAAGTTGCCATAGGAATTCTACCCGATTGGATCCCGGGGCATGGACCGGGCGCTTCCTGTTTCCGGAACTGCAATGAACGATCTACCGGGATTGTCGGTAGGATTAAGGAGAAGATGTGGACCCGGAGGTGCGCTGGAAACGGGATCCACTCATATTGGATGATCATTCCGGGCCTGGAAGTGATGTTAGCCCTGGACGTGTGCCCGAGACCCTGAAAAGGATCGAACTGGAGGAAAGAAGATGACCATGAAAGAGCAGCTGCTGCACATCCTGCAGAAAAGCCGGGAGGCAGAACAGGCTTTTCTGGCGGGATTATCGGAGGGGGAAAGGTCGCAACAGGGGACGTTTGAACAATGGTCAGCCAAGGACTTTGTCGGCCATGCCAACTACTGGCAGAATTTTCACTGCGAGCAGGTCGAGCGCTGGCTGCAGGGTGAGGCGCTGGAAGAGACGCCGCCCTATGACCACGCCAACCTGATGGCCTACCAGGAACTTGCCGACCTCAGCTGGGAGGAAATGGAGGCGTTCGCGGAAACGACTCACACAAAGATGGAACAGACCCTGCAGAAACTGACCGAAGATCAGCTCACGGGCCCTTCCATGCAATCTGAAACCCAGATTTTCTGGCAGGTAAGCCTGGGCACGTTCTACAGCCATAAGTTGATCCATTATTCCGATTTCTACATGAAACACGGCCGCACGAAAGAGACCAGCCAATTATGGGCGGAATGGGCAGCCCTGGTCGCGCCGCTGGACGCGAGTCCCAACTGGCAGGGTGTTGCGCATTACAACGCCGCCTGCGGCCTGGCTCTCGCCGGCGACGCCGAAGGCGCGCTGCAGGAAATCCAGCAGGCGCTCATGCTGCGTCCGGGGCAGAAATCTTGGGCGCGGCTTGACAGCGACCTGGCGCTCCTGCACGAGGATGCCCGTTTCCGGGAGCTGATCGCACCCGAAACCTGGTGGGAGGCGTTCGATGCCGGGCCGCAGGTGGAAGCGCTCGCCGATCAATTCCTGCGCACGCATTTCCGGCTCAAGGACACCCTCGCCGCGTGCCCGGAAGAACGCTGGCGGGAGGGAGAGAAACCCTGCCTGCGTCCGGCCGCCGTGGCGCTGCACATCGCCCAGACGATCGACCTCTTCAGCACGGTCAAAGCCGGCGTACAGTCGGGCGATCCGCTGGGAAGCGTCAACTGGGAGGATGTGGACGCCTCCCACCTGCCGTCGAAAGAGAAGCTGCTGGCTTATCTGGAACGGGTGGAAGAAAGGATGGCCCGTTTCCTGGTCGATTCGGACCTGCAGGCAAAAGAGACCTTCTTCCCCTGGACCGGATCCACGCTGCTCAGCCGTGCGCTGTACACGCTGCGGCACACCCAGCACCACCTGGCCGAACTATCCGCTGAGCTGGGGCAGCATGGAGTGAACACGCCGGATTGGCAGTAGGGTCGATCAGGACAAAGCGCCGCGCAGCCTGTGATGGCTGTCCTTGACCTTCCATTCCCCACGGCACTAGAATCACATTGTCTGACAATGCGACCTGGCGCGCCTATCATCCGAGCCCAGCGTTCACACAGGAGTTCAATACCATGCCCGATATGCTCTTCCGCGGCACGCTGAAAGATCTCGATCCCGATCTTTTCGAACTGACCGAAATCGAAGCCGAACGCCAGTACCGGCGCCTGATCCTGATTCCCTCCGAGAGCAGCGCGCCGCACGCGGTCCGGGAGGCGCTGGCATCGGCGTTCCAGAATATCTACGCCGAGGGATATCCACCCGAAGGGACGCGCCGGATGAACGAGGCGCAGATTCTCGACCTGGGCCAACGCCTGGCCGAATACCGGCGCTATTCCGACCCACGCTACTACAAGGGCGTCGAGTACGCCGACATCGTGGAAGCGCTCGCCCGGCGGCGGTGCGCCGAAGCGTTCGCCACACGCGAGATCGGCCCGGATCAGCTGTATGTCAACGTGCAGGCGCTCTCGGGCGCCCCGGCCAACAACGCGGTATACCTCGCGCTGGTGGAACCCGGCGCGACCGTGATGGGGATGAACCTGCTGCACGGCGGCCACCTGACGCACGGTTCGTCCGTCAACCGGTCGGGCAAGTTCTATCACATCGTGCATTACAACGTCGACCCGGAAACCGAGCGCATCAACTACGACACGGTCGCCGAGCTGGCGCTCGAGCACAAGCCGAAGATGATCATCGCCGGCTACTCTTCGTACCCGTGGAAAGTCGACTGGGCTCGCTTCCGGGCGATCGCCGATTCGGTCGGCGCCTACCTGCTGGCCGACATCGCCCACGTCGCCGGCATGGTCGCAGCCCAGGCCTACCCCTCACCGGTCGGCATCGCTGACGTGGTCACCTTCACCACCCACAAGTCGCTGTGCGGGCCGCGTGGCGCGGTCATCCTGACCCACAAGCCGGCGCTGGCGAAGAAGCTCGACCGGGCCGTGTTCCCGGGCGAGCAGGGTGGCCCCCATATCAACACCATGCTGGCCCAGGCGGTGGCGTTCAAGCTGGCCACGACCGAGACGTTCAAGCAGCTGCAGGTGAACGTGATCGAGAACTGCATCGCCTTCACCGCCGCGCTGGCCGGGGACGGCTTCCGCATCCCCTTCGGCGGGACCGACACCCACCTGATGAACCTCGACTGCGGCTCGGTCACAGGACCGGACGGCACGGCGCTGTCCGGCGACATGGCGGCCCGCATTCTCGACCTGGCCGGAATCGTCGTCAACCGCAACACGATCCCGGGCGATCGCTCGGCGGCCGATCCTTCCGGCATCCGCATGGGCACCTCCTGGATCACCCAGCGCGGTTTCAAGAAAGAGCAGGTCGTGGAACTGGCGACGCTGATCGGACGCTTGCTCAAAGCCTGCACCCCGTATTCGCTGGCCGGGCGCAAGGGCCCGATGCGCCGGGCGAAGGTCGACCCGACCGTGCTGCACGAGGTGAAGATAGCCGTGCGCGACATGGCGACGGAGGCCGGGATCGACTTCGAGCCGGTCGATTACGGCTACCCCCATTTCTACTACCGGGACGATCCCGTCCCGCAGGAACCTTTCACGGTCATGGAACTGGAAGGCGACGCGGAATCGCTGCTGCGCTGGGTTACCTCGGCCCGCACGGATCGTATGGCCGAAGGCGAGAGCCTGAGCACGAACCTGGCATTGGCCGAAGGCAACTGCCCGGCGGTGATCCACCGGGAGAAGAAAGCCGGCTGGCGCTTGACCGTCGCCCGCGAGCACGCTGCGGAAGCGCTGACGTGGCTGCGGGATCTTTCGGATGGGTTCGTCGAACTCGGTGAGGGCGACCTGGAGCGCAAGCTGCCCGGCCCGGTGGTCGTGAAGATCGCCGGCGGCGCGGCGGAGATGCCGGAAGCGCAGGCCGATGGCGGCGGTGAGCTCAAGCCCTGGTACCTGCGGATGGGCAAGAGCGGTGCAAAAGCCCTGCCGGCCTTCGAGTGGCAGGAGCCGCAGGATCCGCCGGTCAAAGAGACCGCGCTGCACGAGATCCACAAGGAATCGGGGGCCAAGATGGTGCCGTTCGCCGGCTGGGATATGCCGGTCTGGTATAGCTCGGTGCTTGAAGAGCACAACGCCACGCGCCAGGCGGCCGGCCTGTTCGACGTCAGCCACATGGGCGTCTACCAGGTGGAAGGCCCATCGGCTTGCGCCTTCCTCGATTCGGTCGTCACGAACGACGTCGCCAGCCTGGCGGTGGGCGAATCGCTCTACGCGCAGTTTCTCGATCCGCAAGCGGGCGTGATCGACGACACGATGGTCTACCGCCACGGCGAGGCCGAGTTCCTGGTGGTGGTGAACGCTTCCAACGATGACAAGGACTGGGCCTGGCTGAATGCGGTGCTTGCCGGCCAGGTGCGGGTTGACGCCGACCGCCCCGGCGCGCAGGCCTATGGCCTGGACTGCACGCTGCGCAACCTGCGCGACCCGGCCGAAGGCGAAGCGATGCGGGTTGACATCGCGCTGCAGGGGCCGAAGAGCCGCGAGATCCTGCTGGCGCTCAAGCCGAAGGCGGATGTCGCCGAGGCGCTCCGCAAGCTGCCCTGGGCGGGCGTGATGCACGGGACCTTCGCCGGGCTCGACCTGATCGTCAGCCGCACCGGCTACACCGGTGAACGGGTGGCCTACGAGCTGTTCGTCCACCCGGAGAAGAGCGTCGAGCTCTGGAAAGCCCTGATCGAGGCAGGCGAGCCGTTCGGCCTGAAGCCGATTGGCCTGGGGGCGCGCGATTCGCTGCGCACCGAAGCCGGGCTGCCACTGTACGGGCACGAGATGGCCGGCCCGATGGCGCTGGGTGTGGGCGACGCCGGTTTCGGGGCCTATGTGAAGACCTACAAGCCCTGGTTCATTGGCCGGGAAGCCTTCCTGGCACAGGAGGCGGGGCGGGGCGGGGAAGTTGTGCGCTTCCGCTTCGACGAGAAGGGCGTGCGCATGGCGCACTACGGCGACCCGGTCGTGGATGCCCGCGGGAAGGTGATCGGCAAGGTGACCTCCTGCGCGGTCGACTCGGAGGGCTACCTGCTCGGCCAGGCCTACCTGGAGCGGAAGTACACCGAGGCCGGCACGCCGGTGGCCGTGTTCCAGAGCGCCAGCGATAAAGCCGGCAAGGCGCCGGCCGCGCTCGAGACCGGGGACCGGGTGGCGATTCCCACGCCGGCGACGGTGCTGACGCGCTTCCCATAGCGGATCCTTTACAATCGAATGCGAAGCCGCCGGGAGCATGCTCCTGGCGGCTTTTTTGTATCATGGCCGGGTGCCGTCCGGCATCGTCATGTCATGGCGAGGAGCCGGCAGGCGGCGAAACCATCGTTCGGCCAGTACGTCGAGGAGCAGGAAGGACTTTCATCCACAACCGATGGCTTCGCTTCGCCCGCCATGACATCGTGGGTGTCTCTCGGCACAGGACACCGCGGGACGGCACGGAGCATGGTGCCGGGAAGGGTTCAGTCGATTTCGGGCAGGGGGCTGGCCGGCGGCCTGGTTCTGCGGCCGAGCAGCATGCTCAGCATCATCAAAACCCCGAGCGGGATCACGCCCAGGATTGCGACCAGCAGCGCCGCCAGCTCCGAGAGGATATTCCCCTGGCGCGCCGGCCGGCCGCGCAGGCGGCTGATGAAGGCATCGAAAGTGTTGCCGAGCAGGTTGCCGAGCGTGATCATGTGGATGGCGGCCTGGATGCGGGCTGCGCCCCGTCCGCCGTACTCGTCCGTCAGGCGTTGGGTGGCTGCCGGATCGGTTTTCCCGCGCGTTTCGGCGTAGTGCTGGGCGTAGGCCAGCGCGACCGCCTGTTCGGGCGGGGAGCCGGCGAGATCCCCATCCATCAGGGCGGTGATCTCCTCGCGCGGCACGCCGGCGCTGAGCGCGGCGCGGGTGTGGCCGTAGAGGCAGTAGCGGCAGGCGTTGACCTGGGATACGGCCAGCATCACGCGCTCCAGGAAGGCGTGGTCGATCGTGGATTCACCCGCGTGCCCTCGCAGGTCCGGGCTGGACCGCACGATGTCCGCCATCAGACGGAGCAGTTCGAGCGGGCCGCACGTACGGCGGTCGAAGGTGGGCGAGGAGGATCCAGCAGCCGGTGAGAGGTCCATGTTCTTTCGTTGTATCCCTGCGGTCGGGCACGAGGGTACCGCATCGCTGGCGCCGCGTCAGGTGACAGATGTCACAAGTGGAAGGGCGGGCGTCGATTCCCCTGCGTGCTTCCCCGAGCTTCCCTCGGCATGGGATGCCGCGGGAAGGCAGATTGATTTGGTATGTCATGGCGAGGCTCCGTAAGGCGACGAAGCCATCGTTTGGCCTGTTCGTCGAAGATCAGGGAGGACCTTCATCCACAACCGATGGCTGCGCTTCGCTCGCAAGGACAGGGTGGATGAATCCCAGAGCCCTATCCGAAGATAGGGCCCTGGACCTTGGAGGGAGAGTAGTAATCTGGTTCGGATAAGATTTAGATGTTGGTCACGATGTTGCTGAAGACGTTGCCGATGGCCGGTCCGAGCAGCGCCAGGATCACGATGACAACGACTGCGACCAAAACGAGGATCAGTGCGTACTCTACCAGACCTTGTCCCTTTTCCTTCGGTGCGAATAACATGTGTGCGGTCTCCTTTCCTTGAGTATTCCTGGATGTCGCCCCAGGTCAGCGAGCGGTTGTCTATACCTGTTCAGCTAAACCATCAACAGCATAGCACAGGCTTTCCGCTTCCGACCTTACAAGGAGCTTGCAGGTTGTTGGCCTCCTTGTCGGGCCGGCCTGGCCAGGTTTTCGCGCCGGGCGCCGGTCTCCAGGTGTATGGGAGGAGCTGGAGGTGCTGTCCGGCGGAGGGGCCGCAGCGGCCTGCGAAGGGCTGTGGCGCCCGGCGAGCGAAATCACTGGTATCGCGATTAACGCAGGGGGCATGCGGCTGTTACGCCGCGCGCCCCTAACTCTGGTACTAGTCAATGGATTGGGTGGAAAGGCTCAGAGCGCGGCCCGGGCCGCCGCAAGCACGGCCTCGTAATCGGGCTCCATGCCGTTCTCGGCCAGGTACTCGACGTAGACCAGGACCCCTTCCCGGTCGACGACGAAAGCCGCCCGCCGCAGCAGGCGGGTCTCCTTCATCAGCAGGCCATACTTGGGGCCGAAGTCACCCAGCACGTGGTCGGAAAGCGTGGTGACGCGCTCGACCCCGGCTGCGGCGCACCACTTCTTCTGGGTCAGCGGCGTGTCGTGGCTGAGGGCGATGACCCGCACGTCTTCATCCAGCCCGGCAGCTTTCTCGTTGAAGGTGCGCGTCTCGCGGTCGCAGACCCCGGTTTCGAGCGAGGGCAGGGCGAGCAGGATGAGCACTGCCCCGGCGGACTCGGCGATCGGGTTCACCCGGCTCCAGTCGTCCCCGACGGCGATGAAGTGCGGGGCTTCGTCTCCGACCTTGAGGTCGGGTCCGATCACGGTCTGCGGCTTGCCGCCGAATGCGATCAGGGCTTCACGTTCCTGTGTCATGCGGAAATCTCCTCCTTGGCGTGGCGGTCAGGCGGAGGCGTGGGCCTCCATGAACCGGGTGTTGCTGAGAAAGTGTACCGCGTCCGTGGATCAGGTGATAAGGGCAAGGACCATCGAGGCGATGACGATCAACGCGATCAAGCCGAAGATCGCCTGCTGGACGCGTATCTTGCGCATCTGGCGCTGGGAGATCCTGGGTTTCTTCTGTTTCTTGGCCATAGCGTGATGATACCACGCCGGCCGGCTGGCCGTCCAGACGGGGCAGCGGGGTGTTCGTTTTAAGGGAGGCGGCGAGCGATCGACGGATTCTGGATTTGTCCTGGGGAGCGAATGGCGCGAAGATAGGGACGTTCCACCGCCTGATCAACGGCGGAGGGAGAGTCGGGGGCCGGCCTGCGGGCCGGCTCCCACGCGTCCGGGCGATATCACGTCTCCGACCTTAAAATATTCTCACCTTATTGACCGGGCCGGCCCGAGAATGCTAGGATAGTGCACGCTTAAAAGAGGGGCGCAGACGGCTATGAGCTGGAAGAGTTACTAAACCCGATGCTCTGACTGCAGCCGTGGTTTCGATGCGCCTCGTGCAGGCACTCTCCGGGACAGGAGGGCTGCTCTACAAACCAAGGGGACAATCAATGCATAGCATGAAGGAGGTGGCCCAACCGAGGGAGCT
>JBJYWH010000131.1:0-6189 GCA_046259355.1 Anaerolineales bacterium
GTGATCGTCGGTGTCCGCGTGACGGTCGGCGAGGGTGTCACGGAAGGCGTCGGCCGGACGATGACATAGGCAGCCTGGCGACCGAATCGAGTGACCGCAAGGCCGCTAAGAAGGAGCAAAGCACCCAATCCAACCAGTCGCCAGCCGGCCAGGATCCGCTCCCGGCGGAGCAAGAAATAGCGCAGTCTGCTGGCTGATCGAATCTGGAAAATGCCGATGGCAACGGCCGCAGCCCCGGCCAGCAGCAATACAAGATTAACCACAACCACAGTCTGATCGATCGTCATGCCCAGCTCTCGCGCCACTGAATGTCCACCTTCGTGGATCCACCCAGCCGCACATTATAACGAACGATACGTTGATGAATACTGTCCGGGAGCAATCGATCCCCATTTAACCACGATTCCGTGACAGCTCCCGGGAGTTCTACCCAGAAGCTGCCGTCCATGCGCCGGTTGGGGAAACCGAGCTCGAAAGACAGCCGATCATCACCGGCAACCCAGTTGTGAACTTCAGCGCCCTGGGATATATGGATGTCGCTCCCGACCCATTGTGGACCAGACTGGTCTTTACGCAGCGACAGGCAGCGGCTGCCATGGGGCTCGATCTCAAGCTGCAGATGTTCATGGGCCGCGATTCGAGCGTAGCGCGCGGCCCAGAACTCAAGGCAATGGAGAGCAGCATGCTCTTCGACTCCGATCCGGGACCGGTCCAACGTCCACACGAGTTCATGCTCCCCAAGGTTGAAGATTCCGATGAGAAACCAGGAGCCAATCGTGCCCTGCAATTCGAGGACCAGGGTGGTTAATCCCGAAGACTCCCACCATGACGCAAGATGCCCCTCGGTCTGGAGTGGAGGCAGCAGCTTTCCAGCCCAGGCCACCCTGAGATCGCCGAGCGCGGACAGCCGATCCGAGAGGATCAACGCTCCGCCTGAAAGGGCAATGGCTGTCGCAAGGGTTTTCGTCTCGACTGATGAAAGTCGTGAGTTGTCCTCGCGCAGAAGTAAACAATCAGGATCGTTGATCCACCAGCGGCGGTGCTGGCCGACCCGTGCGAGCGTATTCCGAATGGCGTTTCGAGCCGCAGGCAACCCTGGATCGTCCTCGATCCATTTTGAGATCAGGCCCAGCTTCGGCTGCCAGGCAGGAGCCACATCCGGACCGATACGCATTGCATCGAAAATCCCGATCGCCGGCCCCAACGGGCAGCCACAACCCACGAGCGTGACCTCGTCCCCGGCCGCGTCTCGTATGGTTTGCAGCGCCCGGACGAATGCAGCTGCGCGTGGCTTCGAAGAATCATGATAGTGACCCGGAATGGCCCCGGCGCAAAGGAAATCCAGCTTGAGATAACGAAATCCCCATTCATGGGTCACGGTGCGAATCAGGCGTTCCAGGTGGAGTAGGACTTCTGGATGGGTAATATCGAGCACACGCGGGAAGCTGTTCCAACCCCATCCGGCAGTAACCGGCTTTCCAGCTGCGTTCCGCAGGATCCATTCAGGATGCTCCCTGCTAACCCTGGATCCGGGATGAACGAGAAAGGGAGCCAGCCAGATTCCAGCCCGCAGATCATGCGCATGAATGAAATCCGCCACCAATTTCATATCATCCGGGAAGGAATCTGCCCGATCGTACCAATCCCCAATCTTGGCTTGAAACCCATCATCGACCTGCACCAGCTGCAGCGGCAGTCGATCAAGATTCTCCGAAATCCATGTTGTATTCTCGACAACATCCTCCTGCCGGACCTTTCCGTAGTAGTAATACCAGGTGCACCAACCCACGGGGAGATCAGCCGCTGTGCGGGCATGATTCAAAATACCTGCGGTTTGAAGGAAACCGCGCTCGGGCTCCAGGCTCGACCCGCGGATAGGCTCCAGAGAACACCAGTCCGATTGGAAGCGATCACCCGGCCTGAGTTCGACTCCATCCATTGCTGCGGCAAATTGCAGCCGCAGGCCAGAAGATCCCGGCTGCAAGAGAATCTGTCCGAACGCCAATTTCTGCGTTAAAAAGCCGGCCAGGAATCCGTTGCGAGTGTTCCGATGGATGACCAGGGTAAACATATCGGAGACCCGGGCCCCCGGGATCACGGGAAAGCCCTGGGCGAGCTGCATGGGTCGTGTGAAAACGCCCAAACGGGTAGTGGGGACGTCCTCTGTGAGCGGCAGCCATCCGGCGTGGCTCCAACTCTGCCAGCCATGATGGAAGTACAGCAGTTCTTCTTCGGATCTCGCCCGGAGGTCCGCTGAGGGGTGGCTGGGCGGAGTAACTTCTACCCTCCCAATATCAAATAGAAGGCAGTTCAGCGCTACGGCTGCGGAAGCGTGATTGTGGATCTCCAGCCGCCAAAGCATGCGGGCACCGTCATCCTGCCAGGCCAGCTGCAGTACCCCATCCAGGCCTGTGCTAGACTCACCCGTAAGGTCGAGCTCATAAGCAGAATAGCCTGCACCCAGGTCGGTACTCGCGGCTCGGGGTTCTCCAGAAGGCAAGAACGCATGACGGACCTCTCCTCCTGCTTCATGGAGCAGCAAGCAGTACATCGCCTGCTCGAAGGCGGGATAGCCTTCCTGTGCCGTCATCTTGAATGTCTTCGTGTCAGGTTGATAAGCAGTCAGAAAAGGCCCTGTCTTCACAACCCAGGTGCTTCGACCACGATCCATAGAAGCGAACCCTCCTCAAAAAACGGGCCGGCCAGCCGGATGATCCCCGGGCATTCGTTTACATGACGCCAGTCATGCGGTAAAGGGGGAGACCGCATAGGGTATACTTTAGCGCGCACACATTCAAACAGGCAACTTTTAAGGTGATTCCTGCATCCAATGGATAAAGAACAAGATATTTCACTCAATGATCTCAAATCCGGGGACCGGGAAGCTTTTGCGGCCATGGTAAACGCTTATTCACCTCAGTTGTACCGTCTGGCACTGCGGATGCTTGGGAATCCGCAAGAAGCGGAGGACGTACTGCAGGAAACATTTATCAACGCATTCCGCCACCTGAAGCAGTTTGAGGGCCGTTCCCAGCTCAGCACATGGCTCTATCGGATTGCGGCCAATCAAGCCTTGATGCGCCTGCGGAAGAACGAACCCGAGATGGTCTCGGTCGATGAACCGGTTCAGATCGACAACGGCGAAAGCATGCCGAGGCAACTGAAGGATTGGTGCTGCCTGCCCGAATCGGAGTTCATGACCAGCGAAGCCCAGGCCCAGTTGGATCAGGCGATCCATGAGCTTTCTTCAGCACTTCGAGCCGCCTTCGTGCTGCGGGATCTGCAGGGATTATCCACGCGCGAGACGGCTGAGATCCTGGAAATATCGGAATCCGCCGTGAAGACACGGCTCCTGCGGGCAAGGCTTGAGCTTCGTGACAAGTTGAGCGCATATTTTGGCGATCGTCTGGAGGCGATTGAGCATGAGTGAGCATCTCAATTGCGGAGAAATGCTGTACGGCCTTTCTGATTACATCGACGGCGAAGCGAAAGAAGCGATCTGTGCTGCCATCGAAGCACATATGGCTGAATGTCCCGACTGCCGCATCATGGTCGACACGCTGCGCCAAACCATCCATCTCTACCGGCAGCAAGAACAGCAGCTTGATTTGCCGGAAGACGTTCGAACAAGACTTTTCTACACGCTCGACTTGAATGACTGGGTAGGCTGATTTCAACCGGATCTGAATGTGCCAAAGAAATCACAACCAGCACGGTTACATGCCGAGCGCGCATCCCGGCAGGATGGAAGTGCTCGCGAAAAGGTTACGAGGGAACCCCGTCGCGGGGCAATCTGCCCGGTATGTGGAAGAGGACGGCTTGATTATGACGGGCTTCTGAACCTGGTATGTGATCAATGCAGTTACCGGGTATGTGGCGCTTTCACCTGATGACCCATCCGATGGCCCGTGCGGCCAGCGGGTTCAAGCAAAGACAAATATCCATTCGAAACGAACGCCAGGTTCCTTTTGGTTAACGAATCATGAAACGTGCACTGCCCTTTTTCCTTCTCGCGATAGGCTTGTTTTCCATCGGGTTGGCCATGCTGTGGCGGGTGCTGATCCATGTAGACTCACCCGGGGCACTGACAGCGGCCGAATCTGAACGGGCTTGTGTCCAGCCGGCAGCGCTTCAATTTCCGGCCCCGAATCTGGAATTGACCGATCTGGCGGGCAATACCGTGCGGCTGGAAGACTACCAGGGGCAGGTTGTGCTGCTCAATACATGGGCCAGCTGGTGCCCGCCATGTCGAGCAGAAATGCCCGACCTGAAAGAATACTACGAACGCCATAAGTCAGAGGGATTCACCGTTCTCGCCGTGAATATCGGCGAATCGTCTACCGTCGTCTCAGAATTTCAACAACAGGCAGAACTGACCTTCCCCGTCTGGCTCGATCCCCAGGAAAAATCCTTGCGGGCCCTGAACACGGTCTCTTTGCCTTACTCGATCGTGATCGATCCCACCGGTGAAGTTCGGTTCGCCTGGAGCGGCGCGACCTGTCTCTCAAAGCTCGAGTCCAGCATTACGCCATTATTTCAGTAATTCATGGAAGGAGATTCGAATGGATGCGAAAGTCGTGTGGAATGGACGCATGAGCTTCACAGGATCGGCGAATACAGGCTTTGAACTTCCGCTGGGGGCAGATCCCGGCGTAGGCGGAGATGACGATGGATTCCGCCCGATGGAGTTGATCGCCATTGGTCTGGCAGGATGCACAGCCATGGATGTGATCTCTATTCTCCAGAAGAAACGCCAGGATGTGCACGAGTTTCGGGTTGAGGTTCATGCCGATCGCGCCCAAGAACATCCAAAGGTCTTCACGGCAGCGAGGATCCATTATGTGGTCCGCGGGAATAATGTGGAAGAAGCCGCGCTCGCGCGGGCAGTTGAACTTTCCGAAACGAAATACTGCCCGGCCCAGGCGATGTTTCGAGACGTGATGCCGATTGAATTGAGTTGGGAAATTCTACCCACGGAAGACGAGAGTGCGTAGATAGAGATCAAGAAGGCCATGAATCCGTACAAGTATTCGAGCGTAGCCCGCGCACTCGATCCGACCTATCCAACGAATCGGGCGGTTTTGATCCTCATGCCCATCCTGTTTGCTGCCGGAGCCGCATTGGCATGGCTGCAAGGGGAAGCGGTGCTGGGAGGCCTCCTCTTTGGTGCCCGGCTGGCACTGGCTGCTTTCATCGCATGGGCCTTGACCAGGGAAATTGATCCGGATCATGAGCTGTCCGCTTTCCTCTCCCTGGTTCTTGGCACCGCCGCCGTTATTATCCTTCCAGAAGCCAATCTGCTGGTCGCCTTCTGGCTAATGGCTGTGCTGCGGATCCTAAATCGAACCACGGGGCTGCCGGCACGCTGGCTGGATACCCTGGCCGTCGCCGGTTTTTCCTCCTGGATGCTGTGGACCTTCGATTGGACTCTGGGCGTCGTCGCCGGCCTAGCATTCATCCTGGATGGGGTTCTATCCGAACCGCTTCTGCGTCACCGCTACGTGGGACTCGGATTGATCCTCCTGTCCATTCTGCGATTCCTGGTCGGTCCCACTGCAGCTGCGCCTCACATTTTCAGCACCGATCTGATCTGGGAGCTTGTTGCGGTCATGATCTTCCTGCCTCTTCTGATCCGATCTTCAACCATGAAGAGCATCTGTGATGCGACCGGAGAACGGATTAATCCACGCCGGGTGCAGTCGGGGCAGATCGTGACGTTCGCAGCGGCGGGAATCCTCCTTTCCAGAGATCCTTCCGGCCTGGAGGCAGCTAGCTTGATCATCGCCAGCATCCTGGGGGCCGGATTATTCTATCTCGGATCGTGGCCGGGGAGCCGGCAGAACGCAGACACCCGGGCCAGGGAATAATGAAAACTCCCGGACTTCGAGCCGGGAGTTTCTGATTCTCCTCATTACAGATTCAATGGACGGTGAAATAGGTATAGTGATACTGGATACGGCCATCGACGATTCCAAGCGTATCATTTCCGTCGACTACCCGGCCGCGTGAGCTTTCTGCACGCCAGAGGAAGTGTCTGGACCGGCCTTCACCTGTCTTTCCCAGCACCTCGAACCTCGCATCCGGCAGCAATTCGGTAAATACGTCCTGGTACCATTGTCGGATCGGCTCGACACCAACCACGGTGCGGTCACCGGTCACATGGGCAGCGTTCTGGGCGTAAAGCTTGGA